>NZ_JAAUVM010000013.1:0-158642 GCF_012030485.1 Pseudomonas sp. B14(2022)
GCGGTATGTCAGTCAGCTTATCTGTAGCTGACACATCGCAATCGGGAGCAAGCCCCCTCCCACATTTTTCTACCGCGCTTATCAGGTACGCATCCCGCGCCCGCTCACCAGCAGCTTCGCGCAACCGATATACAACACCACCGTCGCCACCAGCATGAAGGTGATCGCCACGCTGATCTTGATATCCGACACGCCCAGGATGCC
This sequence comes from Pseudomonas sp. B14(2022), assembly GCF_012030485.1. Taxonomy (NCBI): domain Bacteria; kingdom Pseudomonadati; phylum Pseudomonadota; class Gammaproteobacteria; order Pseudomonadales; family Pseudomonadaceae; genus Pseudomonas; species Pseudomonas sp. B14(2022). Next base: position 205 of record NZ_JAAUVM010000013.1, read on the forward strand.
GTAGCGGAAGGCGTTGACCATGTGCAGCACCGGGTTGGCCAGCGACACGGTCTGCCAGAACGGCGGCAGCAAGGTGATGGAGTAGAACACCCCGCCCAGGTAGGTCAGCGGCGTCAGTACGAAGGTCGGGATGATCGAAATATCATCGAAGTTGCGTGCGAACACGGCGTTGATAAACCCCAACAGCGAGAAGATCGTCGCCGTCAGCACCACCACCAGAATGGTGACCCCGAGGTGATGCACCTGCAGGTGGGTGAAGAACAGCGACAGCAGCGTCACGATCACGCCCACCATCAAGCCGCGCAATACGCCACCCAAGGTGTAGCCGATCAGGATGGTGTGCGGCGACACCGGCGAGACCATCAGCTCTTCGATGGAGCGCTGGAACTTGCTGCCGAAGAAACTGGAGACCACGTTGCCGTAGGAGTTGGTGATCACTGACATCATGATCAGGCCCGGCACGATGTACTCCATATAGGTGAAACCACCCATATCGCCGATCTGGCGGCCGATCAGGTTACCGAAGATCACGAAGTACAACACCATGGTGATCGCCGGCGGCAGCAGGGTCTGCGGCCAGATCCGGGTAAAGCGCTTCACTTCGCGGTAGACGATGGTCTGCAGCGCGACGAGGTTGGGTTGCAGCTCAGAACTCATACCGCCACCTTCGTCAGATTTTTCTCCACCAGGGACACGAACAACTCCTCAAGGCGATTGGTTTTATTACGCAGGCTCAGCACTTCGATGTTCTGGGTCGCCAACTGGGTGAACAACGCAGTGATGCCCATGGCTTTATCCACCTGGACCTCCAGAGTGTGGCTGTCCACCAGGCGGCTGGGGTAGCCAAGCAGTTGCGGCGCTGCCGACAGGTTGTTCTTCAGGTCAAGCAGGAAGGTCTCCACATGCAACTGGCCCAGCAGGTTACGCATGCTGGTGTTCTCGACGATGGTGCCGTGGTCGATGATGCCGATATTGCGGCACAACTGCTCAGCCTCTTCCAGGTAGTGGGTGGTGAGGATGATGGTGATGCCCTTCTCGTTCAGCTCGGTGAGGAAGGTCCACATCGAGCGACGCAGTTCGATGTCCACGCCAGCGGTGGGTTCATCGAGGATCAACAGGCGCGGCTCATGCACCAGTGCCCGGGCAATCATCAGGCGACGCTTCATGCCGCCGGACAGCGAGCGGGACGGTACGTCGCGCTTGTCCCACAGGCCCAGCTGAGTCAGGTACTGCTCGGCGCGCTCCTTGGCGATTTTCGCCGGGATGCCGTAGTAACCGGCCTGGGTCACGACGATGTCGAAAGTCTTTTCAAACTGGTTGAAGTTGAATTCCTGGGGCACCACACCGATGGAACGCTTGAGCGCCGCCGGGGATTTGTCCAGGTCGTGGCCGAAGATATTCACCGTGCCGCTGGTCTTATTGACCAAGGTGGAGAGGATACCGATGGTGGTGGATTTGCCAGCGCCGTTGGGGCCGAGCAAGGCGAAGAAGTCACCTTCGGCAACGTCCAGATCGATACCGCTCAGGGCCTGGAAACCGTTGCCGTAGGTTTTGGTTAGCTGCCGGATGGACAGAGCAGAACTCATATCGGAATACGCACCAAAGAAGGGAATAGAAAGAGTAGATGAGGGCGCAGCGCACGTAGTTCAACGGCGGCGCATGACGGGCATGGTGCTTGCCCGCGCCGCACAAGTACAGTCACCTGTATTAATAGTCAGTATTAAGTCAACGCGGTCATGACCGCTTTGCGGTAGGCCGGGCGTTGTTGCAGGCGCTGGTACCAGGCCTCCAGATGGGGCATCGAAGGGCGTTCGATAGGCATCTCGAACCAGGCGTAGATAAAGCAGCCCAGGGGAATATCACCGATGCCGAAGGTGTCGCCCGACAGGTAAGGCTGGTGGGCCAATGCGCTGTCCACGGTGCTCAGTGCATCGATACAGGCCTGACGCCCAGCGTTGATGCTGTCCCAGTTCCGCTTTTCCTCCGGGGTGCGCACAACGCCCCAGAACACAGCCTTGAACGGCTCGGCGAGGGTCGAGGTGGTCCAGTCCATCCATTTCTCGGCGCTGGCACGCACTTGCAGGTCGCTCGGGTAAAACGCCGACGCGTGCTTGGCGCAAAGGTAGCGCACGATGGTGTTGGACTCCCACAACACAAAGTCGCCGTCCTCGATCATCGGCACCCGGCCATTCGGGTTCAATGCCCGGTATTGCGGCGTATCGACCACACCAAAAGCCCCGCCCGCATCAATTGCCTCATAGTCCAGGCCGAGTTCCTCGGCGCACCACAGTGCTTTCCTGACGTTTGATGAATTTTTACGACCCCAGATTTTCAGCATGACCGCGCCTTTTTATTGATGAACATGGCTGGATGAACGCAGCAGCATACGCCGGTTCACGCGCGGCTTAAATCGCTCTGCAGGTCGCCCAACAGGGTCGGCATCTGTTCGGCAAACAGGTGGGGGTAACATTTCTCCAGGTGGGCGAAGAAGAAATCCTCGGGCACGTCGGGGAACTGCCCGTGGTCCACCACGTATTCCATCGAGCGCTGCCCCTGACGGTTGAACGCGTGGAATACGCTGTCGTTAATCCCATCGAAGTCCAGCGGCGGTACGTCGAACATTTCGCACAACTGCAGGTTGAACGCCGGAGTGGCTTTGACCCAGCGGCCCCGCAGGTACAACTCCGTGTATCCATGCATGGCGAACACATCACTCTTGAGCAACGCGACCAGGCGCGGCGTCGACAGGTGGTTGCGCACATCCGCCAGGCCGATGCGCGCCGGGATGCCGCAATGGCGGGCGCAGGCGGCGAGCAAGGTGGCCTTGGGCACGCAATAGCTTTCGCCGGCGGCCAGGGCAAAGCTGGCGCTCAGGGTGTCGGGGTCACGGCTGAAGGTGTAGGGGTTGTAGCGAATCGCCTCACGCACGGCGTAATAGAGACTGACCGCCTGGTCACATAAGTCCGCGCTGGGACCACGATGTTTTTCGGCGAACTCCACCACCGCAGGGTGGTCACTATCGATGAAGCGGCTGGGACTCAGGTACGTATCCATGAGCTTGATCTCCGAGGGAAGCCTGGAGTTTAACGACAGGTCTGCCATAGAGATAACGACGAATCGGCCAAATGTCGGCGCCTGATGTCAGGTGTCCCCAGTACAACTTGTAACACCCTGATCACCTCGCTTGTTCGGATGCCGACTAAGCTTCCTGGTGGTTTCGCCCCTGGTTTCACGGAGGATTGAATATGCTGTTGTTGTGGATACTGGTTCTGGTGGTCGGCATTGCCTACCTGGCACATCGCCGCGTCGCCCCCCTGCCCGCCCTGGGCGTGGTCGCCGTTTACCTGCTGGCGATGGGTGCCTGGAGCCACGCACCGGGTTGGCTGCTGCTGATTTTCTGGGTGTTGATCGCTGTCGTGGCCGCGCCCCTGCTGTTGCCGGACCTGCGCCGCCAATACTTCACCAAGCCGCTGTTCAGCTGGTTCCAGAAAGTCTTGCCGCCGATGTCCGAGACCGAGCGCGACGCGATCGACGCCGGCACCGTGTGGTGGGACGGCGAACTCTTCAGCGGTCGCCCCGACTGGGACAAGTTGCTGGCCTATCCCAAGGTCAAACTGACCGAAGAAGAACAGGCATTTATCGACGGCCCCACCGAAGAACTCTGCGCCATGGTCAGCGACTGGGAAATCGGCCAGGCCATGGACTTGCCGCCTGCCGCGTGGGAGCACATCAAGACCCACGGTTTCTTCGCCCTGATCATTCCCAAGGAATATGGCGGCAAAGGCTTCTCCGCTTATGCCCACTCCCAGGTCGCGATGAAACTCGCTACCCGCAGCGGCGACCTGGCCTCCACCGTGATGGTGCCTAACTCCCTCGGTCCGGCCGAGCTGCTGCTGCACTACGGCACCGACGAACAACGCAACCACTACCTGCCGCGCCTGGCGCGTGGCGATGACATTCCCTGCTTCGCCCTCACCGGCCCGCTGGCCGGCTCCGATGCCGGCGCCATGCCTGACACAGGCGTGATCTGCAAAGGCGAATGGGAAGGCAAGGAAACCCTCGGCCTGCGCCTGAACTGGGAAAAACGCTACATCACCCTTGGCCCGGTCGCGACCCTGCTGGGCCTGGCCTTCAAGGCCCACGACCCCGACCACCTGCTGGGTGAAGAAGAAGACCTGGGCATCAGCCTTGCGCTGATCCCTACCGACACCCCCGGCGTGGAAATCGGCCGTCGCCACCTGCCCCTCGGCGCCGCGTTCATGAACGGCCCGAACTCCGGCAAGGACGTGTTCATCCCCCTGGAGTACCTCATCGGCGGCCAGGAAATGCTCGGCAAAGGCTGGATGATGCTGATGAACTGCCTGTCGGTAGGCCGTTCGATCTCCCTGCCCGCCGTGGGCACCGGCGCGGCCAAGTTCACCAGCCTGGTGACCGGCCAATATGCCCAGGTACGCGAACAGTTCAACGTACCGCTGTCGGCTTTCGAAGGTATCCAGGAAGCCCTGGCCCGCATCGGCGGCAACGCCTGGCTGATGGACAGCGCGCGCATGCTCACCGCCAATGCCGTGGACCTCGGTGAAAAACCCTCGGTGCTGTCGGCGATCCTCAAGTACCACCTGACCGAACGCGGCCGCGAGTGCATCAGCCACGCCATGGACGTGCATGGCGGCAAGGGCATCATCATGGGCCCGAACAACTACCTGGGCCGCAGCTGGCAGGGCGCGCCGATCTTCATCACCGTGGAAGGCGCAAATATTCTCTCGCGCAACCTGATGATCTTCGGCCAGGGTGCCATCCGCTGCCATCCGTTCGTGCTCAAGGAAATGGCGCTGGCCGGTCGTGAAGACCACGATCAGGCACTGAAGGAGTTCGACGGGCTGCTGATGCAACACATTGGTTTTGCCGTGAGCAATGCCGCCAGCACCCTGGTGCTGAACCTCGGCGTGGGGCACTTCGAGAAAGCCCCGGGCAACCGTTTGAGCCAGGGTTATTTCCGCGCCTTGAACCGCCAGGCTGCCGCGTTCGCGCTGCTGGCGGACCTGAGCATGATGCTGCTGGGTGGCGAGTTGAAACGCCGCGAACGCCTGTCGGCACGCCTCGGTGACGTGCTGAGCCATATGTACCTGGCATCGGCGGCACTCAAGCGTTACCACGACCTGGATTCGCCGGATCACCTGGAACCGCTGTTCGCCTGGGCCATGGAAGAAAGCCTCGGCGAGTCCGAGCGTGCGCTGGATGAACTGCTGACCAACTTCCCGAATAAAGTGCTGGGCTGCCTGCTGCGGGTGATTGTGTTCCCGTTCGGGCGCCGCCATACCGGCCCGTCCGATGCACTGGATGCCGAAGTGGCCGCGGTGATTGGTCGCGCCAAAGGCGACCCGACCCTGGAAGAACTGCTTGCCGGCTGCTACCGCCCGCAAGCGGCAGAAGATCCGGTGGGCGCACTGCAACATGCCTACGACCTGCTGGGTGCCAGCCACCCGCTGCAGAAAAAACTGCACGCCGCGCTCAAAAGCGGCCAGGTCAAACCGACTGCCGGCGAACATGCCATCGACGCCGCGCTGCATGCCGGTGTGCTGCAACCTGCAGAAGCGCAAACCTTGCGTGACGCTGAAGCGGCACGGCGCAAGGTGATCGACGTGGATGATTTCAGCAAGGAAGAGCTGGTACACGCTGAAGGTAAAGTCCGCTGAGTCCGGAGGTCATATAAAAACGGGCGCGAGAGGCATATACTCTCGCGCCCGTTTTTGCTTTAGAGGACTTATCTCGTGTCCAACGTCGTTGCCGATCATCTCGTCTTGCTCGACCACCTGCGCAGCATCCTGGTTGCCGTCGGCGAAGCCGAACAGGTGCCCGAGGAAAGCCACACCCTGTTCCTGGAGCGCTTCGACGAACTGCGCGCCCTGCTGCCAATCGACCCGATCGAAAGCCAGTACCTGGGCCAGGACCTGATGAGCCAGGTCATCCTGCGCTACCCGCAGATCGCCCACCTCGTCCCGCGCGACCTGCTGTGGTTCTTCGGCGGCGATTGCCTGCACTTCATGCCTGATGAAGAACTGGACCTGTACCAGGCCCTGGAAGAGCGTCGCTTTGAAGCCGAACAGAACGAGGAACCGTTCGACTGGAACCAGGAAAAGCAACTGCTGGCCATGCCGCAAGACCAAAGCAAACACTGATTGCTCAAAACACTGCACAACTGTATGCGGGAGGGAGCAAGCCCTCCTCCCACATTTTCGACGGCGCGCCTATCGACGGCGCAATGTCGGCTCCCTCGCCATGCACTCCACCAGATAATCGATAAACACCCGCAGCTTCGGCGGCAAGTAGCGCGTGGGCGAATGCAACAACCACGCCTCGCCATGGTAGGACGCAATAAAATCCCACGCGGGCAACACCTGTACCAACCGCCCCTCCTCCAACGCATGCCGCGCGGTGAAATACGGCAAGCTGCCAATTCCCACGTGCTGTAACACCGCATCCAGCCGTACGCCGGTGTGATTCGCCGCATAACGTCCACGCACGCCGACCGTCACCGCCTTGCCGCCCTGGCGGAATTTCCAGCGCGAATCCCCCGGGGTTTCACCGAGATAGATGCAACTGTGCGCCAGCAAATCGTGGGGATGCTCCGGCGCACCATGCTCGGCTAGATACTGCGGCGTGGCACAGAGTAAATGCTCAATTGGCAATAACTGCCGCCCCACCAGGCCCGGCGGCGGGCTGTCGGTGATACGGATGCTGAGGTCGACATTGTCGTCGATCATGTCCACATGCCGGTCCTCAAGGATCAATTGCACATCCACCTTGGGATAACGCCGCAGAAACTCCGGCATATGCGGGTGCACCACAAACCGCCCCACCGCCTTCGGCACACTGACCCGCACCAGGCCTTCGGCCTCATGGGTGAACTGGCCGCTGATTTCCATCACTGAGCGCGCCGCGCTGACCATCTCCTGGCAGCGCTTGAAAACCTCCTCACCGGCTTCACTCAGGCGCAATTTGCGTGTGGTGCGTTGCATCAAACGGGTAGCCAGGGCCTTTTCCAGGCGCGAGATGCTACGGCTCACCGCCGACGGCGAAACGCTCAACTGCCGAGCCGCTCCGGAGAAGCTGCCGGTTTCTACTACCTTGACGAAAATCGCCATTTCACCCAGCAGCGACAAAGGAAGATTGATGCTCATGACGCACAGGTCCATTGATATTTGAGCGGATTATCACCTATCGACGCACTATTTATACTGCCCGCAGAACCCTGATGCGGATGTAGAAAATGACCGAGCGCCTGTTTTTCACCCACGACCACCTGACCGCCGAGCTTGAAGTGCTGAGCTGCACCCCCTGCGAGGGCCAGTTTGCAGTCGTTTTGCGGTCGACGATTTTCCATCCCCAAGGCGGTGGCCAGCCATTCGATACCGGCTGGCTGGGCGACAGCCAGGTGCTGCGAGTCACCCAGGAAACCGATCGCGTGGTGCACTATGTCAACCAACCTGTGGAACCGGGCCCCATCACCGCACGGGTCGACGAACCACGCCGCGCCCTGCACACCCGCCTGCATTCCGCCGGACATTTGATCGGCAACGCCGGCGAGACCCTGGGCTGGATGCCGATCAAGGCCCATCACTGGCCAGGCGAAGGCAAGATCACTTTTATCCGTGGCGAAACCGCACAAGCCATGGACGCCGAGATCATTCAACAGCGGATCAACCAATGGATCGCCGCCGACTACCCGCGCCGCATGGCCTTGGAGGACGGCACCCGCGAAGTGGGCTTCGGTGATTTGCCGCCCTACGCTTGCGGCGGTACCCATGTGCAAACGCTGGGCGAGCTGGGCCACGTGACGATCTTGGCGCTTTCGGAGAAAAAGGGCGCGTTGTCGGTGCGGTACAGCCTGGACTAGAGCGCGGAGTCGAGGGTGCTATCGAGTTTTTAGATAAGCCTCCCAGTGGCCTCCCAGGCACACCTTGGCAGTGGTAGTGTGTCGAAATATTTCTGACATATCGATCAGGAATCCCCTATTTCCCTTTGCAAAGGAATGCCTCTGACCATGCACTTTCGACTCAAGCAATTAGCGGCTGCCACCCTGTTCGCGGCCGGTCTTTCGGTGATGACCACGCCCGCCTTTGCCAACATCACCCCAGAGCAAAGCACGGCGATTCTGCAGAGTTTCAGCGAAACGTCGGTTACGGATTTCCGTGGTTTCCTCGGCAGCCTGGCCAAGGGCGACTTGGGCAAGGCTGACGACGTGGGTCCGGCGATCAGTGCCTTCCTCGATAACAAAACCCTGACCGCCGACCAGCAGAACGAGATCCATCGCCTGCTGGGGATTTACACCCGAGTGAAGTACGGCAAGGCCGCCCTCGATACCTTGCGCGAACTGGTGGAAATCCCGACCTTCAACGTGGACGGCATACCGCAGTACAAAAACCCGGAATTCATCCGGATTGCTGACAAGATCCAGGCCCTGGCCAAGACCTTCAACCTCAACTTCCGTAACGTCGACAACCGCGTGTACGAGATTTCCCTGGAAGGCAGCGGCGACGAAGTGGTGGGCATCCACGCCCACGCCGACGTGGTGCCGGTGACGCCGGAGAACTGGGTGTTGAAAGACGGCACCAGGCTCGACCCGTTCAAGGTCACGCTGATCGGCGACCGCATGTATGGCCGGGGCACCGAGGATGACAAAAACGGCATCGTGGTGGCGATGTACGCCATGAAGGTGATCAAGGAAGAGAAGCTGCCGCTGGCGCGCAATTTCAAGCTGCTGGTGGACACCACCGAAGAAACTTCCGGCGACGCGATACCCTATTACTTCGAACGCAACCCGACGCCGCAGTACAACTTGGCGCTGGATGGCGGCTACCCGGTGGTGATTGCCGAAAAAGGTTATGGCACTGTCATGGCCACCTTCCCGCGTCGCAAAGGCGAAGGCAAAGGTGCCGAAATCATCTCGATGACCGGCGGCATGGCCACCAACCAGATTCCCTCGGCCTCGGTTGCCACGTTTATCAGCGACAAGCCTGCCGAACTGGCCGCCAGCCTGCAAAAAGCCGGCGCGGAGTATGCCAAGCGCAACGGCGGTGACTTCGAGGTGGCAGCCAAGGTGGTCGGCAAAGAGGTCAAGCTGACGGTGACCGGGGTTTCCGCGCACTCCTCCGAACCGCAATCCGGTATCAACCCGGTGTCGCGCATGCTGGAGCTGATCCACACTGTCGACGGCAAGATCGCCCTCAAGCATAACCACATCACCGACGCCGCCCGTTATGCCTCGGATAACTGGGGCCTGGATTATCTGGGCGGCAAATTGGGCGTGGGTTTCTCCGATGATTTCATGGGGCCGCTGACCACCTCGCTGACCTTTGTCGGCCTGGATGACAAAGCCTTCAAGCTGGCGGTGAACCTGCGTGTACCAAAGGGCAAATCGCCGGAGAAACTGAAAGCCGAGATTTCCAACAAGTTGAGCGCCTGGGACAAGCAAACCAAGGTCAATGTGGACTTCACTTACTCGATCGCCGAACCGATGTACCGCAACCCGGAAGGTGAGTGGGTGAAGGCCTTGTTGGCAGTGGCCAGCGAAAACCTGGGCATGGAGCATAAGTTCGGCACTTCGGCCGGCGCGACCTCTGTGCATGAACTGCCCAATGGCGTGCAATTCGGCCTGGCGCGGCCGGAAGTGAAATACACCGGGCACACCGACAATGAGTTCAAGACGGCCGATCAGTTCTTGCTGGATCTGCAGATCGTCACCGAAATGATGGGGCGTATCGGGCAGTTGCCGAAACTCTGACAGCGATTGAAGTGTGCGCAAAAAAACGCCGATCAGTGATGATCGGCTTTTTTATTCAGGTTCTTCATGCGCCCAGGTATCGCTTGCGCTCCTGTTCCCGCTGCAACATGTCCAGAGGTGGGTAGTAGATATACAGGGAAGACTCGATGGCAAACCATGCCGACGCCAACATTACCCCGCCAGCTACCACGACCATACTGGCCAAAAACAGCCCCGTATCACCCAGTACATGCATTGCCGAGAAAATCAGCGAACCAGTGCCGAATCCAAAATATGGCACCGCCCAATCCACGACGGACAGCACCAAACAACCAAACACCAAGTGCGCGACTTTGTTCATCATCAACCGGTGCTGTTCTCGCAACTGCACATGCCGCTGATACCAGCTAAGCAGGAAATCACTGTTTTCCTTCAGTGCCAGATCCAGAAGGTCGTTGGCCCACACATAACCGATCCCCCTTGAAGGAGGTGTGTAGGCATCACCCAAGAGCTTTGGAAAGGCCATTCGCAACCTTGTGCCGATCCCACGAACGATTTCCGTCAACAGCGGCAGAACGAAAGACACCACCAGCGCAAAAGAGGCCGCGGCGACCGTCAGGAACCCCAAGTCAGCGAGCAATGCATCGCTGCTGGTCGTCCACTCCACCAAGGGCGTACCGGTACGGATTAGCAAAGCGATATCGAGAAACAGCACAACGCTGACAAAGCGCATTGCCCAATGGAAATCCCATGCTTTTTCCAAGGCGCTGATCCCCAATGGGGCGACCTTGGTTTCACCGGACGATTGAGAGGTTTCTGCCATCACGGGCGCTCCTTGAACTGAAACGCCCGACTATATCTCGAAGACGCCAGGATCTGAGCCAGGAAGATGGCAGTTTCAGACAGATAAACAAATAACGCACAAACAAAAACGCCGATCATCACTGATCGGCGTTTTTGTTGAATATGGAGCGGGAAACGAGACTCGAACTCGCGACCCCGACCTTGGCAAGGTCGTGCTCTACCAACTGAGCTATTCCCGCAAATGGCGTCCCCTAGGGGACTCGAACCCCTGTTACCGCCGTGAAAGGGCGGTGTCCTAGGCCACTAGACGAAGGGGACACGCTACTGAAACACATGGTGTGTATTTCAGTGCCCAGAGGCCTCATCCGAAGACTTGGTCCTGGTTTCACTCAGTGCCGCCCGAGAGCCACACTGCTTGTAAATTGGAGCGGGAAACGAGACTCGAACTCGCGACCCCGACCTTGGCAAGGTCGTGCTCTACCAACTGAGCTATTCCCGCATATGGCGTCCCCTAGGGGACTCGAACCCCTGTTACCGCCGTGAAAGGGCGGTGTCCTAGGCCACTAGACGAAGGGGACACACGTACAACATTCACTCCCTACCGCGTTTCGCTGTGTGCTTTACGCTGTAAGTGGCGCGCATTCTATGGATGGATTGAAAGGTCGTCAACCCCCAAGGATAAATTTATTTAAATCAATGACTTCGCCCGCGTTTACCGGCCTGCACGGGCATTCTGACCGCCCGGGCCTTGGCGCCTATATTCTGGCGCCCGACAAGGCGCTATAGTTTGCTCCAGCAAATGATGGCAATGTGCATCTATGCAGGAAGCGGCTACCTATATAGCTATATAGGAGAAACTACCTGGGTAACTGGTCGATCAGTCCTATCCGCCGACAAGCCCAGTCACTACACTCTACTGTAAACCCTATCAAAGAGGTCACACCGGTGACACCACTCATGATCACCCTGCTGGTAATAGCCGGGATCGTAATACTGATCGCCATTGGCTACATGAACCACGTGGTGGAAAACAACAAGCTGGAAAAGAAGCGCACCGAGATCGAGCTTAACGATCGCCTGCGCCGTTGCGGTGAGATCACCGAGACATTCCCTGGCCAACTGATGACCCCGGCGCTCAAGCTGTTACTGACCCGCCTGGAGCTCAACGTCAACCAGCGCCTGTTGAACCTCAACAAGACCAGTGCACCGATCAAGGCACGTATCGCTGAGCTGAACACGCTGGTGGCCCAGGGCGAATCCCTTCCGGTGAACAACCCGCCGGCGCCGATCCAGACCGAAGCCAAGGCCAAGGACGTGCGCTTCCTGCTGGAAGCCCTGCACGGCCAAGTCACCCGCGCCGCCCAGGACGGTTTCCTGCCGACCAACGAAGCCAAGCACTGGATCAAGGAAATCCGTCATATCCTGGTGCTGTTGCACATCGAATTCTTCAACAACCTCGGCCAGCACGCCTTGCAGCAGGGTCAGCCTGGCCAGGCGCGCCTGGCCTTCGAGCGTGGCGTGCAGTACCTGCGCAAGCAGCCTGAACCGGTGCTCTACAGTGCACAGCTGCAATTGCTGGAAGGCCAACTGGCCCGCGCCAACTCTACCGTGCTGGCTAACAGCAAACAGGCGGCAGAGGAAGTCAACGAATTGACCCAAGGCATGAAAGAAGTCGACGCCGACGCCGAGTGGAAAAAGAAAGTCATCTACGACTGATCTGCCCACTCCCCTGTGGTGAGCGGGCTGCCCGCTCACCACAACATGCCATCACTTTGCATCTATCGCCACGCCCCCGACTAGCGTAAAAAAGTGCCCCTCACTCCGTGAAGTCAGAGGCCCGTTATGCCTATCGCCGTCATTGATGGACAACCGCTGCATTACGTCGACCAGGGCATCGGTCCTGTCGTCCTGCTCGGCTCAAGCTACCTGTGGGACCGCAACATGTGGGCTCCGCAGATCGAAGCCCTGTCACAACAGTACCGGGTGATCGTGCCCGAACTATGGGGCCACGGCGAATCGGGCCAACTCCCCGCACCCACCCACTCCCTCGACGACCTCGCGCGCCAGGCCCTGGCCCTGCTTGACCACCTGGAGATCGCACAGATCAACCTGGTAGGCCTGTCGGTGGGTGGCATGTGGGGCGCACGCCTGGCGTTGCAGGCCCCCGAGCGGATCAACAGCCTGGTGCTGATGGACACCTACCTCGGTGCCGAGCCAGAGGCCACGCGCCAGTATTACTTCTCGTTGTTCAAGATGATTGAAGACGCCGGCGCCATTCCTGAGCCGTTGCTCGATGTGATCGCGCCGATCTTCTTTCGCCCGGACATCGACCGCGAATCAGCGCTCTATCAGGATTTTCGCAAGTCACTGCTGGACTTTCCCCGGGAACGCCTGCTGAACAGCATCGTGCCCCTGGGTCGATTGATCTTCAGCCGCGAAGATGTGCTGGAACAACTACCGCACCTGGACGCCGACACCACCTTGGTGATGTGTGGCGAACAGGACCAACCTCGCCCACCCGCCGAATCCGAGGAAATGGCCGAACTGATTGGCTGTGCCCTGATCCTGATTCCAGACGCCGGGCATATCTCCAGCCGGGAGAACCCGGATTTCGTCAACGAAGCGCTGCTGACCTTCCTCGCCAACCACGCCTGATCGCCCTCCCTTTTGATCGCCGCCTCCGGGCGGCGATCAAAGACGGAAGTGCCCTACCATCCCTTTGAGTTCCGCCCCCAACTGCGCCAGTTGGATGCTCGACGCCGCATTGCCCTGCATGCTCAACGCCGATTGATCGGCACTCGCACGAATACTGGTGACGCTACGGTTGATCTCTTCGGCCACCGAGCTCTGCTCCTCAGCCGCAGCGGCAATCTGCTGGTTCATCTGCTGGATCAACGACACCGCTACCGCAATGCTGCCCAGGGCACTCTCGGTTTCCAGCGCATCGCTGACCGCCAGCTTGACCAGCTCGCCACTTTGCTGGATCTGCTGCACCGATGATTGCGCAGCGCTGCGCAGGGTACTGACCAGCCGCTCGATTTCTTCGGTCGATTGCTGGGTGCGCTTGGCCAGTGCCCGTACTTCATCGGCCACCACCGCAAAACCCCGGCCCTGTTCGCCTGCGCGCGCGGCCTCGATGGCCGCATTCAGGGCCAGCAGGTTGGTCTGTTCGGCAACGCTTTTGATCACACTCAGCACGGCGCCGATATTCTGGATTTCGGCACTGAGGCTCTCGATGCTGGTGCTCGCACGGGTACTGGACGTGGCCAGCAACTCAATGCGCTGCAAACTCTGGCGCACCACCAACTGGCCGCTATCGACCTTCTCATCCGCCGTCTGCGCGGCTTGCGCGGCCTGTTCGGCGTTGCGCGCCACATCGTGCACGGTGGCGGTCATCTGATTCATCGCGGTAGCAACCTGCTCGGTTTCTTCCTTCTGGCTGCTGACCTCGACGTTGGTCTGCTCGGTCACGCTGGACAACGAATGCGCCGAGCTGGCCAATTGTTCGATACCGGCCTGCAGGCCGCTGACCATCTGGCTGAGGCCGCTGCCCATCTGTTGCATCGCCTGCATCAACTGGCCGATTTCATCACGACGGCTGACCTCCATGCGTCCGCTCAAATCACCGGCGGCAATCTGTTGGGCCACCGCGATCACACTGCGCAGCGGTGCAACGATCAAGCGGGTAATCACCCAGGCTGCAATCAGGCCCACCAGCAAGGCCAGGGCCGACGAGCCGACGATCAGCATCGCGCTTTTCTTCAGTTGCGCCTGCATCGACAGGTCTTCAGCGTCATAGGCCTGGTTGACCCGGCTGACGACCTGGTCAGCACGATCATGCAGTTGTTTGTAGACGACTTTTTCCTGGGCCAGCAGGCCGGTGTATTCCCCCAGTTTCTCGCTGAACGCGGCGATATGCCCGGAAACTTCGTTGAGCACCGTCTGATAACCAGGGTCCTTGACTGAAGTTTTCAGTTGCTCGACCTGGGCCAGGGCCTGGTCGGCCTGCTCGATCTTGCCTTGCTCGGCGTCGTCTGCATCCACCCTGCGGCTCTGGTCCAGGCGCACATGAGCTTCGTTCATGGCCTGCAACATCAAACGTGAAACCTGACTGATCTGGCCTGCCTGCTCGATAAACTCGGCCCCCTCCTTACCTTGGCTTTCCTTGAGACCATAGGCCCCGTCGTCCGACAGCCCGGACTGCAATACATCCAGGTTATTCGCCACGCTGGACACCGACCAACTGGCCATCTCCAGCGCCAGATCCTTGGTCTGTGTCAGCTCGACAAATTCATCGAACGCCTTACGGTAAGCGGCAAGGGCCTGCTCGACCTCGGCCATCACCGAAACATTCGCCGCAGACCGGGCCTTGAGACTGGCCACCTGGACCGCCAGGGCATCGAGATTTTCATGCAGGGCGTCGACAGCCTTGGGGTCGGCGTGCAGCGCGTAGTCCTGTTCGATCAGGCGCACCTTGAGCAAGCCGCTGTTGAGCGACGACATGGCCTTGAGGCCTTCAAAACGATGGCCAACGGTTTGCAGGGACCACACGCCGATAGCTGCGACCAACGCCGTCAGCAGCAGCACCAGGGTAAAGCCCAAACCCAGTTTTTTCGCCATACCGAGGTTGGCGAAACGTTGTTGCACGCCTGAAATCATTGCACTTGAATCCTCTTGCAATGGCGAACGCCATCAAGTCCGATGGACAAGCGACGAGATTCGCAACCAAAAGGCACCGAGCACAAGGCACTGGCGCCACAATAATGGCAAAAAGCTACACGCTCGTCGTTTTCAGAATGGTCGAGGTCGATCTGGCGGGCCCCATCGCACGGAACAACGCCAAGGCACGTTGATCAGTAGCATAGGCGACATTGAGGCGTAGCCACTCACTGTGACTGCCGGTTGGACTGAACAACGCCCCAGGCGACAACAACACCCCCAACTTCCGGGCGCACGCCTGCAACCGCGAAGGCTGCGCCGTCCCCGGGCGTGCCCACAGGAACATACCGCCGGTGGGTACGGCGAACACCTCCCACTCTTCGTCCTCCAGCACTTGCAGGGTCACGGCCATTTCACTACTCAACCGCTTGCGCAGGCGCTGCACCCACTTACGATACGTACCATTGGCCAGCAACGTGGCGACCACCGCTTCAGCAAACCGGGAGGTGCCGAAACCGGTCAAGGTCTTGAGGCTGGCCAGTTGCGTGATGATTGCGCTACTGGCGCAGAGGTAGCCCACACGCAAGGCGCTGCTCAGGGTCTTGGAAAAACTCGCGACGTAGATCACCCGATCATCATGGGGCAATGCCGAAAGCCGCGTGCAACCGGCATGTTGCAGGTCGCCGTAGACGTCTTCCTCAATGATCAGGAAGTTTTCGCGGTGCGCCAGTTCCAGCAAACGCTCGGCCACCACCCGGCACAGGCTGGTGCCGGTGGGATTGTGATAAAGGCTGTGGATGAACAGGCACTTGGGATGATGGCGCTGTAGCAGCGCTTCAAGCGCCGGGAGGTCGGGGCCGCCTCGGGTACGCGGTACTTCCAGCAGTTGCACGCCCTGGAACGCCAGTTGCCGATAGAGGTTGGCATACCCGGGGGTTTCGACCACCACGCTGTCGCCGGCCTTGAGTAGTGTACGTATCAGCAGGTCCAGGGCATGGCTGGCACCTGCGGTGGTAAGAATACGGTCCAGGCTGGTGGCGATGTGAATCTGAGTCAGGCGCTTGAGCAGTTGCTCGCGCAGCGCGGGCAACCCCAGAGAGGTGCTGTAGTTGAACAGGCCGGCGATGTCGGTGCGGGTGACTTCACGAATCGCGTAACTGATGTCATCGCTTTCGCGCCAGGCATCGGGCAACCAGCCGCAGCCCAGTTTCAACTCTCCCAACGGATTGTCGGCAAAGGCGCCCCACTCGCGCTCCGCCCCCTCATACCAATTACCTTCGTGGCAGACCGCCGGCTGGGCCACCACAAATCCCGAGCCCTGCCGGGGCGCCAGCACCCCTTGGGCGACCATCCTTTCGAATGCTTCGATCACGCTGGATTGGCTGAGCAGATTATCCAGGGCCAACTGGCGGACGGACGGCAAGCGCGTTCCGGGGCTCACCCCGTCCTTGCGAATCCATTGCGCCACTGCACTGACGATTTGCTGCACGACCGGTACAAGGGCTTGTCGATCGATCCCTAAATCCATGAGCCACTCACTTCAACTGTCTGTTATCAACCCGGAGAGTTAAGCACAGAAGCAGCGAATTACCGGCTGCATAATTTTATTAAAGTATTGATTTTATTGACTTATTTACCTAATGACACATATTCGGTCACGGCGTTTTGCCAGCTTTGGAAAAGCCCCACGCCCCCCCCAGACGTTTTCGAACAAGGGGGCGGCCAAAGGTCCTAGATAGCCGTCGCGCCACCGTCCACGGCCAAGGCGTGGCCGGTGGTGAACGCCGCTGCATCGCTGCACAGGTACAGCACTGCGCTGGCGATTTCCTCCACCTTGCCGATACGCCCGACCGGGTGCATGGCGGCGGCGAATTCCGCCTTGCGGGGGTCGGCTTCATAGGCGCGCCGGAACATATCGGTATCGATCACCGCCGGGCAGACGGCATTGACGCGGATTTTCTTCTTCGCGTACTCGATGGCTGCGGACTTGGTCAGGCCGATCACCGCGTGCTTGGAGGCCGCATAGATACTCATCTTCGGCGCCGCGCCCAACCCCGCCACCGACGCGGTGTTGACGATGGCCCCACCGCCCTGGGCCAGCAGCAGCAGCAACTGGTACTTCATGCACAACCACACCCCCTTGACGTTGACGCCCATGATCGCGTCGAACTCATCCAGGCTGCCGTCCGCCAGCTTGCCCTTCTCGATCTCGATGCCAGCGTTATTGAAGGCATAGTCCAGGCGACCATAGGCACTGATGGTCTTTGCCATCAACTGCTGCACCTCCGCCTCCTGGGTGACGTTACAGCGCACGAACAGCGCCTCGCCACCGGCCTGGTGGATCAGCCCGACCGTACCCTCACCGCCTGCGACGTCGAGATCGGCGACCACGACCTTCAAACCTTCGGCGGCGAACGCCAGCGCAGTGGCGCGACCAATACCGGCGGCTGCGCCGGTCACCAGGGCGACCTGACCGGAAAACGTCATGCTCATGGAAGATGTCCTATTGGGATTAATGGCTGTGGCGCGAGTCTAGCCACCGCCGAGACGGACACGTCAGCACTATCAGAAGGCCGGTTAGCGCCGTATGAGTCATAGTGATAAGGCAACCGGGTTCGCTATCAATGGCACCTATCGATGAGCATTCGCGCCCTCGGCTAACCTTGCCCCGGGGCCGTTCAAGGTCTATCAATCATGCTTCACTTCTAAAGAGTCCTTGCCATGACCGCCCAGACCAACCGCCAATTCCTGCTCGCCAAACGCCCGGTCGGCGCGGCCACGCGGGAAACCTTCACTTACCAGGTAGTGCCGGTGGGCACGCCCGAGGACGGGCAGGTGCTGGTGCACAACGAATACCTGTCCCTCGACCCGGCCATGCGTGGCTGGATGAATGAAGGCAAATCCTACATTCCGCCAGTAGGCCTCGGCGAGGTAATGCGCGCACTGGGTGTGGGCAAGGTGATTGCCTCGAACAACCCGAAATTCGCAGTCGGGGACTACGTGAATGGCGCCCTGGGCGTGCAGGATTACTTCCTGGGCGAACCGCGCGGCTTCTACAAGGTCGACCCCAAGCTGGCACCCCTGCCCCGCTACCTTTCTGCACTGGGCATGACCGGCATGACCGCCTACTTCGCGCTGCTGGACACCGGCGCGCCCAAGGCCGGTGAAACCGTGGTGATCTCCGGCGCGGCCGGTGCCGTGGGCAGCATTGCCGGGCAGATCGCCAAGCTCAAAGGCTGCCGCGTGGTCGGCATTGCCGGCGGTGCCGACAAGTGCAAGTTCCTGGTGGATGAACTGGGCTTCGACGCCGCCATCGACTACAAGAACGAAGACGTGCCCGCCGCCCTCAAGCGCGAGTGCCCTAAAGGCGTGGATGTGTATTTCGATAACGTCGGCGGCGACATTCTTGACGCGGTGCTCAGCCGGCTGGCGTTGAAAGCCCGCGTGGTGATTTGCGGGGCCATCAGCCAGTACAACAACAAGGAAGCGGTGAAAGGTCCGGCCAACTACCTGTCACTGCTGGTCAACCGCGCAAGGATGGAAGGCTTTGTGGTGATGGATCACGCGGCGAACTTTGCCGCCGCCGGGCAGGAAATGGCCGGCTGGATGGCCCAGGGCAAGCTCAAGAGCAAGGAGGATATTGTCGAGGGGCTGGAGACGTTCCCGGAGACACTGATGAAGCTGTTCAACGGCGAGAACTTTGGGAAATTGGTGCTCAAGGTCAGCTGATACACGGCAGATCCGCTCGTTCCCACACGCGTGGGAACGAGCATCGATCAGGCGATCTCGGCGACTACCGCTGCCAACGCCTTGGCCGGATCCGCCGCCTGGCTGATCGGACGGCCGATCACCAGGTAGTCGGAGCCCGCGTCCAGTGCCTGGCGCGGGGTCAGGATGCGGCGCTGGTCGTCCTGGGCGCTGCCCGCCGGGCGAATCCCCGGAGTGACCAATTGCAACGACGGATGGGCGGTCTTCAAGGCCTGTGCTTCCAGCGCCGAGCACACCAGGCCATCAAGGCCGGCTTTCTGCGCCAGGGCTGCCAGGCGCAGCACCTGTTCCTGAGGCTCGATGTCCAGGCCCACGCCCGCCAGGTCTTCGCGCTCCATGCTGGTCAGCACGGTCACGCCGATCAGCAAGGGCTTGGGGCCGCTGCGCTGTTCCAGCACTTCGCGGCAGGCGGTCATCATGCGCAGGCCGCCGGAGCAGTGCACGTTGACCATCCACACGCCCATCTCGGCCGCAGCCTTGACCGCCATGGCGGTGGTGTTGGGGATGTCGTGGAATTTCAGGTCGAGGAACACCTCGAAGCCTTTGTCACGCAGGGTGCCGACAATTTCAGCGGCACAGCTGGTGAACAGTTCCTTGCCGACCTTGACCCGGCAAAGCTTGGGGTCCAACTGGTCAGCCAGCTTCAGTGCGGCGTCACGGGTGGGGTAATCCAGGGCGACGATGATAGGAGTCTGGCAGACGGACATTGGAATGGGCTCTCAGGCAAGTCGAAATCGGCGCGGATTGTAGCGCAAGCAGCGCCGTTGCGGGATCCGATGATCGGTAAATACTGACCGACCGCCATCAGGCGGGCATTTCGGGTAATTATTTCAAGGCTGATACATTCACGACATGCCCACAACACGCCCCGTCGCTAGTCTCGCCCGCACGACTCAACGACCAGCACTACCAGCCATGGGGCTGGGCGCCTATGCTGACCGCAATAACCAGGCAGATGATCGCACTATGCATACCCCTTCCGTCCCTGTGAACGAAGAGCAAAAAGGCGCAGTGATCGCCGATGACAAGCGCTGGAATACCCGCGCACTGATCGTCGACGACGATGTGCCGATCCGCGAGTTGCTGATCGACTACCTGGCACGCTTCAATATTCTCGCCACCGGTGTGACCGACGGCGCCGCAATGCGCCTGGCCATGCAAGCCGAAACCTATGATGTGGTGGTACTCGACCTGATGCTGCCGGGCGAAGACGGCCTGACGCTGTGCCGCTGGCTGCGCGCCGAATCGGACATCCCGATCCTGATGCTCACCGCCCGCTGCGAGCCCACCGACCGCATCATCGGCCTGGAACTGGGGGCCGACGACTACATGTCCAAGCCCTTCGAACCGCGTGAACTGGTAGCCCGCATCCAGACCATCCTGCGCCGGGTACGCGATGACCGCACCGAACAGCGCGCGAATATCCGCTTCGACAACTGGCGCCTCAACAGCGTGTTGCGTCAATTGGTGGCCGACGATGGCTTGGTGGTGCCGCTGTCCAACGCTGAATTCCGCCTGTTGTGGGTGTTTATCGAACGCCCGCGCCGAGTGCTGAGCCGTGAGCAGCTGCTCGATGCCGCCCGTGGCCGCTCCATTGAAGCCTTTGATCGCAGTATCGACTTGCTGGTGTCACGCCTGCGGCAAAAACTCGGGGATGACCCCAAGGCACCGCAGTTGATCAAGACCGTGCGCGGCGAAGGCTACCTGTTCGACGCCCGGGATATTGGCTGATGCGCGCCCCCTTCAATACGCTGTTCGGTCGGCTGTTCGGCGTGTTGCTGGTGGCGATTGTGCTGGCCCATGCGCTGGCGTTCTTCTGGTTTCACCACTACGGCCAACCGCCCCCGCCCCCTCCTGAGCGATTTATCGAGCAGCCGGACGGGACCATGGCGCCGATGCGCGATAAGCACCCACGCCCCTGGTTTGGCGGCCCGGTGGTGCCCCTGACCTTTCAATTCGTCTCGTTGATTATCGCGGCCTGGTACGGTGCCAAACTGCTGAGCCGGCCAATACAGCGCCTGAGTGAAGCGGCGGAACGCTTGAGTCTGGACCTCGACAGCCCCCCCCTCGATGAATCCGGCCCGTGGGAAGCGCGGCAGGCCGCCTCGACCTTCAACCTGATGCAAAGGCGCATTCGCGAGCAGGTCAGCCAACGCGCGCGCATGCTCGGCGCCGTCTCCCATGACCTGCGCACCCCGCTGTCACGCCTCAAGCTGCGTCTGGAACAAGTTGAAGACATCCGGTTGCAGGGCCAGATGCGCCAGGACCTGAACGACATGATCGGCATGCTCGACGCCACCCTGAGCTACCTCCACGAACAGCGCACCAGTGAAACCCGGCATTGGCTGGATGTACAGGCGCTGGTGGAGTCAATGAGTGAAAACGCCCAGGACCAGGGTTCCGATGTGCAATGTTCGGGCACCTGCGTGCCCTTGCTGGTGCAACCGATGGCCTTGCGTTCATGCCTCAACAACCTGATCGACAATGCCTTGCGTTATGCCGGCACAGCCCGCGTGGAGTTGAGGGACAGCCGTGAGGCGCTGATCATCCGCGTGATAGACCACGGGCCGGGGATTGCGGCAGATATGCGCGAGGCGGTATTCGAGCCGTTCTATCGTCTGGAAGGTTCCCGTAACCGCAATTCCGGCGGCGTCGGCCTGGGCATGACCATTTCCAAGGAAGCCGCGGAGCGCCTGGGCGGCCGCCTGAGCCTGGAAGAGACGCCAGGCGGCGGCTTGACCGCAGTGATGTGGTTACCCAGGGCTTAAAGAGGCTTGTCTTCGCGCCGAACCTGGGCCTGGGTTGCGCTCCAATCCATCAGCAGGCTGTAGGCCACGGCCAGCAGGGTCGGACCGATAAACAGGCCGATAAAGCCAAAGGCGATCAACCCGCCAAATACCCCAAGCAACACGATCACCAGCGGCAAATTGCCGCCACGGCTGATCAGGTAGGGCTTGAGCACGTTGTCCACGCCGCTGATGATGAACGTACCCCACACGCCAAGGAACACCGCGTAGGTGTAATCGCCTTTCCACGCCAGCCAGGCCGTGGCCGGGATCCACACCAGCGGCGGGCCCATCGGGATCAGGCTGAGCAGGAACGTCACGATCCCCAGCACCAGCGCGCCCGGTACGCCGGCGATCAGGAAGCCAATCAGTGCCAGCAGGGCCTGGGCGGCAGCAGTGCCGATCACGCCGTTGACCACCCGTTGCACGGTGCCCGCCACCAGTTCGATGTAGTAACCGGCGCGATCACCGATCAGACGCTCCAGCAGGCGATGGACGAACATCGCCAAACGTGGGCCATCACGATAGAAGAAAAACACGAACACCAGGCTCAGGGTCAGCTCGAGGATGCCGCCACCGATCTGCGCGCTGCGCGCCAGCAACCAGTTACCGACCTGCCCAAGGTAGGGCTTGATGCTGACCATCAACGCCGCGCCTTGCTGATCGATAGTGTCCCAGGTCGCCACCAGCCGCTCGCCGATAAATGGGATCGAGCCCAGCCAGGTGGGCGCCTCGGGCAAGCCATCAACCTGAATATCCTTGATCAGCGCGACGGCATCGCGCACATGGTCCGCCAGGTTGAACCCCAGCCACACCAGGGGCACTGCCACCAGCAATATCCAGCCCAAGGTCAGGATGCCGGCGGCCAGGGATTCACGGCCGCCCAGCCAGCGGGTCAACAGCACCATCAACGGCCAACTGGCGAACGCCAGCACTGCGCCCCAGAACAGCGCCGACCAGAACGGCGCCATCACCCAGAAGCTGGCACCAAACAGCACCAGCAGCAGGATTTGCACCAGCAGGCGATCGTTATTGAGCATGGAGTATCTCTAGAAGAAGGCTGTAGGAGAGAGCTTAGGCAAACGGCACGGGTCCGTTCGCCCTGTTACGGTCAGCGTATCAGATGCAGATGCAGGCCTTTGGTTTCAGTGGTGCCGGTTTCCAGGCGTGCGGCACGCACGCCCTTGTCGACCAAGGCCTGGCGCCAGGCTTCGGCTTTCGGGCCGGTCAAACTGACGCGCAAGGTGGCATCGAGGTTCAATCCGCGGGAAATCAGGGTCAGCCAGGTGTCGTCAGGGTCGCCGCCCAGCGCGGGGAAGTCCAGCTCGCCGGTGCTTTTCAGCTCGCGCAACAAGGTGGCCGAGGTGGGCAACAAGTCGCCCAACGGTGCGCTCGAATCCAGCTGCTCCACATGCAGATAGGCGCGGCGGTTGCCCCGGGTGATGCCGTACATGGCCACCAGGGCGTTTTCCTGCGGGGCGGCCAGACGCAGCAGCAGGTATTCCTGCTGGCCATCGGCACCGACCAGCTTGGCATTACCGAAGACTTCGTTGGCCCACAGGCTGCTTTCCCCGCAGTCGCGGGCCTGGCACCAGAACAACAACTGCGCGCCGTTGGCCTGCAACGCTTCGCGCGTCGACGTAAATGCAGCACTGGAGGTGTGTTCGGCAGGCAGTTCATAGGTAATCGCTGTGGTTTGCCCACGGGCGGTGGCCTGGCTTTCGTAACGCAACTGGCCACTGATCTTGCGGATCGCCCCCATGGGGTAGATGCGTTCCTTTTCTTCAGCGGGGCGGTAATCGACGATCTGCGCGTCGACCTGACGGGCCACGGCAGGCAGGTCCTGGCTTCCCGGCACATCGGCGGCGAACACCAAAGGGCTGAAACAGCACAGTCCGAGGGCACGTATACATCCTTTACGCAGGCTCATCGGATCGGTGAGCCCTGGCCATCGGAGGTCGCAGCGGTGTTGAGTTGGTTCATGGTTGACTCCCTTTCAATCCGCCCAGCCTCGGCAGTTGACCGCCCCAAGTCAAGGCGCGGAGAAGAACCGATTGAAACAGTCTGCAACAAGGACTGCACCGGGCTCATCATTCAGGTGTAAATGATGGCCACCTGGCAACGTGGTTACCGTAAAGGGTAGCTGGGAAAGCAATTCGGGATGTTTCGCCAACATGCCATCGGCGGCGACCACCAACTGCGTAGGGCAACCCACGCGGCGCACGAAAGCCATCGCCTGCTCATCGGTCAGACGGATCGGCGAAGCCAGGGTCAGGCGACTGTCCGAGCGCCAGGTATAGCCGCCCGGCACCGGCATCAAACCACGTTGGGCCAGCAGTTCTGCGGCTTCACGGCTCACGGCAACCAAACCTTTCATACGCGCCTCAACCGCCCGGTCCAAGGTGGTGTAGACCGGTTTGCGCTTATCCTGCAGGTTCAATTGGGCCTGCAAGGCCATGCCCAAGCGCTCGGCTGCGTTCTCACCGCTGGCAGTGGGCGGGATCACGCCGTCAATTAAACCCAGGTGCGTCACCCGTTCCGGCAAAGCGCCGGCCAGCACCAGGGAAACGATGGCGCCGAGGGAGTGGCCAAGTAATGCAAAACGTTTCCAGCCCAGTTGCTCGGCGACTTGCAGAACGTCGTGGACGTAATCCCACAAGGCATAACCGGCACCTGCAGGACGATGCGCCGAATGCCCGTGGCCGGCCATGTCCAGCGCCACGATACGTAAACCCGCAAGCTTCGGCGCCAGGCGCGCAAAGCTGTTGGCATTGTCCAGCCAGCCATGCAGGGCGATCACCGGCAAACCGTCCTCGGGGCCAAACAGATGGGCCGCCAACTCGATGTGCGGCAGGCTCAGACGCACTTCTTCGACCGGCGTACTCATGCGCAACTGCGCTCGCGGGCTTGCCAGCGGGCGAACAGGGTCTTGATCAAGGTCGCGGTGTCCTGAGGGCGTTCGAGGGGAAACATATGACCGCCGGGCATAGTGAGCATTTCGCCCATGGGCAGACGGTCGACGCCGCTGGCGTGGTGACGCATCACCACACGACTCTGTCGACCGCGCACCACCGCCAGCGGCACTTTCAGTTGGCGCACCTGGCCGGGGCTGGTGTGAGGCACGCCCCGGTAGATGCTGATTTCGGTCGCCGGGTCGAAGCGCAGGCGCAGGCGATCACCCGCCTGGTACAGGCCGTGTTGCAGGTAGGCGTCGAAGCATTCCGGGTCGAAGCCTCGGAACAGGGTCTTGCCGGCGAAGTAGCTGCGCGCGGCGTCCAGGTCGCTGAACTCTTCGCGACGGCCCAGGGTGCGTCCGGCCGGCGTGAGTCGGTCGATAAAACCGAAGCGCTTGGCGGCACGGATCACCCAGCGGTCGGCGCGGGTCAATACCGGCGAATCGAGCATCACCACCCCACGATACAGCTGCGGGCAGCGCATGGCCGCGTGCAAATGCAGCACGCCACCCAGGGAGTGGCCCACACCCCACACAGGCTCCGGTTGCTGTTCCAGATGATGGATCAACTCGTCCACCAGGTTCTGCCAGTTATCGTCCACTGGAAACCTGGGGTCGTGACCGTGCTGCGGCAAGTGAACTACCGCATACTCCGGGGCCAGGGCGGCAAACAGCTTGCCGTAGGTGGCCGAGGGGAAGCCATTGGCGTGGGCAAAAAACACGTGCTGCGACATAGCGGATCCATCTGCAAAAACCGAGATTGATTGTCACCAGCCTCAAGCCCCACAGCAATGACTGTAACCGCCAGGAATGATGACACTCACGCCACACCTATCGCGCCGGAGGGGTTTCGCCCAAAGGCACCACGGCCATGGTCAGCCGTGAAACACAGTTGCACTTGCCGTCATCGGTGGTCAGGCGGATGTCCCAGACCTGGGTGGTGCGGCCGATATGGATCGCCTTGGCCACCGCCGTCACCCGCCCGCTGCGCACACCGCGCAGGTGGTTGGCGTTGACCTCCAGGCCCACGCAATAGAACTTGCTCGGGTCGATGCACAAGTAAGCCGCCACGGAGCCGACGCTCTCGGCCAGTACCACTGACGCGCCGCCATGCAGCAGGCCGTAGGGCTGGTGAGTGCGGTGGTCGACCACCATGCTGGCGGTGAGGGATTCGTCGTCGAAGCTTTCAAAACGGATGTCCAGCAGTTCACCGATGGTGTTCTTCTGGCCGGCATTGAGTTGCTCGATATTCGGTTGGGTGCGCCACAAGCTCATGGAATTGTCCTTATTGGTTTTATTACGGCCCTAATCCTGCCACACAACTGCCTCGCTGCGCTCGCTCCACGCCTGAAACTGAGCACCGTTGTGCGGTGCAGCGGGCGTGGTGAGGGTCTGCACCTCAGCTGCGCCGACGGGCTGCACCAGAAAGGTTTGGCGCGGGTGCCGCGCTTCACGTTCGAAGAACACCTGTAACGGCAAACGAAAAGCGACGGGCATGGGACGCGCGCCTTTGTGGCCCGACGATAGCCTACGGATTCTTCACGCTGACCAGGCTCATCAGTCCCGCCAGCGGGAAGTCGCCCTCCAGTTCCGCCAGGCTGGCGGTGTACATCGGCTGCGGCTGGCGCTGATGGCCATGCTGCAGAAAACTGATCAAGCTGCCGACCAGGGGTTGATGGCTGACCAGCAGCACATTGTCATCGCTGTCGAGCTTGTTCAGAACCTCCAGCGGATTGCCCTCCGGCGTGAGCCAAGGCACCGTGCGGATGTCCGGCTCAAAACCCAGCGAGTCCCGCACCAACTGTGCAGTTTGCTGCGCCCGTACGTACGGGCTGGCAATGATCGCGCTGAGCGGCTGGCCGATCAGGTGCGCAGCACTGCGCAACACCTCGGCGCGGCCATGCTCGGTGAGGTTGCGCTCGGCATCCGTGCGGGCATGCCCCTCGGCCTCACCGTGACGCAAGACCCACACCTTCATAGCTTCGGTTCCTCATCACGCGCTGGATGCGGCGCCGGCGGCACGCTGTGGGCGGCTTCGCCCTCGGGAGCGCGCGGGGTTGGCCAGTCGGCGAACGGCCAGGGCTTCTGTTCAGTGTGGAAGCTGCCAAAGCGGCCGATCTGGGCAAGAAACTGGCTGAGGCTGTCGCCGAAGTTCATCAGGCCCAGATTCGGCGCGCTGTAGACCAGACGGTAGATCAACTGCACCACCACCAATGCGCCTAGCAGGAACTGCGCCACCTGCCACACCAGGGCAAACACCAGCATCCACAGGATGCGCAGGAGGATGGACTCGTACTTGGGGGCTGCTTTCGGATCGTTCATGGCGCGTTCCTCAGTTGAAACCACTGGTGGAAATAAAGTCGACGTCGGTTTTGGGTTCGGCCCGCATCAGCAACTCGATGACCTGATTCAAGGTGCGCCCTTCAAACAGGATGGCGTGCAGCCCGGCGACCAGCGGCATATACACGCCGACTTCCTGGGCCTTGGCCTTGAGCACCTTGAGGGTGTTGACCCCTTCGGCCACTTCGCCCAGGCGCGTCACCGCGTCTTCCAGGCTCAGGCCCTGGCCCAGGGCGAACCCCACTTGGTAGTTGCGGCTTTTCGGCGACGAACAGGTGACGATCAAGTCGCCCACGCCGGCCAGGCCCAGGAAGGTCATGGGATTGGCGCCCTGGTTTACCGCGAAGCGGGTCATTTCCGCCAGGGCGCGGGTAATCAACATGCTCTTGGTGTTTTCGCCCATGCCCAGGGCCACCGCCATGCCGGCGATGATCGCGTAGACGTTTTTCAGCGCCCCGCCCAGTTCCACGCCAAAACGGTCGCCACTGGCGTATACGCGGAAGGTCCGGCCATGCAGCACCGCCTGGACACGCTCGCACAGTTCCTCATCCTCGCTGGCGATCACCGTGGCGGTCAGCGCGTGCTCGGCGACTTCCCGCGCCAAGTTCGGCCCGGACAGCACGCCAATGCGCGCCTGGGGGGCGATTTCTGCGAGGATTTCGCTCATCAGCTTGAAGGTCTGCGCCTCAATGCCCTTGGTCAGGCTGACCAACAGCTTGCCCGCCAGGCGCTCGGCATGGGGCGCCAGCACCGAGCGCAAGGCGCTGGAAGGCAGCGCAACGAAGCACAGGTCGCAGTCCGTCAGGGTGGCCAGCAAGTCGGTGACCGGCTCGACCGCCGGATGAATCTTGATGCCTTTAAGGTAACGCGGGTTTTCGCGGTGTACACGAATGGCCTCGGCCTGCTCGGGATCGCGCATCCACTGGCGCACCGCATGACCGTTCTCGGCCAGCAGGTTAGCCACGGCGGTACCAAAACTTCCGCCTCCCAGGACCGCAATAGGGCGCTGTTCAGTCATATGCAATCCGTTAATCCATACCAGTGGCGATGGCGGCATTATACGGGGCGACCCGCTTGCGGCCAGCCCCCGTATCAAATCGTGCGGCTATCGGGAAATGCCATGCCCGTGCGACGGAATTGCAAGGGCGACGACTGGCAAATAGCCTCACCTCAGTTAACATGGGCGGCTATCCGTCACTATCAAGGCCATGTCGTGTATTTGGGCCCTCCTTCCCGTTCATCTCTACTGCTTATGCTGTTGTGCAGTGCACCTGTGCTGGCTGACGACCTCTTCCTCGACAGCCAGCCGCTCCCGCAGGTATTGACCGCCACGCGCCTCAAGCAATCGGCCGCCGCCGTGCCGGGCAGCATGACCGTGATCGACAGCGAGTTGATCAAGGCCAGCGGCGCAAGGGACATCAGCGAGCTGCTGCGCCTGGTGCCGGGGATGATGGTCGGTTACACCACCGGCAACCAGGCGGCGGTGAACTACCACGGCACCAGCGCCAGCGACGCGCGACGCATGCAGGTGTTGATCGACGGGCGTTCGGTGTACCGCGCCGGCCTGGCCACGGTGGACTGGAGCGACATTCCGGTGGCGATGGAAGACATCGAACGCATCGAGGTCTTCCGCGGCCCCAACACCGTCAGCTACGGGGCGAATGCCTTGATGGCGGTGGTCAATATCCTCACGCGCTCACCGGCCAACAGCCATGGCTCACGGGTGAAGGTGATTCGCGGTGAGCGCGGTATCAATGACTTTTATGCCAGCCAGGGCGTGGGCTGGGAAACCGGCGATCTGCGCCTGTCGCTGTCAGGGCAACAGGACGATG
Organism: Pseudomonas sp. B14(2022); assembly: GCF_012030485.1. Lineage (NCBI taxonomy): Bacteria > Pseudomonadati > Pseudomonadota > Gammaproteobacteria > Pseudomonadales > Pseudomonadaceae > Pseudomonas > Pseudomonas sp. B14(2022). The sequence continues at coordinate 29,107 of NZ_JAAUVM010000013.1, forward strand.
GCTTTGACAGCGATGCCGTTGGCGCCGACCGCCGAGACAGCCGTCGCCTCAACCGCTTCAGCCTGGCAGTGAGCCAGACCTTGAACGCGCAACAGAGTATCGACTGGCAACTGAATGCCAAGGAAGGCACCAACCAGCGCCCTTACACCTACGCCCCGGTATTCGCCGGGATTACCGAAGGCGGCGACAGTTCCGACGTCACGGCCAAGGACTACGCCGGTTCCCTGCGCTGGAACTTTGATTTCAACCCAGAGCACAGCCTGTATATCCAAGGCTCGGCCCAGCAATGGGACCGCCGGCAAATCTGGAAAGCCTGTGACGCCAAGGTCTCGTTCAGCCCCGAGCTGACCCAGTTGTGGCAGCTCAACCCCAACTACGCCGAACGGCTGGCCCGGCATATGGACACCTACAGCCAGGGCTCCGCGCCACCGGGCAGTGCTGCCGAACAAGCCTTGGCCAACCAGGTACTGGACCAGTGGCGCAACGGCGCCAACCAGAGCGTATGCGGCGACATCGACCAGAGCACTCGCGAAAGCCGCTACGACGTGGAAATTCAAGACACCCTCAGCCTGTCCGACAGCCTGCGCCTGGTCAGCGGCATGAACTACCGCTACGACCGCGCCGACTCCGACACCTACTTCAACGGCACCTTGGACGACACCACCTGGCGCCTGTTCGGCCAGTTGGAATGGCGCGCCAGTGAGCATTGGCTGCTGCAAGGCGGCGCCATGTTCGAAGACACGCACCTGAGCGGCCCTTCGCTGACGCCAAGGGTGGCAGTCAACTATTTGATCAACCCGCGCCACGGCTTGCGCGCGGTGTACTCGGAAGCCATCCGTTCGCCGGACATGTTCGAGAACAATGTCAACTGGAGCTACCGCGTTACCAACCTCAGCTCACCGGCCTATGGGCAGAGTTCCGGACAGTACTTCGTGAAGACGCGGGGCCCGGGCAACCTCGACAAAGAACTGATGCGCTCGCGGGAACTGGGCTACAACGGCTTCTTTGCCGACATCGGGCTGAACATGGACGTGAAGCTGTTCTACGACGAAATCACCGATATGATCAGCTCGCCGCTGCGCAATAACCAGTACATTGCCAGCAACGCCAACAGCTCACGGTTCACCGGCGCCGAGTCCCAGTTCGACTGGCGCGTGAGCAACGCCGACCGCCTGCGGCTGACTTACGCTTATGTCGACGCCACCACCAGCAACCCACTGGACAAAGCACAGACCGCGCGTAACAGTGGCTCGGCCGGCTGGTTGCGCGAATGGGGCCAAGGTTGGTCCAGCGCGCTGTTCTACTATGGCGACGACGCACTCAACCAATATCGTTTCGAACGGGTCGACCTGCGGGTGGCCAAGCGTATTGCCCTGGGCAAAGCCAACGTGGAGCTGGCCGGCATGTTGCAACAACGCCTCGATAACCAGCCCACTACCTGGGCCGACAACACTTACGACCATCGTCACGTACTCTACTTCAGCGCGGAGTTAGAGTTCTGACATGAGCGACTCGTCACGGATGACCTTCTTCCTTATCTATAAGCTGCGGCGACTTGCCGTGCTGCTGGCCGGCCTGTTGCTGTGCGCACCGGCGTGGAGCGCCGAGATCCTGCTGACCGCCGCCGAAGACGGTGCTGGGGTGCAGGCCTTTACCCAGGCGCTGGCCCAGCAACGCCCCGAAGACCGCGTCACCTTCACGTCCCTCGCCGACTTGCCAGCACCAAGCCACCTGCCCGCCGGCACGCGTCTGATCCTGCTCGACCTGCCCGGCCTCGACTGGCGCCTGCGGGATACCCAAGGGCCGCCGACGCTGGTACTGCGCATCAGCCGGCTACAAGCCCATCAGCGCCCGGAGGCCTCACGGCACGCGCGGGTCAGCCTGTTGTGGAGCGACCCACCGCTGGAGCGGCAGTTGCGCCTGATCACCAGCGTCATGCCCCAGGCACGGCGCATCGGCGTGCTCTACGGTGTCGACAGTGAATTCCTGCTGCCCGAACTGCGCCAGCATGCAGCGGCCCTGGAATTGGAGATCGTGCCGCAGCGCTGGGACAACACTAACGACAGTCGTCCGCTGCAAACCCTGTTCAGGAACAGCGACGTGCTGCTCGGCCTCGATGACCCGCAGCTGTACAACCCGAAGACCGCGAAGAACCTGCTGCTGAGCAGCTATGCCCAGCAATTGCCGCTGTTCGGGCCCAATGCAGGGTTTGTGCGCGCCGGCAGCCTCGCCAGCACCTACAGCGACCAGGACGATTGGCTGGCGGTACTCGATCGTTTGCTGGACCAGTCGCCGGCCGGTTGGCCACGCGCGCTGTACCCCGAACACTTCAAAGTCGTGGGCAACGCGCAGGTCGCACGCTCACTGGGCATCGAACAGGTGGACGAAACCAACGTCGCCGCCCGAATGGCCGAAGGAGAAAAACGCCCATGACCTTGCGTCGTCGTTGGGACATCAATACCCGCACCCAGCTCATCACTCTGGGCCCGGCGCTGTTGCTGACGTTGCTGTTGATCAGCTTCTTCACTTTCGTGCGTATCCAGGACCTGCGCCAGGAACTGGACCACACCGGCCAATTGATCGCCAACCAACTGGCACCGGCCACCGAATATGGGGTGATCTCGGGCAACAACGATGTGCTCGACAGCCTGCTGCGCGCCACGCTGGCCACGCCCCATGTGCGCTTCCTGGAGATTCAGGACAGCAGCGAAAATATCCTGGTGTACGTCGAGCAACCCTCGGAGAAGCACGACCGCGCGCTGTCGGTAAAAGTGTTCCAGGCGCCGATCCGCCTGCAGCATATCCAGCTGGGCAACGACTTTTTCCAGGACAACCTCAACGAACCCAAGGCCCCCCGCGCGGACTACCTGGGCCGGGTGATCGTCGGCATGTCCAATGACGCCTTCAGCCAGCGCCAGCAGGAGATCCTGTTCAAGGCCGGTATTCTCGCGCTGTTCGCCCTGCTGTTTACTTTCCTGCTCGCCCGGCGCCTGGCGGCGAGCCTGTCGCAACCGATCAGCGCCATGGGCAATGCGGTCAAGGCCATCCAACAGGGCGACTACAAGACGCAGTTGCCGATTGTGGATGACTCGGAGCTGGGCGACCTGTCGCGGCATATCAACAACCTCGCCGAAGGCCTCAACCAGGCCAGCCGCGAACAACAGCAGGCCATGGCCCAGTTGATCCAGACCCGCGAAGAGGCCGAACGGGCCAACAACGCCAAGTCAGACTTCCTGGCCATGATGAGCCACGAACTGCGTACGCCGATGAACGGCGTACTGGGCATGCTGCAACTGCTGGAAACCACCGAAATGACCGAGGAACAGACCGAATACGCGGCGCTGGCCTCCGAATCCACCGAGCATTTGCTCAAGGTGATCAACGATATTCTCGACTTCTCGCGCATTGAACGCGCGGCCCTGGAGCTGGAACATATCCCCTTCAACCTGGCCGACCTGATCAACAGTTGCGCCCAGGCCTTCCAGCACAGCGCCCAGCAGCGCGGGCTGGCGCTCAAGCTGCCGATCCCGCCCGGCATGGACGCACTGCGGGTACAGGGCGATCCGACACGGATCCGCCAGATCCTGGTAAACCTGATCGGCAATGCCTTGAAGTTTACCGAACACGGCACCGTCAGCGTCGAGCCCCACTGGCAGGTGCTCGACCATGAGTTGGTGTGGTTCACCTGCACCGTGCGTGACAGCGGCATCGGGATTTCCGCCGAGCGCCTGGAATTGATGTTCGATGCGTTCCAGCAGGCCGACAGTTCCATTTCAAGACGTTACGGCGGTACCGGTCTCGGGTTGCCCATCGCCCGCACCCTCGCCGAACGCATGGGTGGCACCCTGCGCGCGCAGAGCGAGGAAGGCCGTGGCTCGGTGTTTACCCTGGAGATCCCCCTGGCCATCGACCAGCACAGCCAGCCGTCGATCGCCCTGGATGCCGAGGGCAAGCACAGCGCAGGCGAAGGTCGCCATGTGTTGCTGGTGGAGGACAACCCGGTCAATCGCACCGTGGTCGAAGCCATGCTGCGCAGCCTGGGCTTTGAAGTCAGCCTGGCCACCGATGGCGCCGAAGCGATCCGCAGTGCCGAGAGCCTGATTTTCACCGCGATCCTGATGGATTGTCGCTTGCCCTTGATCGACGGTTATGAAGCCACCCGGCAGATTCGCCAACTACCCGGCTGCGCCGATCTGCCGATCATCGCCCTGACGGCCAACGCCTTGCAGGGCGACCGGGAAGCGTGCCTTGCGGCCGGAATGAACGATTACCTGGCCAAGCCGTTCAAACGCACGGATTTGCAGCAAATCCTGCAGCGCTGGGTGCAATAGCGACGCGCCATCAGCCAACTGCGACTGGCGTGAAAGACGAAAGTGCGGCAGTCTTAGGCACCCGAACGGGCCCCTAAACAGGCTCGGTTTAAAATTTCAGTGAACAAGTGTACATTCAGTGCCTTGCCGCTGTGACTTTCACTACAACGCAATAGTCTATGTGTAGGCTGCCGACATGAGGCATGAACGCTTCATTCGGTTCGGGAAGATTTGCCCTACCCTGCCGCATGGGATTATTGAGGAGCTCGCATGACCAAACAAAACGCCTTTACTCGGGAAGACCTGCTGCGCTGCAGTCGCGGTGAGCTGTTCGGCCCAGGTAACGCGCAACTGCCCGCCCCGAACATGCTGATGGTGGATCGCATCACCCATATCAGCGAAGAGGGTGGCAAGTACGGCAAAGGTGAATTGGTCGCCGAGCTGGATATCACCCCGGACCTGTGGTTCTTCGCCTGTCACTTCGAAGGTGACCCTGTGATGCCGGGCTGCCTGGGCCTCGACGCCATGTGGCAACTGGTCGGCTTCTACCTGGGCTGGCAAGGCCTGCCAGGCCGTGGCCGCGCCCTGGGTTCGGGCGAAGTGAAGTTCTTTGGCCAGGTCCTGCCGACCGCCAAGAAAGTCACCTACAACATTCAAATCAAGCGCGTCCTCAAGGGCAAGCTGAACCTGGCAATCGCCGACGGTTCGGTGACTGTCGACGGTCGCGAGATCTATACTGCCGAAGGCCTTCGGGTCGGCGTATTTACTTCCACTGACAACTTTTAAGGGTTATCCGCATGCGCCGCGTCGTTATCACTGGTCTGGGCATCGTTTCTTGCCTGGGCAATGACAAAGAGACCGTCACCGCTAACCTGCGTGCAAGTCGCCCTGGCATCCGCTTCAACCCGGAATATGCCGAAATGGGTCTGCGTAGCCAGGTTTCCGGCTCCATCGACCTGCCCCTCGAAGAACTGATCGATCGCAAGATCTATCGCTTCGTGGGCCACGCTGCCGCCTACGCCTACCTGGCCATGAAAGACGCCATCGCCGACTCCGGCCTGAGCGAAGACCAGGTATCGAACGTACGCACCGGCCTGATCGCCGGCTCCGGCGGCGCATCGACCCTCAACCAGATGGAAGCGCTGGACATCCTGCGCGAAAAAGGCGTGAAGCGCGTTGGCCCGTACCGTGTCACGCGGACCATGGGCAGCACCGTTTCGGCCTGCCTGGCCACGCCGTTCCAGATCAAGGGCGTGAACTACTCGATCTCCTCCGCATGCGCCACCAGTGCACACTGCATCGGCACCGCCGTTGAACAGATCCAACTGGGCAAGCAGGACATCGTGTTCGCCGGCGGCGGTGAAGAAGAACATTGGAGCCAGTCGTTCCTGTTCGACGCCATGGGTGCCCTGTCCACCCAGTACAACGAAACCCCGGAAAAGGCCTCCCGCGCCTACGACGCCAAGCGTGACGGTTTCGTCATCGCCGGCGGTGGCGGCATGGTGGTGGTCGAGGAGCTGGAACACGCCCTGGCCCGTGGTGCCAAGATCTACGCGGAAATCGTCGGCTACGGCGCTACTTCCGATGGCTACGACATGGTTGCGCCAAGCGGTGAAGGCGCCATCCGCTGCATGCAGATGGCCATGTCCACCGTGGATACCCCGATCGACTACCTGAACACCCACGGCACTTCGACTCCGGTCGGCGACGCCAAGGAAATGGAAGGCGTGCGTGCGGTATTCGGCGACAAGGCTCCGAAAATCAGCTCCACCAAGAGCCTCTCCGGTCACTCCCTGGGCGCCGCCGGCGTTCACGAAGCGATCTACTGCCTGCTGATGATGGAAGGCAACTTCATGGCCGGCTCGGCCAACATCGACGAGATCGACCCGGTCGTCGCCGATATGCCGATCCTGACCAAGACGGTTGAAAACGTAAAAGTCGACACCGTGATGAGCAACAGCTTCGGCTTCGGTGGCACTAACGCCACCCTGGTGCTGAAACGCTGGCAGGGTAAGTAAGCCCCGCAGGTTGAGTAGATGAAAAAGCCCCGACTGGTTCGGGGCTTTTTTATGGGCGACTGGATGCCCCCGCCCTGCAGCCGGTCTCCTGGAAGTTATCAGCGCTCCGCCGCATTGGCGTAAGACGAAAACGAAATATCAACGCGCACCCTCATCGCGACGAGGTTTAGGCAGGATGGCCAGGAAGTTATCCCTCGCCACTCTGTGGGCAACGTCTTCAGGCAATGCATCAAGGAACACATCAAAGCGGTGCATTTCCTTACCCAGCTTGTTGAAACGCCCGACGACGTCCGAACCCAGCATAAAGCGCTCCGGGAAGCGTTCCACCAGCGCTACCCACTCCGGCCGAGGCTTGCCCGCATCATCCAGTAAGTACGGCGTGAGCATGCTCCACGACAGGTCGATATACAGGTTGGGGTAAGCCTCGAGCATGCGGCTCAAGGTGGGCAGCAAAAAGTCCATCTGCACCTGGTGGCGATGAATTTCCTTGCTGGTGCCAGCGTGGGCCCAGATAAAGCGGGTGTGCGGATGGTTGCGCAGCGGCTCTTCGATTTCGGCCAAATACAGCGGGTTACGCTCGCGCTTGGAGGTGATGTTGGAGTGCAGCATCACCGGCAAGTCGTTTTCCGCCGCCAGATGATAGATGCGTGTCATGGCTTCGTTATTGGCGCGCGGGGTATCCCCCGATGTGAGGGCGGTAAGGTCGTCGTGACGGGTAAACACTTCACCGATGCCCTGCCACAGCCCCGGGTTGAGGTCGAGCATGCGCTGGATATGGGCATCCGAGTTCTTGTCGTTGGGGTTGAAGCCGGACAGAAACGGATGAAAGTGCTGGCGTTGTTCAGGTGTCAGTCTATTTACCGCTGCGGCAACAATCACGTCAGTGGCGCTGTACCAATAGGCATCCGCGTCATCACCGGCGTAGTAGCGTGGGCGCTTGGGTTCGTCTTCGTGCCATTTCTTTGCGACGGGAATGCCGGAAATCATGACATGCTCGATGCGATTTTCTGCCATCGCCTTGAGCAACTTGTCCATCCCCGCCGTTTCCTGGAAGAAATCCACGTAATGCAGGTGCGCATCGCTGTAGGCATAGTCGCGAGCCTGTGCGACAAGGCTGCTGGCGGCGAGCAACAGGGCGAAACTCAGGCGGGTCCAGGGCACGGTACAACCTCGATAAGGGCGAATACCGGTAGACCTTGCGCGCCATACCGGGGTTCAGCCAGCAAAAAATGTGGAACACCCCAGTGCCTGCATGCTCTATAACTGCATGACCTTCATTCTGCCACCCCGTGAGGTTTGCCATGCCTGTTACCGTCAATACGCTGAACGCAGACAACTTCCGCCACAGCGTCAATATCAATAACCACGAGCTGTTTACCGACCTGCCCAAGAGCCTGGGTGGTGACGACTCGGCGCCCTCTCCCCATGATTATTTCGACGCCGCGCTGGCATCATGCAAGGCGCTGACCGTCAAGCTCTATGCCCAGAAAAAAGACATCCCGCTGACCGGTGTCACCGTGGAAGTCACCCACGACGCCACCGAAGAGCAAAAGGGCAAATACAAGCTCAACGTCAAGCTGACGCTCAAGGGCGTACTCACCGACGAACAGCGCGACGAGTTGCACCGTGTGGCCGATCGCTGCCCGGTACACAAGCTGATGACCACCGCCGAGGTCACCATTGAAACTCGCCTCTCTGAAGGCGCGTTCAGCCAATAGCGGCAACATCTCGTCGGGCGGGTTATGCTCAGCGCCATCTAACCCGCTCAGACTGGGACGCACCATGAACACCCTCACCGTGATCCGCCCACGCCCTGAAGATGTCGAAGGCCAACCCATCCTGCGCCCGCTGCCTTCGCGCGAATGCCGCAGCGTCGGGCCGTTCGTGTTCTTCGATCATATGCTGCCCACCCGTTATGCACCGGGGAGCGGCATGAATATCCGCCAGCACCCGCATATTGGCCTGTCCACCCTCACCTACTTGTTTGAAGGCGTACTGCAGCACAAGGACAGCCTGGGCTCCGACCAAGTGGTAGAGGCCGGGGACGTCAGTTGGATGACCGCCGGCAGCGCGATTGCCCATGTCGAGCGCACACCCGAGGCACTGAAGGCCAATGGTTTCACCCTGCATGGCCTGCAAGTGTGGCTGGCATCGCCCAAGGACCACGAAGAGGGGCCGGGGCATTACAGCCATCACCCTGCGGCGAGCCTGCCGGTGAGTGACAACCTGGGCGTGCGGATTCGCCTGATCGCCGGCAGTGGCTTCTGCCTCAAATCACCGGTGCCGGTGCTGTCGCCTACGTTGTATGCAGATGTGCACATGCAAACGGCCACGACCCTGCTGATTCCTGACGAGCACGAGGAACGCGCGGTGTATGTGCTGGAGGGTGAAGTACAGCTGGAGGGTGAGCGGCTTGAGGTGCACAGCCTGGTGGTATTGCCGGCCGGGCAGGAAATGACCCTATTCGCCGAAAGCGATTGCCACGTGGTGGTGTTTGGCGGGGCACCACTGGATGGACCGCGGCGGATCAACTGGAATTTTGTCGCTAGCGATCCGCTGAAGATCGAGCAGGCCAGGCAGCGCTGGGCCGATGGGGATTGGCCGACGGTGCCGGGTGAAACTGAAAGAATTGAGTTGCCTGTGAGATAGCTATCGGGGGCAAGCCCCCTCCCACACTTGATTGGATTCACACGGTCAAAATGTGGGAGGGGGCTTGCCCCGATGAAACCGGAACAGGCGCTGAAGATTTAGCCCTTGAACACTTCGTCCAGCAAGTTATGCATCGACTGGAAGGCCCGCGCAGCGGTCTTCGCGTCGTACATCATCTTGCCCGGCACATTGGCATCCGGGTCAGTGAAGGAATGCACCGCACCGCCGTAGCTCAGCAATTGCCAATCCACGCCCGCCGTGTTCATTTCAGCTTCGAACGCTGGCAGTTGCTCTTTCGGCACCAGCGGGTCGGAAGCCCCGTGCAGCACCAGCACTGAACCCTTGATGTTTTTCGCATCTGCCGGGTTCGGCGTGTCGAGGGTGCCGTGGAACGATACGGCTGCCTTCAATGGCGCACCGGTACGCGCCAGCTCCAGGGAGCAGCAACCGCCGAAGCAGAAACCAAAGGTGGCCAGCTTCGAGGTGTCCACTGCCGCTTCGGTCTGGCCCAGCAGCTGCTCAAGGGCAGCCTGCATGCGCTTGTTCAGCAACGGGCGATCATTCTTCAACGGCATCATTGCGGCACCGGCTTCATCGCCATTCGACGGGCGCACGGTTTGCCCGTAGAGGTCGGCGATCAGCACCACGTAGCCCTTGGCGGCAACGCTCTTGGCGATTTCTTCGGCACCCGCACTCACACCCATCCAGTTCGGCGCCATCAGCAGGCCGGGCAGCGGGTTCTTTTCGCTGGCATCGAACGCCAGGCGGCTTTCATAAGACTGGCCATCAATCTGATAGACCACGGAACGCACAGTAACTTGGCTCATCATTTACTCCAGTTGAAGATCACTAGAACGGAAATGGGCTGTAGGAGCGAGCTTGCTCGCTCCTACAAACGAAAAAACCCGCCGAAGCGGGTTTTTCTACAACGGTGTCAGATCGACAGTTCAACCAACAGCTTGTTCAGTCGGCGCACGTAGGCGGCCGGGTCTTTGAGGCTGTCGCCAGCGGCCAGGGCCGCCTGGTCGAAGAGGATGTGCGACAGGTCGCCAAACCGCTCTTCGCTCTGCTCGCCGTCGAGTTTCTCGATCAGCGGGTGAGCCGGATTGAATTCGAAGATCGGCTTGGAGTCCGGGACCTTCTGGCCGCTGGCTTCGAGGATCTGGCGCATCTGCATGCCCAGGTCCTGCTCGCCAATGGCCAGGATCGCCGGGGAGTCGGTCAGACGGTGGGAAACCCGCACTTCGCTGACGGCATCGCCCAGGGACGCCTTGATCCGCTCAACCAGGCCTTCTTTGGCCTTCGCGACTTCTTCGGCTTCTTTCTTCTCTTCTTCGGAGTCCAGGTTACCCAGGTCCAGGTCGCCACGGGCTACGTCGACAAAGGATTTGCCGTCGAACTCGTTGAGGTAGCTCATCAGCCACTCATCGATACGGTCGGTCAGCAGCAGCACTTCGATGCCTTTCTTGCGGAAGACTTCCAGGTGCGGGCTGTTCTTGACCTGTGCGTAGGTTTCGCCGGTCAGGTAGTAGATCTTGTCCTGACCTTCCTTGGCACGAGCCAGGTACTCGGCCAGGGAAACGACCTGCTCGCCCTCTTCACCCTGGGTGGAAGCAAAGCGCAGCAGACCGGCGATTTTCTCCTTGTTGGCGAAATCTTCTGCCGGGCCTTCTTTCATGACCTGACCGAAGTTTTTCCAGAAGCCCTTGTATTGCTCAGGCTCGTTCTTCGCCAGTTTTTCCAGCATGTCGAGTACGCGCTTGGTCAGCGCCGACTTCATGGAGTCGATGATCGGGTCTTTTTGCAGGATTTCCCGCGACACGTTCAACGACAGGTCATTGGAGTCGACCACGCCCTTGATAAAGCGCAGGTACAGCGGCAGGAACGACTCTGCCTGGTCCATCACGAACACGCGCTGCACGTAAAGCTTCAGGCCTTTCGGCGCTTCACGCTGGTACAGGTCGAACGGCGCACGGGCCGGCACGTAAAGCAGCGAACTGTATTCCAGCTTGCCCTCGACCTTGTTATGGCTCCAGCTCAGCGGGTTTTCGTAGTCGTGACCGATGTGTTTGTAGAACTCCTGGTATTCCTCGTCCTTGATCTCGGTACGCGGACGGGTCCACAGGGCACTGGCGCGATTGACGGTTTCCCATTCCTCGGCAGGCTTCTCTTCACCTTCGGCAGCGGCTTGTTCTTTCGGCAGCTCGATCGGCAAGGCGATATGGTCGGAGTACTTCTTGATGATATTGCGCAGGCGCCAGCCATCGGCGAACTCGTCTTCACCGGATTTGAGGTGCAGGACGATGCGGGTACCACGGTCAGCCTTGTCGATGGTGGCGATTTCAAATTCGCCCTCACCTTTGGAAGCCCAATGCACGCCTTCGCTGGCGTCAAGGCCGGCACGACGGCTGAACACTTCAACCTTGTCGGCAACGATGAAGGCCGAGTAGAAGCCCACGCCGAACTGGCCGATCAGGTGCGAATCTTTCTTCTGGTCGCCCGACAGGTTTTTCATGAAGTCGGCGGTGCCGGATTTGGCGATGGTCCCCAGGTGGGTGATCGCATCGTCGCGGCTCATGCCGATACCGTTATCTTCGAGGGTGACGGTATTGGCGTCTTTGTCGAAGCTCACACGGATTTTCAGTTCCGCGCCACCTTCCAGCAGTTCAGGCTTGGACAGGGCTTCGAAACGTAATTTGTCGACAGCGTCAGAGGCGTTCGAGATCAATTCGCGAAGGAAGATTTCCTTGTTGGAATACAGCGAATGGATCATGAGGTGCAGCAGTTGCTTCACCTCGGTCTGGAAGCCCAGGGTTTCCTTTTGAGTTTCCACACTCATGGTCATCAAACTCCAATTGGATGGCAGTGGCCGCGCCCTTGAGGGTTGGCGGCGGGTTGTCATCAAAGTTGGGGGCTAAGACCAGGATTTCAAGGGCGGCTTCCTTCCTCGATCTTGAAATGCGCACGAGCGGTGGCAATCGGTTCGGCAGCGGTGCTTTGCCAGGCGGTGATCGCGACATTCGCCACCCGTCGGCCCTGGCGCCACACCTGGCATTTGGCGTAAGTGTCGCGAAACTGGCCGGCGCGCAGGTAATCGAGCGAGAAATCGATGATTTTCGGGATACCCGGCGCTCCGGTAAACACCAGCAGGTGCAACGCCGCTGCCAGCTCCATAAAGCCGGCGATCACCCCGCCGTGAAGCGCAGGCAATATGGGGTTACCAATATTGTCCTTGTGGGCCGGTAGGCGAAACAGCAATTCATCCCCCAGCCGGGTGCATTCGATACCGATCAGTTTGGCGTAGGGGATCAGGTCCAGCAGGGCCTCGTAGTTGCCTCGCTGATGGGCCTGTTCCAGGCGGGTCTTGAATCGATGTGTCATGCCTGCTCTCCCTTGATGGCACTGCCCAATCCGTGGGTGCCCTTGAGACGCTTGCCCATGCGCATGAAGGTGCCCACCACATGGGCGATGGGTTGTTGCGGGTCGTCCTGGTAGGCAAAGCCACGGGTAAAGATCACGTCGGTGGTCACCCGGTAGCATTGGGCGAAACCATATACCGGCTTATGTGGCTCGGCGGGATGCATATAGTCGACACGCAGGTCCAGGGTCGGGCACACCTCGAACTCCGGCAGGACACACAGGGTGGCCATGCCGCAGGCAGTGTCCATTAAAGAGGTCAGCGCGCCACCATGGATCACGCCGGTCAGGGGATCTCCCACCAGTTGTGCGGCGTAGGGCATGACCAACGTGATGCCCTCCTCGCTGGCATGATGAGTGGTGATACCCAGCACCTGGCAATGGCGCAAGGCCGAGACAAAGCGCTTCGCGCGCTCTAACAAGGGATTTTCGGTCATTCGTTGCAGACTCTTATTAGTGTTGATGTGCGAAATAGACGGTACGCGCGAAAGTTCCTCTGAGACCGTTGTTTATATATCTGTGGAATAAAAGGAACTAATGCTGAACGCCCATGCTCGAAAGGCCAGTAGATATCTTCACTAAGGAGAAACACCCCATGCGTAAGACTTTAGCTATTTCCATGATGTTGGCCGCTGCCCTCGGTCTCGCTGCTTGCGACAAGAAATCCGAAGACAAAGCCCAAGATGCCGCAGCGCATTCTGAGCAAGCTCAAAAAGACATGGCGAAAGCTCAGGATAAAGTGAACGACGCTGCGAAAGAAAACGCCGATGCTGCCAAAGCTCAGGCTGAATCGAACGACGCCGCCGCAAAAGAAGCAGCACCTGCTACTCCTGCCACCGGTTCCTGATACCGCAGCATGAAATAGCTTCGCTGCAAAAAGAAAGCCCGCTTATATAGCGGGCTTTACTTTGTCTGCTGTTTTTAACCCGCCGCGTCACGCATTAAGTCTCCTCTTTGGCGGCCTCAGGCATCGGTGTATCCGTCTGCGTATACACCATCACTTGCAGTACGTCGGAATGAAACTCCCGACGATACAACACGAACACCACCCCGGCACTCATCAACATGAACAACCAAGGGCTGACGAACCACGCCAGCATGGTCATGCCGAAGTAATAAGAACGCAGGCCAAAGTTGAACTGGTTGGCGGCCATGGAGATCACTCGCGCCGCACGCAGGGCAAACGCCTTGCGCTCCTGCTCCGACACATGCCGCTCACCGATCATCGGCGCCGACCCTACCAGCACCGCGGCAAAGTTGTACTGGCGCATGCACCAACTGAAGGTGAAGAAGGCATAGACAAAGACCAGCGCCAGGCAGAGCAGCTTGATCTCCGACATGCCCTGGGAGGCCTGCTGCACCATGGGTATGTCGGCCAGCAATGACACCGCCCGCTCGGAGGCCCCCAGCACCGTGAGAATGCCGGCGAGGATGATCAAGGTGCTGGAGGCGAAGAATGAGGCATTACGCTCCAGGTTGCCGATCACGCTGGCGTCGGCAATCCGGTTGTCGCGCAGCAGCATGCGGCGCATCCAGTCCTCGCGATACAAATGCAGCACACTGGCCAGGCAAGCAGTGTCTCGGGCTTTCCAGGTGGCATAACGGGTGTAGCCGCCCCAACACAGGACGAACCAGAGGGCAGCAAGCAGGTGAATCTGATTGGCTTCGACGAACGACATGCGGGTCCTTGCAGAAAGGAGATTGAAAAACTTTTGGCGTCTGTTCGACGTTAGCGCAAAGAAAAAGACACGGCCCGCCGCTCAAAAAAAATGCCCCGTATCGATTGATACGAGGCATTTCCGTACTGCATGAAACCCGCTTGTTATGCGATGGCTTCGCTGCGCTTACCCAGCATACGATCAATGACGACCGCCACACCCAGCGTCATCACCGACGGCACCAGCCACGCCAGGCCTTGCTCGCTCAGCGGCAGGTTCGCCAGCTGCGAAGGCATCCAGCCTGCCAGGCCTGCGCCCTTGAGCGCGTCGATGCAGCCAAAGATGAACGACACCAGCATCACCGGCCCGACGATACGGCCCTGCTCATGCCAGAAGTCTTTGCAGAAGCTCAGGGCCACCAGCACGATGCACGGCGGGTAGATCGCGGTGAGTACCGGGATCGAGAACGCAATCAGCTTGGTCAGGCCCAGGTTCGACACGAACAGCGAGAACAGCGCCAGGATCACTACCAGAGTCTTGTAGGACAGCGGCAGGATTTTGCTGAAGTACTCGGCGCAAGCACACGTCAGGCCGACCGCGGTGACCAGGCACGCGAGCGAAATCAACACCGCCAGGAAACCACTGCCCAGGGAGCCGAAGGTGTGTTGCACATAAGCGTGCAATACAGCCGCGCCATTGGCAGCGCCGGCAGCGACTTCATGACTGCCCGCCCCGAGGCGGAACAGACTGATGTACACCAGCGCCAAACCTACGCCGGCAATCAACCCGGCAATGATCGCGTAGCGGGTGATCAGCTTGGGCGATTCGACACCACGGGAACGGATCGCGTTGACGATCACAATGCCAAACACCAGCGCACCCAGGGTGTCCATGGTCAGGTAACCATTGATAAAGCCCTGGGAGAACGGTGCAGCAACGTATTCCGGGGTGGCGACACCCACCTCACCGGCCGGCAGGGCAAACGCGGCAATGCCGAGGATGGCCAGCGCGATGATCTTCAGCGGCGCCAGGAAGCGACCCACGGTGTCCAGCAGTCGGCCTGGGTACAGGGAGACAAAGAACACCACCAGGAAATACACCGAGCTGTAGAGGAACAGCGCCAGCGGGCTTTCGCCGGTCAGCGGCGCCAGGCCCACTTCAAACGACACGGTCGCGGTACGCGGGGTGGCGAACAGCGGCCCTACCGCCAGATACGCAGCCGCCGCGAGCAGGCCACCGGCGATCTTGCCGATCGGGCTGCTCAACGCGTCCATGCCGCCGCCGACCTTGGCCAGGGCGATCACAGTGACCACCGGCAGGCCAACGGCAGTGATCAGGAAGCCCAGCGCCGCCATCCAGACATGAGGCCCGGACTGCAAACCAACGATAGGCGGGAAGATGATGTTGCCGGCGCCCACGAACAGGGCGAAGGTCATGAAGCCCAACGCCAGGATGTCCTGGCTTTTCAACACTTTCATTTGAGGAAATACCACACTACTGAATCGGAATTTAGAGAGGGATTCCCTATGGATGAGGGAAATGCTGCCGGCCCTTATGGGCACCGACCGGTCTAGCGCGCGGCTTCCTTTTGGGAGGCGGACGCATAAAGAGGCGGCTAGCCTAACGAATTTGCGGGTCAAACGCACTGTTGGGGGGCGAACTGTCCGATAAGCGACATTTTTATGTCGCGTTTTTATATCTAAATTTTGAAATGCGATCGGATGTGGGAGCGGGCTTGCTCGCGAAAGCGGCGTGTCAGTCAGCTCACGAGTGGCTGATACACCGCTTTCGCGAGCAAGCCCCCTCCCACATTTTGATCTTCGCCAACTTCAGAATGCACAAAGGCCACCCGAAGGTGGCCTTTGCTGGTAAAGCGTCAGCTAAGCGCGAGGCTTACTTGACAGCCCAACCGGTCAGCTCAGCCAAGGCCTTGCCGATGTCTGCCAGCGAACGCACGGTTTTAACGCCTGCGTCTTGCAGTGCAGCGAATTTCTCGTCTGCAGTGCCTTTGCCGCCAGAGATGATTGCGCCAGCATGACCCATGCGCTTGCCCGCAGGGGCAGTCACACCAGCGATGTAGGAAACAACCGGCTTGGTCACGTGTGCCTTGATGTAGGCAGCCGCCTCTTCTTCAGCCGAACCGCCGATCTCACCGATCATCACGATCGCTTCGGTCTTCGGGTCTTCCTGGAACAGCTTCAGGATGTCGATGAAGTTGGAGCCTGGGATCGGGTCACCGCCGATGCCGACGCAAGTCGACTGACCGAAACCGGCGTCAGTGGTCTGCTTCACAGCTTCGTAGGTCAGGGTGCCGGAACGGGAAACGATACCGACTTTACCTGGCAAGTGAATGTGACCTGGCATGATGCCGATCTTGCATTCGCCTGGAGTGATCACGCCTGGGCAGTTAGGGCCGATCAGGACTACGCCCAGCTCGTCGCACTTAACTTTAGCGTCCAGCATGTCCAGGGTAGGAATGCCTTCGGTGATGCAAACGATCAGCTTGATGCCGCCGAATGCCGCTTCCAGGATCGAGTCCTTGCAGAAAGGAGCTGGAACGTAGATCACGCTGGCGGTGGCGCCAGTGGCAGCTACAGCGTCTTTCACGGTGTTGAACACTGGCAGGCCCAGGTGCTCGGTGCCGCCTTTGCCCGGCGTTACGCCGCCAACCATCTTGGTGCCGTATTCGATGGCTTGCTGGGTGTGGAAACTACCTTGCGAACCGGTAATACCCTGGCAGATAACTTTGGTGTCTTTATTGATCAGGACGCTCATTATTTGCCCTCCGCAGCTTTGACAACTTGTTGAGCAGCGTCGGTCAGGCTGGTAGCCGCGATGATGTTCAAACCGCTTTCTGCCAGTACTTTAGCGCCCAGTTCAGCGTTGTTGCCTTCAAGGCGAACAACAACCGGGATTTTAACGCCGACTTCTTTCACTGCACCGATGATGCCTTCGGCAATCATGTCGCAACGAACGATGCCGCCGAAGATGTTGACCAGTACTGCAGCGACGTTGGAGTCGGACAGGATGATCTTGAAGGCTTCGGTTACGCGTTCTTTGGTAGCACCACCGCCCACGTCGAGGAAGTTGGCTGGTTTGCCGCCATGCAGGTTGACGATGTCCATGGTACCCATGGCCAGGCCAGCACCGTTGACCATGCAACCGATGTTACCTTCCAGGGCTACGTAGTTCAGTTCGAACTTGGCAGCGTGCGCTTCGCGCGGATCGTCTTGCGACGGATCGTGGAAAGTCTTCAGCTTAGGCTGACGGTACATGGCGTTGGCGTCGATGTTGATCTTGGCGTCGAGGCAGTGCAGATCGCCGTCAGCCTTGATCACCAGCGGGTTCACTTCCAGCAGGGCCAGATCGTGATCCTGGAACAGTTTGGCCAGACCTACGAAGATCTTGGCGAACTGGGCAACTTGCTTGCCTTCCAGACCCAACTGGAAAGCCAGCTCGCGACCCTGGAATGGCTGGGCGCCAACCAGTGGATCGATAGTGGCTTTCAGAATTTTTTCTGGGGTTTCGTGAGCGATCTTCTCGATGTCCACGCCACCTTCGGTGGAAGCCATGAACACGATGCGACGGCTCGAACGGTCAACGACAGCGCCCAGGTACAGCTCTTTAGCGATATCAGTGCACGATTCAACCAGGATCTTGGTGACTGGCTGGCCATTGGCATCAGTCTGGTAGGTCACCAGACGCTTGCCCAGCCACTGCTGTGCGAAGGCCTTGGCGTCTTCTTTGCTGCGAACCAGCTTAACGCCGCCCGCTTTACCGCGACCACCAGCGTGGACCTGGGCTTTGACAACCCACTCGGTGCCGCCGATCTTGTCGCAAGCTTCTGCTGCTGCTTCCGGGGTGTCTACTGCGTAGCCCTTGGAAACTGGCAGGCCGTATTCAGCGAACAGCTGCTTACCCTGATACTCGTGAAGATTCATGCTTTTTACCGTCTTCGTTAGGTACTGCGCATTCGGCGCTGCGCTCATTATGAGTGCCGCGCCACCTGTGACTGCTGCTTGCGCAACTTGCGGGGCTCAAGGCCCGTAAAGCTGCGCAAGACTGCGTCCAGCGGATATTCCGCGGTGAGTCTTGCGCGCAAGGCTCACGACGGGCAACTCCGCCGTGGTTTCTTATTATCTCGCTTAGCGCTTCTTCTTGTTGGCGATGTGGATGGCATGGCCATTCACTGCCAACGCGGCTTCGTGCAGCGCTTCGGACAGGGTCGGATGGGAGAAGACCATCATGCCGATGTCCTCGGCACTGGTGCCGAATTCCATACCGATCGCGCCCTGCTGAACCAGTTCTGCTGCGCCTGGGCCAATCACGTGGACGCCCAATACGCGGTCAGTCTTGGCATCAGCGATGACTTTGACAAAACCACCGGTGTCGTTGGCTGCCATGGCACGGCCAGAAGCGGCAAACGGGAAGGTGCCGACGTTAACTTCAACGCCTTCAGCTTTCAACTGCTGTTCGTTCTTGCCGACCCATGCAATTTCCGGGTGGGTGTAGATAACCGACGGGATCAGGTCGTAGTTCATCTGGGTTTTGTGACCCTTGATGCGCTCGACAACCATAATGCCTTCTTCGGAAGCTTTGTGCGCGAGCATCATGCCGCGAACCACGTCGCCGATGGCGTAGACGCCAGGAACGGTGGTAGCGCAGTGATCGTCAACGTGGATGAAGCCACGCTCGTCGATGTTCACGCCGCTGTCGGAAGCCAGCAGGTCGGTGGTCACTGGACGGCGACCTACGGCTACGATCAGCTTGTCGAAAGTGATGGTCTGTTCGCCATCCTTGTCGGTGTAGGTCACAACGACTTCTTCGCCGTTAACCTTAGAGCCGGTCACGCGAGCGCCCAGCTTGATGTCCAGACCTTGTTTGGTCAGGGTTTTCAGCGCTTCCTTGGACACTGCGGTGTCGGCAGCCAGCAGGAACGTGTCCAGGGCTTCCAGCACGGTCACTTCGGAACCCAGGCGGGACCAGACCGAACCCAGTTCCAGGCCGATCACGCCAGCGCCGATCACGCCCAGGCGCTTAGGCACAGCCTGGAATTCCAGGGCGCCGGTCGAATCAACGATCACGTTCTGGTCGACAGGAGCCGGTGGAATGTCGATTGGACGCGAGCCTGGAGCCAGGATCACGTTCTCGGCTTCGATGATTTCTACCGAACCGTCCGGCTTGGTGATTTCAACTTTCTTGCCGGCCAGCAGTTTGCCGTGGCCTTGCAGGGAAGTTACGCCGTTGGCCTTGAACAAGGTCGCAACGCCGGAAGTCAGGCCTTTAACGATGTTGGCTTTACGGCCGACCATTGCTGGCACGTCCATGGTCACGCCAGCATGGTTGATGCCGTGGATCGCGAAGCCGTCTTGGGCTTCGTGGAATTTCCAGGAGCTGTCCAGCAGCGCCTTGGAAGGAATGCAACCAACGTTCAGGCAAGTACCGCCCAGTGCCAGTTTGCCTTCCTTGTCGGTGTATTTTTCGATGCAAGCAGTCGAGAGGCCCAGTTGTGCGGCCTTGATGGCGGCAACGTAGCCGCCAGGACCCGCACCAATCACTACAACGTCAAATTTCTGCGACATGAAAATAGTTCCTCTATTTAGCAGCAAGCTTTCAAGCCGCAAGCCCCAAGCCCAACTGCCTTATCCGGCAATCTGTCACTTGAGGCCTGCAGCTGCTTCTATCAGATATCCAGCAGCAGACGAGCCGGGTCTTCCAGCAGGTTCTTGATGGTCACCAGGAAAGTCACGGCTTCTTTACCATCGATCAGACGGTGATCGTAAGACAGCGCCAGGTACATCATTGGGCGGATCACGACTTGGCCGTTGATGGCCATCGGACGCTGGATGATGTTGTGCATGCCCAGGATTGCAGCTTGTGGCGGGTTAACGATCGGCGTCGACATCATCGAACCGAAGGTACCACCGTTGGTGATGGTGAAGGTACCACCGGTCATCTCGTCGATGGTCAGCTTGCCGTCACGGGCTTTCTTGCCGAAGCCGGCGATGCCGCCTTCGATTTCGGCCAGGCTCATCAGCTCGGCGTTACGCAGGACCGGAACCACCAGGCCACGGTCGCTGGACACGGCAACGCCGACGTCTGCATAGCCGTGGTAAACGATGTCGCCGCCGTCGATGGAAGCGTTGACTGCCGGGAAGCGTTTCAGCGCTTCGGTTGCCGCTTTCACGAAGAACGACATGAAGCCCAGGCGCACGCCGTTGTGGGACTTCTCGAACAGATCCTTGTACTTCGAACGCAGGGCCATGACTTCGGTCATGTCGACTTCGTTGAACGTGGTCAGCATCGCCATGTTCGACTGTGCTTCAACCAGACGCTTGGCCACGGTGGCGCGAACGCGGGTCATCGGTACACGCTTCTCGGTGCGGTCGCCGGCAGCGAACACAGGTGCGGCGGCAGCCGGTGCAGCAGCCTTGGCAGGCGCGGCAGCCGGAGCGTTTTTCTTCGCTTCAACCGCGGCAACCACGTCTTCCTTGGTCACACGGCCGTCTTTGCCAGTGCCTTTGATGGAAGCCAGGTTGATGCCGTTTTCTTCAGCCAGCTGACGCGCAGCCGGTGCAGCGATTGGATCTTCGCCACCCGCAGCCGGAGCGGCAGCAGGCGCCGAAGCAGCGGCCGGTGCAGCAGCGGCAGCAGGAGCAGCGGCAGCGCTGCCCTCTTCGATCGAGCCCAGCACCTGGTTCGACAGAACGGTAGCGCCTTCTTCGGCAACGATTGCGCCCAGCACGCCGTCAGCTTCGGCCAACACTTCCAGCACGACTTTGTCGGTCTCGATGTCGACGATCAGGTCGTCACGCTTGACGGCCTCACCTGGTTTCTTGTGCCAGGTGGCAACGGTGCCATCGGCAACCGATTCCGGGAATGACGGGGCTTTGATTTCGATAGCCATTATCTGTGGGTCCTTAAAATTCGGTTTCAGTCAGCGCGAAGGCGTTAAACAGTGAAAGCATCTTGCAGCAGTTTTTCCTGCTGCTCGGCGTGCATCGACGCATAACCACACGCAGGTGCAGCGGAAGCATCACGGCCGGCGTACTCCAGGCCCAGGGCCTTGTTGTGGTTACCGATGCTGCGACGCAGGTGATGCTGGCTGCTGTACCAAGCGCCCTGGTTCATCGGTTCTTCCTGACACCACACCACATTCGTGAGGTTGGTGTAAGGCGCGATGATCTCCATGAGGTCATCTTCCGGGAACGGGTAAAGCTGCTCGATACGCACGATGGCGATGTCTTCGCGGCCTTCGGCACGGCGTTTTTCCAGCAGGTCGTAGTAGACCTTGCCGCTGCACAGGATCAGGCGAGTGACCTTGGCCGCGTCCAGCGTATCGATTTCTGGAATCACGGTCTGGAACGAACCGTCCGCCAGATCTTCCAGGGTCGAGATGGCCAATTTGTGACGCAGCAGCGATTTCGGGGTCAGCACTACCAGCGGCTTGCGCAGCGGGCGGATCACCTGGCGACGCAGCAAGTGGTAGATCTGGGCCGGGGTGGTCGGCACGCACACCTGGATGTTGTGCTCGGCGCACAGCTGCAGGTAACGCTCCAGACGGGCCGAGGAGTGCTCCGGACCCTGACCTTCATAACCGTGTGGCAGCAACATGGTCAGACCGCACAGACGGCCCCACTTGTGCTCGCCG
Source organism: Pseudomonas sp. B14(2022) (assembly GCF_012030485.1). Lineage (NCBI taxonomy): Bacteria > Pseudomonadati > Pseudomonadota > Gammaproteobacteria > Pseudomonadales > Pseudomonadaceae > Pseudomonas > Pseudomonas sp. B14(2022). Next base: position 50,810 of record NZ_JAAUVM010000013.1, read on the forward strand.
CTGGTGATGAACTGGTCGATCACCACCTGGGCACCGTTGGCGAAGTCGCCGAACTGGGCTTCCCAGATCACCAGCGCCTGCGGCGTGGTGGTCGAGTAACCGTATTCGAACGCCAGTACGGCTTCTTCGGACAGGAACGAATCGTACAGGTCGAAACGCGGCTGGCCTTCGTACAGGTTCTGCAACGGGATGTAGGTGCCCGCGTCTTTCTGGTTGTGCAATACCGCGTGACGGTGCGAGAACGTACCACGGCCGATGTCCTGGCCGGTCATGCGGATCGGGTGACCTTCGAACGCCAGGGTCGCGTACGCCATGGTTTCGGCATAACCCCAGTTGATCGGCAGGCCGCCGGCTTGCATCTTCTGACGGTCTTCGTAGATCTTCGCAACCTGGCGCTGCACCACGAAGCCTTCCGGAATTTCCAGCAGCTTGGCGGACAGTTCCTGCAGGGTCTTGAGGTCGAACGAGGTGTCGTGACGCGCGGTCCAGGTGTGACCCAGGTACGGACGCCAATCCACGAACAGCTCTTTGTTCGGCTCTTTGACCAGGCTTTTTACGACATGCAGGCCATTGTCCAGCGCGTTGCGGTATTCATCGATTTTCGCCTGAACACGCGCGTCATCCAATATACCGGCCTTGGTCAGGCTTTCGGCATACAGCTCACGGGTGGTGCGCTGCTTGGTGATCTGCTGATACATCAACGGCTGGGTGCCGCTTGGTTCGTCGGCTTCGTTGTGACCGCGACGGCGGTAGCAAACCAGGTCGATCACCACGTCACGCTTGAACTGCATGCGGTAGTCGACAGCCAGTTGGGTCACGAACAGTACGGCTTCCGGATCATCACCATTCACATGGAGGATCGGCGCCTGGATCATCTTGGCAACGTCGGTGGCGTACTCGGTGGAACGCGCGTCCAACGGGTTGCTGATGGTGAAACCCACCTGGTTGTTGATGACGATGTGAACGGTACCGCCGGTCTTGAAGCCGCGAGTCTGCGACATCTGGAACGTTTCCAGGACCACGCCTTGACCGGCGAATGCCGCGTCACCGTGGATGGAAATCGGCAGGACCTTTTCACCGGTGGTGTCGTTACGACGATCCTGGCGAGCACGGACCGAACCCTCGACCACTGGAGAAACGATTTCCAGGTGGGATGGGTTGAAGGCCATGGCCAGGTGAACTTCACCGCCGGTGGTCATCACGTTGGACGAGAAGCCCTGGTGGTATTTAACGTCACCGGAACCCAGCTCGACCTTCTTCTTGCCTTCGAACTCGTCGAACAACTCACGCGGGTTCTTGCCGAAGGTGTTGACCAACACGTTCAGGCGACCACGGTGGGCCATGCCGATCACGATTTCCTTGGTGCCGTAGGAACCGGAACGCTGGATCAGCTCGTCGAGCATCGGAATCAGGCTCTCGCCGCCTTCCAGGCCGAAACGCTTGGTGCCCGGGTATTTGGTACCCAGGTATTTTTCCAGGCCCTCTGCTGCGGTCACGCGCTCAAGCAGGTGGCTGCGCACGTCGTCGGACAATACCGGGCGGCCGCGTACGCCTTCCAGGCGATGCTGGAACCAGTGGCGTTGCTCGGAATCGGTGATGTGCGTGAACTCAGCGCCGATGGTGCGGCAATATGTCTGCTGCAACGCTTCGTGAATTTCGCGTAGGCTCGCTTCCTCTTTGCCGATGAACAGGTCGCCGGCACGGAAGGTCGTATCAAGATCGGCATTGGTCAAGCCGTAATGATTGATCGACAGGTCTGCAGGTGCAGGACGCTGCCAGAGCCCCAGCGGGTCAAGCTGGGCCGCCTGGTGGCCACGCATCCGGTAGGCCTGGATCAGTCGCAGTACTTCAACTTGCTTCTTCTCGTGCTCACTGCTCACGCTTCCGGCGGAAACCGGCTGGGCGCGGCGCTGGTTCTTTGCCAGCAGCACGAACTGATCGCGAATTGTTGCGTGCGATACATCGGTGGCAGCGTTGCCGTCTGAAGACAACGTCTGAAATTTGGTGCGCCATTCTTCTGGCACAGCGTTAGGGTCGTGCAGGTAGAGCTCATAAAGCTCTTCCACATAGGCAGCGTTACCACCTGAAAGATAGCCGCTGTTCCACATGCGCTGCATCACGCTTTCTTGCATGCTTGGTCACCCTCGATTTGGGGACACCACCGGCGAAAACACCGAGTTTGCTTGCAAAAGGCCAAGTGCAGCGACCAAAACAAGCCACTTAGGATCACGCTGATAGTTCGGGTACCAACCCGAATGCCCCTGCTTGTCTCATTTCTTCAAAATAAGAGCCGCGGCTTTGTAAGTCGCTGCTCAAGTTAAAACTACGGCGCCGGTTGAAGCCTGCGCCGCAGCATTTACGGGCACAACGGTCCTGCCTTGTTACAACGTCAGTTACACGCCACTCTGCAGCAGCATGTTACGGATGTGACCAATGGCCTTAGTCGGGTTCAGGCCTTTGGGACATACGTTGACGCAGTTCATGATCCCGCGGCAGCGGAATACGCTGAACGGGTCATCCAGCGAAGCCAGGCGCTCGGACGTCTTGGTATCACGGCTGTCTGCCAGGAAGCGGTACGCTTGCAGCAGGGCAGCTGGACCCAGGAACTTGTCCGGGTTCCACCAGAAGGACGGGCAAGAGGTCGAGCAGCAGGCGCACAGGATGCACTCGTACAGACCGTCGAGCTTTTCACGCTCTTCAGGGGACTGCAGACGCTCGATGGCCGGAGCCGGCGTATCGTTCTGCAGGAACGGCTTAACTTTCTCGTATTGCTTGTAGAAGATGCTCATATCGACGACCAGGTCACGGATAACCGGCAAACCTGGCAGAGGACGAACGATCAGCTTGTTGCCTTTAACAACAGCAGACAGCGGCGTGATGCACGCCAGGCCGTTTTTGCCGTTGATGTTCATGCCGTCGGAACCGCAAACACCTTCACGGCAAGAGCGACGATAGGAGAAACCCTCGTCCTGCTCTTTGATCAGTGCCAATACATCCAGCACCATCAGGTCTTTACCACCGGTATCGACCTGGAACTCCTGCATGAACGGCGCAGCGTCCTGATCAGGGTTGTAGCGATAAACACTGACTTTCAACATGGCAGCCACCCTTAGTAAGTCCGAATTTTCGGTTCAAACGTCGGAACCGTCTTCGGCGAGAAGTTCACAGCACGCTTGGTTACGCGCTTGTCACCCGGGAAGTACAGGGTGTGGCACAACCAGTTTTCGTCATCGCGATCTTCAAAGTCTTCACGAGCGTGGGCACCACGGGATTCTTTACGAACCTCGGCTGCGATCGCAGTCGCTTCAGCCACTTCCAGCAGGTTTTGCAGCTCAAGGGCTTCGATACGAGCGGTGTTGAACGCCTGGCTCTTATCGTTGATCTTGACGTTGGCGATGCGCTTGCGCAGATCGGCCAGCTGGGCAATACCCTTCTGCATGTATTCGCCGGTACGAAATACACCGAAGTAGTTCTGCATGCAGTTCTGCAGTTCGCGACGCAGGGTTGCCACGTCTTCGCCATCAGTCCGCTCGTTCAGAGCGTTCAGACGCGCCAGGGCGGCCTCGATGTTGGCGTCGGTGGCGTCATCGTATTCGATGCCGTCGGTCAGGGCTTTTTCCAGGTGCAGGCCAGCTGCGCGGCCGAATACCACCAGGTCGAGCAGCGAGTTGCCGCCGAGACGGTTGGCACCGTGCACCGATACGCAAGCCACTTCACCTACTGCGAACAGACCGTGGATGATCTCGTCCACGCCGTCGGCGTTCTGGGTGATCGCCTGGCCATGAATGTTGGTCGGAACACCGCCCATCATGTAGTGGCAGGTTGGAACAACCGGAACCGGAGCAACCACTGGGTCAACGTGGGCAAAGGTCTTGGACAGTTCACAGATACCCGGCAGGCGGCTGTGCAGCACTTCTTCACCCAGGTGATCGAGCTTCAGCAGCACGTGGTCACCATTCGGGCCACAGCCGTTACCGGCGATGATTTCCTTAACCATCGAACGAGCAACAACGTCACGACCCGCCAGGTCTTTCGCGTTCGGAGCATAACGCTCCATGAAACGCTCGCCGTGCTTGTTGATCAGGTAACCACCTTCACCACGGCAACCCTCGGTCACCAGTACACCGGCGCCGGCGATGCCGGTCGGGTGGAACTGCCACATTTCGATGTCTTGCACCGGCACGCCGGCACGCAGTGCCATGCCGACGCCGTCACCGGTGTTGATCAGGGCATTGGTGGTCGACGCGTAGATACGACCTGCACCGCCAGTCGCCAGAACAGTAGCCTTGGCGCGGATGTAGGTGGTTTCACCGGTTTCGATGCAGATGGCGATCACACCGACGAACTCGCCTTGTGCGTTCTTGACCAGGTCAACCGCGTAGTACTCGTTCAGGAACGTGGTACCGGCTTTCAGGTTGCCCTGATAAAGCGTGTGCAGCAGCGCGTGACCGGTACGGTCGGACGCGGCACAGGTACGGGCAGCCTGGCCGCCTTTACCGTAATCCTTCGACTGGCCGCCGAATGGACGCTGGTAGATACGACCTTGTTCGGTACGGGAGAACGGCAGACCCATGTGGTCCAGCTCGAACACCGCGGCCGGGCCTTCCTGACACATGTATTCGATAGCGTCCTGGTCACCGATATAGTCGGAACCCTTGACGGTATCGTACATGTGCCAGCGCCAGTCGTCGTTCGGGTCGGCGGACGCGATGGCGCAGGTGATGCCACCCTGGGCCGATACGGTGTGGGAGCGCGTCGGGAACACCTTGGTGATCACGGCAGTCTTGTGACCGCCCTGGGCCAGCTGCAACGCCGCGCGCATGCCGGCACCGCCGCCACCAATAATGATGGCGTCGAATGAAATAGTTGGAATGTTAGCCATGAATCAGATACCCCAAAGAATCTGCACACCCCAGACGAAGTAAGCGAACATCGCGACGCCGCATACTGCCTGGAAGAGGAAACGGACTGCGGTCGCGGACTTGCCCAGCGCCATCGGCGTCAGGTAGTCAGTCGCGATGGTCCACATGCCGACCCAGGCGTGAGCGCCCAGGGCTACAAGGGCCAGCAGGCTGAAGATTCGCATCGCATTGTGGGAAAACAGCCCGTGCCATTGCTCGTAGCCAATGCCCGGGTTTGCGACGAGGTATCCGATCAGGAAAATGAAATAAGCCGCGAGAACGACCGCAGACACACGCTGCGCCATCCAGTCATAGAGGCCCGAACGCGATAGGTTCGTAACGCTGGTTACCATATCCAAACTCCTGCCAGAACGATCAGCACCACGGAAATGGCGATGATGATTTTCGAGCCCAGGCGGCCGCCTTCCAGCGTCTCACCGATGCCCATATCCATGATCAAGTGGCGCACACCGGCTACCAGATGATAAAGCAGAGCGGACAGGAGGCCCCATGCTACGAACTTGGCCAGCGGGCTGGTCAAGCATGCCTTCACCTCGGCGTATCCTTCCTCGGAACCCAGGGATTTGCTCAATGCATAAAGCATGATGCCCAAGCCCAGGAACAGGATAATGCCGGAAACACGGTGCAGGAACGACGTAACGCCGGTGATGGGGAGTTTGATGGTCCTTAGGTCTAGGTTTACAGGTCGTTGGCTATTCACGGCTTTTTTTCACACTGAAGAGCCCCTAACAATCAGGGCAAAGTTGTTGGGGAGTGCACTGGTCAGGTAAGCACCACCCAGGGAGTGCGACCCCCAATGAAAGCAAGCCCAAAAGCCCTTGGCGGTCGGTGGCCGAGTATAGACAGTTAGGTTACTAATGACAACGCGCGCTCCTCACCCTAATAGCGGATTGCGCTGGCGAGATAAAAGGCGTAAATGGCAGGCAATTTCGAGGAAAAAGTACGCTTAAAGCCTTCTGGGGCAAGACTTTAGGCAAATTGACATCTGAATTTATCTCACTATAGTGGTGCGGGCCCTGCGTGGGGGGTCTGTCTGATGATTTGAAGCATAAATAGGAGGCCACATGGCTGACAAAAAAGCGCAGTTGATCATCGAGGGCGCAGCCCCCGTCGAGCTGCCCATTTTAACCGGCACCGTTGGTCCCGATGTTATCGACGTACGGGGCCTGACGGCCACGGGCCGTTTCACTTTCGACCCAGGCTTCATGTCGACCGCCTCTTGCGAGTCGAAGATCACCTATATCGACGGCGACAATGGCATCCTGCTGCACCGGGGCTACCCGATTGAGCAACTGGCTGAAAAATCGGACTACCTGGAAACCTGCTACCTGCTGCTAAATGGCGAATTGCCAACAGCCGAGCAAAAAGCCCAGTTCGTCAGCACCGTGAAGAACCACACCATGGTTCACGAGCAGTTGAAGACCTTCTTCAACGGCTTCCGTCGCGACGCCCACCCGATGGCCGTCATGTGCGGCGTGGTCGGCGCCCTGTCGGCCTTCTATCACGACTCTCTCGACATCAATAACCCGCAGCATCGCGAAATTTCCGCGATCCGCCTGGTTGCCAAGATGCCGACGCTGGCCGCAATGGTTTACAAGTACTCCATGGGTCAACCCATGATGTACCCGCGCAACGACCTGACGTACGCGGAAAACTTCCTGCACATGATGTTCAACACCCCGTGCGAGATCAAACCGATCAGCCCGGTGCTGGCCAAGGCAATGGACCGGATCTTCATCCTCCACGCCGACCACGAGCAAAACGCCTCGACGTCCACCGTGCGCCTGGCAGGCTCTTCGGGTGCCAACCCGTTCGCCTGTATCGCCGCCGGCATCGCCGCGCTGTGGGGCCCTGCCCACGGCGGTGCGAACGAAGCCGTATTGACCATGCTCGATGAAATCGGCGATGTGTCCAACATCGACAAGTTCATCGCCAAGGCCAAGGACAAGAACGATCCGTTCAAGTTGATGGGCTTCGGTCACCGGGTCTACAAGAACCGCGACCCGCGCGCCACCGTCATGAAACAGACCTGCGACGAAGTGTTGAAGGAACTGGGCATCAAGAACGATCCGCAACTCGAACTGGCCATGCGCCTGGAAGAGATCGCCCTGACCGACCCGTACTTCATAGAACGCTCGCTGTACCCGAACGTCGACTTCTACTCGGGGATCATCCTCAAGGCGATCGGCATTCCAACCAGCATGTTCACCGTGATCTTCGCCCTGGCGCGGACCGTGGGCTGGATCTCCCATTGGAAAGAAATGCTCTCCAGCCCGTACAAGATTGGCCGCCCGCGCCAGTTGTACACCGGCTACGAGTCGCGTGACATTACCAAGCTGGAAGATCGCAAGTAAGCAGCTTTTAGCAGCACCGAAAACGGCCTCCCTCAGTGGAGGCCGTTTTTATTTGTGTCGACTGATCTACCCCCATCGGGGCAAGCCCCCCACATTGAACTGCATTCCAAATGATGTACTCGGTTAACTGTGAGAGGGGGGGTTGCCCCCGATGGCATTGGCACAAGCACCTTCATAACCTCCAGACAAAAAAATGCCCCGGCCTTTCGACCGGGGCATCTCTTTGTCCAGCTACAACCTTAGTGATTAACCGCCCCACTCGCCCCCAGGCCAGTCTGCGAACGCACAAACTGCGGGAAGTACAGTGCACGCTCTTTCTCTGCCGCCGCCGACTTGTCGGTGATGGAGAAGAACCAGATGCCGACGAACGCGATGATCATCGAGAACAGCGCCGGGTACTCGTACGGGAAGATGGCTTTTTCGTGATGCAGGATCGAGACCCAGATGGTCGGACCCAGGATCATCAGGCCAACGGCACTGACCAGGCCCAGCCAGCCGCCAATCATCGCGCCACGGGTGGTGAGGTTTTTCCAGTACATGGAAAGCAGCAGTACCGGGAAGTTACAGCTGGCGGCAATCGAGAACGCCAGGCCGACCATGAACGCGATGTTCTGGCTTTCGAACAGGATACCCAGACCAATCGCCAGCACGGCCAGGGCGATAGTGGTGATCTTCGATACGCGGATCTCATCCTTCTCGTTGGCCTTGCCCTTCTTGATCACGCTGGCGTACAGGTCATGGGACACCGCCGAAGCACCGGCCAGGGTCAAACCGGCAACCACTGCCAGGATGGTGGCGAAGGCCACAGCCGAGATGAAGCCCAGGAAGATACTGCCGCCCACCGCGTTGGCCAGGTGCACCGCCGCCATGTTGTTACCACCGAGCAAGGCGCCTGCAGCATCCTTGAACGCCGGGTTGGTACTGACCAGCAGGATCGCGCCGAAGCCGATGATAAAGGTCAGGATGTAGAAGTAGCCGATGAAGCCAGTGGCATACAGCACGCTCTTACGCGCTTCCTTGGCGTCACTTACAGTGAAGAAGCGCATCAGGATGTGCGGCAGGCCGGCGGTACCGAACATCAGTGCCAGGCCCAGGGAGAACGCGGAAATCGGATCTTTCACCAGGCCGCCGGGGCTCATGATCGCTTCACCTTTAGGGTGAACCTTGATCGCCTCGGAGAACAGCATGTTGAAGTCGAAGTTGACGTGTTTCATCACCATCAGCGCCATGAACGAGGCACCGGACAGCAACAGCACCGCCTTGATGATCTGCACCCAGGTGGTCGCCAGCATGCCGCCGAACAGCACGTACATGCACATCAGGATCCCTACCAGGATCACCGCCACATGGTAGTCGAGGCCGAACAGCAGCTGGATCAGCTTGCCCGCACCCACCATTTGCGCGATCAGGTAGAACGCCACCACGACCAGGGAACCACAGGCCGACAGGCTGCGGATCTGGGTTTGCCCGAGGCGATAGGACGCCACGTCGGCAAACGTGTACTTACCCAGGTTACGCAGGCGCTCGGCGATCAGGAACAGAATGATCGGCCAGCCCACCAGGAAGCCGATCGAGTAGATCAGGCCGTCGTAGCCAGAGGTGAACACCAGTGCGGAAATACCCAGGAAGGACGCGGCCGACATGTAGTCGCCGGCAATCGCCAGGCCATTCTGGAAACCGGTGATCTTGCCGCCGGCCGCATAGTAGTCGGCCGCCGAGTTGTTGCGCTTGGACGCCCAGTAGGTGATGCACAACGTCGCGCCGACAAAAGCCACGAACATCAGGATCGCTGCGATATTCAGCGGTTGTTTGTGCACTTCACCGGTCAATGCATCCGCCGCCCAAACAGCGGGCGCGAAGACCGAAGCGCCGAATACAGCCAATAGACGACGGATCATTGCGCAGCCTCCTTGAGAATCGCATTGTTCAGGTCGTCGAATTCGCCGTTGGCGCGTCGCACATAGATGCCGGTGAGGACAAAGGCCGAGACAATCAGCCCGACCCCGATGGGGATGCCCCAGGTGATGGATGAGCCGGGGCTGAGTTTAGCCCCCAGTACTTGTGGCCCGTAGGCGATCAACAGAATGAATCCGGAGTAAAGCCCTAGCATGATCGCCGAGAGAATCCAGGCGAACCTTTCCCTTTTTCTCACCAGCTCCTTGAAACGCGGGCTGTTTTGAATCGAGAGGTAAATGCTGTCGTTCATTGTTTTTATCCTCGCAGCACAGCTTTTTTATTATTGGAACGTATCCACTGTATGCGGCTACGGAACAGGTTCCAGACGACCTTAGTAGTAGACGGAGTGTAGCGAGGGATTGAGAGGGCGCAGAAACATTTGCGGGTGACGAAAATAATGTGGGAGGGGGCTTGCTCCCGGTAGCGGAGAGCCAGTCAGATCATTGACGACTGACACTCCGATATCGGGGGCAAGCCCCCTCCCACAGGGGGTGTATCAAGGCATTGGGGGGTTATTTACCGATCCATTCGGCAACGCGCTCAGGGTGCTTGGCAACCCAGTCCTTCGCGGCCGCATCAGGCTTGGCACCTTCCTGGATAGCGAGCATGACTTCGCCGATCTCATCCTTGGAGGCCCACTGGAATTTCTTCAGGAAGGCCGCGACTTCCGGCGCTTTCTTCTCCAGGCCCTTGCTGCCGATGCTGTTGACGGTTTCAGCAGCACCATAAATCCCTTTTGGATCGTCCAGGAAACGCAGTTTCCACTTGGCAAACATCCAGTGTGGCACCCAGCCGGTGACCGCAATGGATTCCTGTTTGTCTTCGGCACGGGTCAGCTCGGCGATCATCGCCGCACCCGAACTGGCTTGCAGTTTGTAGTCGAGGCCGTACTGCTTGATGGCTTCGTCGGTCTTGAGCATCACGCCTGAACCGGCATCGATGCCGACGATCTTGTTCTTGAAGGTGGTATCGGTCTTGAGGTCTTCAATAGACTTGGCCTTGACGTACTCCGGCACGATCAAGCCGATCTTCGCATCCTTGAAGTTGGGGCCGTAGTCGACCACTTTGTCCTTGTTCTTGGTCCAGTACTCGCCGTGGGTCACGGGCAGCCAGGCGGAGAGCATGGCATCGAGTTTACCGGTGGCCACGCCCTGCCACATGATCCCGGTGGCGACCGCTTGCAGTTTCACGTCATAACCGAGCTTTGCCTTGATCACCTCTGCCGCCACGTGCGTGGTGGCAACGCTGTCGGACCAGCCATCTACATAACCGATGCTCAGAGTTTTGCTGTCGGCGCTGGCCAGTGTGGAGCTCATCGCAACTACCAGAGTGGCAGCTGCGCCCAAGAGTCGTCGCATCTTCATCGTACTTCCCCGAAAGTGCTGCGCCCGACGGATGTCGAGCGACGTCAACCTGTTGTTATGTGGTGCGCCGCGCCCCCTTCACGCGCATCGATCCGGCTGCTGCGACATCAGTGGAGTGCTGACACGTCGATCATCAACCTGCCGGGGCCTTCGACCTGCTCTGTCAGCGACCTCATCCAAGCAAGAAACGACATCACATCGCCAGTAGGACTTTTTGTAGGACTTAACCCCACATTCCCGCCTGAACTTTGCATGTCAAAATTATGCAGCCCCACTGGGATAGCGCAAATCCGGGTAAGATGCGCGCCTTTGCTCCCCCAGATAAGCCGACCATGCCCGCGACTGCCCGCTTCCCTGCCCTGCCCTATTGCTTCGCTCTGATCCTCGGCCTGCTGGCCCTTGCTGGTTACTGGTATGGCCTCGGCCGGCCGGTGGTGCTGCCCGATGTGGCCAGTGCCAGTCACAAGCTGCAATGTGCGTCGTACACGCCGTTCGACAAGGACCAATCGCCCTTCGACCAACCGTTCAAACTGCGCCCCGAGCGCATGGACGCCGACCTCGCACTGCTGGCCACCCGCTTCGAATGCATCCGCACCTACTCCATGACCGGCCTGGAAGCCTTGCCGGACCTGGCGCGCAAGCACGGCCTAAAGGTGATGGCGGGCGCCTGGGTCAGCAGTGACCCAGTGACAACCGAAAAGGAGATCGACGAGCTGATCGCGTCCGCCAACGCCAACCCCGATGTGGTCACCTCCGTGATCGTCGGCAACGAAGCGCTGCTGCGCAAGGAAGTCACCGCCAAACAGCTGGTGACGCTGATCCATAAAGTCAAAAGCCAGATCAAGCAGCCGGTCACCTATGCCGACGTCTGGGAGTTCTGGCTGCAGCACCCGGAAATCGCTCCGGCGGTGGACTTCCTGACCATCCATCTGCTGCCGTACTGGGAAGATGACCCCTCCGGCATCGACCAGGCCCTCAAGCATGTGGGCGATGTACGCCAGACGTTTGGCAACAAATTCGCGCCCAAGGACATATTGATCGGCGAGACCGGCTGGCCCAGCGAAGGTCGCCAGCGCGAAACCGCAGTGCCGAGCCGGGTCAATGAAGCCAAGTTCATGCGCGGTTTCGTGGCCATGGCCGAAGCCAATGGCTGGCACTACAACCTGATCGAAGCGTTCGACCAACCGTGGAAGCGCGCCAGTGAGGGCGCCGTGGGCGGTTACTGGGGCCTGTTCGATGCCGATCGCCAGGACAAGGGGATCCTCGCCGGGCCGGTGACCAATGTGCCGTACTGGCCGCTGTGGCTGGGGGTGGGCGGGATTATCCTGCTGGGCACGTTGGTGCTCGGTGGTCGCGTTCGCAGCACTCGTGCCGCAATGGCCTTGCCACTGCTGGGTGTGGTGGCTGCCTGCTCCATCGGTACCTGGGCTGAACTGACCCGCGTGACTGCGCGCTTCAACGATGAGTGGGTATGGGCCGGTTTACTCGTGGCGCTGAACCTGCTGGTGCTGGCCCACGCGGCCCTGGCCCTGAGTGCCCGGAAAGGCTGGCGCGAACGGCTGTTCAACTGGCTGGAACAACACGCCGGCTGGCTGGTGGCAATCGCCGGGTTCGCCGGCGCAGTGATGATGCTGGCACTGGTGTTTGACCCACGCTACCGCAGCTTCCCAAGTGCAGCACTGCTGCTGCCGGCCTTGGTGTACCTGGTTCGCCCGGTGACCGGGCCACGCCGGGAGATCGCCCTGCTGACCTTTATCATCGGTGCCGGCATTGCGCCGCAACTGTACCGTGAAGGTCTGCTGAACCAGCAGGCATGGGGTTGGGCGCTGGTCAGCGGGTTGATGGTTGTGGCTTTGTGGCGGTGCTTGCGGGTGCGCAAGACTTAAAACCGCTATCGGGGACAAGCCCCCTCCCACATGAGAACGTATTCCAAAGGTGGGAGGGGCTTGCCCCCGATTGGCCTTATCAGGCGCCCCGCGGCTGCCTGACCAACCGCAACCCCGCAATCACTACCGCAAACACCGCAAACGTGGTGTTGTACAACGCCAGGGCCGGGAACCCGAACACCAGCCCCAGCACCGCCAAGCCCCATCCCGCACGGCCCGGTACGAAAAATGCCAGTACCGCCGTCACCAGCGCGGCCCAGCCCAGCACCTTGAAGTGGATCATCAAGCCCAGGTTCGAACGCACCTGGCATTCCCAGCGGCTGGCCTCGTCGGCACAGACGCCGACCCACTGGCCATCTTCCATAAAGCCATAACGTGCGCCATAACTGGCAGCCAGCCATAACGGCAGGGCAATAAGCAGCAGAATCAGCGGCAAGCGGCGGGACATGGAGCACTCCGGTAGGCAAAAACGGCGCTCAGCTTAATGCGCCGGCGGCCGTTAGCAAGGTGCATACACACAATTAGTGTTCACTAATGCATGGCAAAGTGTATCGTCTCGCTACTATTACCCCGATTCCGACGTTATTTTCCGACTTTTCGTGCCGAAGGCTGGCACTTCGGTGGCAACGCGGTGGTCATAGCCTGCGAACTTCATTAAGCACGTTTCCTCTTAGGGATTAAGTCATGCTCCGTTCCTTGCGCTGTGCTGCTCTGCTGGGCAGCCTTTTTTTGAGTGCGTCAGCACTGGCCGTCGATATCGACCAAGCCAGCTATGGCTACCCTTTGACCAACCCGTTCGAAGCGACCATCGCCACCACTCCGCCTGACCTTCGGCCTACATTGCCGACCGATGAAGAGATCAATCAGTCCGACTACACCCTGAATATGCGCCCCGAGCGCGAGTTCAGCCTGCCGGACAATTTCTGGGCAGTGAAGAAACTCACTTACCGCATCGCCAAGCAGGATCGTGCTGCGCCGCTGATCTTCCTGATCGCAGGCACCGGTGCGCGGTTTGACAGCAGCATCAACGAATACCTGAAAAAACTGTATTACCAGGCCGGCTACCACGTGGTGCAACTGTCGTCGCCCACCAGCTTCGACTTCATCGCCTCTGCGTCGCGCTTCGCCACCCCCGGCATCAGCCAGGAAGATGCCGAAGACATGTACCGCGTGATGCAAGCCGTGCGCGCGCAGAACGCTTCGCTGCCGGTGACCGACTTCTACCTCACCGGCTACAGCCTCGGCGCGCTGGATGCGGCGTTTGTCAGCAAGCTCGACGAGACCCGCCGCAGCTTCAACTTCAAGAAAGTGCTGCTGCTCAACCCGCCGGTCAACCTCTACACCTCGATCACCAACCTCGACAAGCTGGTACAGACCGAGGTCAAGGGCATCAACAACACCACCACGTTCTATGAACTGGTGTTGAACAAGCTGACCCGTTACTTCCAGCAGAAGGGCTACATCGACCTCAATGACGCCCTGCTCTACGACTTCCAGCAATCCAAGCAGCACCTGACCAACGAACAGATGGCCATGCTGATCGGCACCTCGTTCCGCTTCTCGGCGGCCGACATCGCCTTTACTTCGGACCTGATCAACCGCCGTGGCCTGATCATCCCGCCGAAGTACCCGATCAGCGAAGGCACCAGCCTCACGCCGTTCCTCAAGCGTGCGCTGCAGTGCGACTTCGACTGCTACCTCACCGAACAGGTGATCCCGATGTGGCGCGCCCGCTCCGACGGCGGCAGCCTGCTGCAACTGGTTGACCAGGTCAGCCTGTACGCCCTCAAGGACTACCTGCACGCCAGCCCGAAAATCGCCGTCATGCACAACGCCGACGACGTGATCCTCGGCCCCGGCGACCTTGGTTTCCTGCGTAAAACCTTCGGCGATCGCTTGACCGTCTACCCGCTGGGCGGCCATTGCGGCAACCTCAATTACCGCGTCAACGCCGACGCCATGCTGGAGTTCTTCCGTGGCTAAATATCTTCTGCTGCTCGCCGCCCTGATGTGTGCGGGCGTAGCCAATGCCGACAACAGCAAGGCTCACGCGCCTGTCGTGATGGACTCCGACGGTTTCAAGGAGCCATTGAGCAAACTCAAGTTCAACCCGGGCCTGGACCAGCGTGAGTTCGAACGCTCATCGGTCAACGCGCTGAATGTGTATGACCCGTTGGAGTCGTGGAACCGCCGCGTGTACCACTTCAACTACCGCTTCGACCAATGGGTGTTCCTACCGGTGGTCGACGGCTACCGCTACGTCACGCCAAGCTTCCTGCGCACCGGCGTGAGCAACTTCTTCAACAACCTGGGCGACGTGCCCAACCTGTTGAACAGCCTGCTGCAACTCAAAGGCCACCGTTCCCTGGAAACCACCGGGCGCCTGCTGCTCAACACCACCGTCGGCATCGCCGGCCTGTGGGACCCGGCGACCGCCATGGGCCTGCCGCGCCAGAGCGAAGACTTCGGCCAGACCCTGGGCTTCTACGGCGTGCCCGGCGGTGCCTACCTGGTGCTGCCGATCTTCGGCCCGTCGAACCTGCGTGACACCGGCGGCTTGCTGGTGGACTACACCGCCGAGTCGCAGATCAACTTCCTGAACGTCTCCGAAGTCAGCTCCAACCACCCGGAAATCTGGGCCCTGCGCGCGGTGGACAAGCGCTACCAGACCAGCTTCCGCTACGGTCAGATGAACTCGCCGTTCGAGTATGAAAAGGTGCGGTATATCTATACGGAATCACGCAAATTGCAGATTGCCGAGTAAGTAACGCCGACAAAAAAGGCCATTCGAATGAATGGCCTTTTTTTTGCGCGGAGTGGCGGCAACAGCAGCATGACTGGAACCACCCGCACAGGAATGCGACGGACCATCCGACCGAGCTTCCGGGTCAGCAACAGCCCATAGACACCGATGGTCATAAGCTTGGTTACGCAGACCGGTAATTTCCCCCACACGCAGCTCACTAAATTTCCTAGATATCCGGGAACCGTTTCTTTTTATAAAACCACCTAAGGCGCGAACCCACGGGTTCCCTAATCAGATGCCTAATCATTAAAAACGGAAAACCTTGATGAATGTAGACCGCCCCGGCCCTAGCGGCTCCAATCAATACAATACCGGATACGCCCAGGCAAACGGCCCGTCAGGCCCCCAGTCGTCGATAGACCGGCAGGGGCACGACTCTATCAGTGCACCTACCGGCAATACGGGCAGGGCACCTGGCGATCATCGCAGCGTCGACGCCATCACCAGCACCCCGCTTTTTGCGAGCGCGCGCGAGGCGCTCAAGGATGACAATCTGACGGGGATCAAGTCTCAGACAGGTGACTGGGACGACGTGAATGCATCGGACGATACTCGGGCCGACCGGGCCGCAAATGCCGAGCGCGTATTCCGATACACCGACGCCAAGGGCGGCACCGAGTCGACACCAAATAGCAACCAGATAGAAGGGGCGATTTACACCCGGCCAATGATGCTAGGCGCCAGTTCTGACAGTAGCTATGACTACGTGGAGGGTTCGGAAGCAAACACGCTTTCTAACTTCGCGCAGAACGGCTACAAAGCCTTCGCTCAGTAATCGGCAGGCTGCAAGCAGCGGGCGTGACGACGCTCGCTGCGCTAATACACCTCGGTGGCCTGACTGAAATGTCAGTCCCTCGCAGTCCGCCATAACCGACTGACCAACGACACCACAACCAATACCGCCGCCCCGGCGATAATCCCCACACCCGCGTTCAACAGGGTCGGCATCAGCCACGCCACCCCACCGACACTCTGGCTCACCGTTTCCACCCAATGATGCACCACCGGCACGCCATGGGTAAGGATGCCGCCACCGACCATGAACATCGCCGCCGTGCCAATCACCGACAGGCTCTTCATCATGTAGGGCGCCGTCCGCAGGATCCCGCCGCCGATACTGCGTGCCACCTGGCCAGGCTTTTGGGTGAGCCACAGGCCCAGGTCATCCAGCTTGACGATGCCGGCCACCAGCCCGTAAACGCCGATGGTCATGACGATGGCAATGCCCGATAGGACGATCACTTGCTGCATCAACGGCGCATCGGCCACAGTGCCGAGGGTGATGGCGATGATTTCCGCGGAGAGAATGAAGTCGGTACGGATCGCGCCTTTGATCTTGTCCTTTTCAAAGGCCACCAGATCAGTGGCCGGGTCGGCCACCGCTTCAACCAGCTGCGTATGTTCGGCCTGGACTTCAGCCTTGCTGTGCAGGAACTTATGCGCGAGTTTCTCGAAACCTTCGAAGCACAGATACGCGCCACCGAGCATCAACAACGGTGTCACGGCCCAAGGGGCGAAGGCGCTGATCAACAACGCGGTGGGCACCAGGATCAACTTGTTGATGAAGGAACCCTTGGCAACGGCCCATACCACCGGAATTTCGCGCTCGGCACGCACGCCGGAAACCTGCTGGGCATTTAGCGCGAGGTCATCGCCGAGCACCCCGGCGGTCTTCTTCGCGGCCACTTTTGTCATCAGGGCAACGTCATCGAGTACTGCGGCGATATCGTCGATCAACACCAACAAGCTGCTTCCTGCCATGAATCGGGCTTCCTTAAGAGAGGGATGGGCGGAGCATAACGCGGCGCAGGGCTTTGCGGGCACATTGTTGAGGCCCGCGGATGGCCGGTGCTACCATGCTCGACCGCCTGTCCTGGCAAGGAAACCTCCCGTGCTCAGTTTCATAGATACGTTTCTCTTTTGGCGAATGGCTGTTGTCGTCAGGCAAGGAGCCGCGATGACTCATAGCTCGCTATGGGGAGGAGCGGCGACGCAGAATGGCGGCAGCAGACGCCGTCAAAAAGAAACAGTATCTGTGAGACTGAGCACTTTATGAGCACCATTCGCGAGCGCAACAAAGAAAAGATCCTGCGGGCGGCGAGCGAGGAGTTTGCCGACAAGGGCTTCGCCGCGACCAAAACCAGCGACATCGCCGCCAAGGCCGGGCTGCCCAAGCCCAACGTCTATTACTACTTCAAGTCCAAGGACAACCTCTACCGCGAGGTGCTCGAAAGCATTATCGAGCCGATCCTGGTGGCTTCCACGCCGTTCAATCCCGAGGGTGAGCCTTCGGTGGTGCTGAGTAATTACATCCGCTCGAAAATCCGCATCTCCCGCGACCTGCCTTTCGCCTCCAAGGTGTTCGCCAGCGAAATCATGCATGGCGCACCGCACCTGAGTACCGAGCAGGTCGAACAACTCAATGCCCAGGCCAAGCACAATATCGACTGCATCCAGAGCTGGGTGGATCGCGGGTTGATTGCGGCTATCGACCCCAACCACCTGATGTTCAGCATCTGGGCGGCGACGCAGACGTATGCGGATTTCGACTGGCAGATTTCGGCGGTGACCGGTAAGGCCAAGCTGGATGAGGCCGATTATGAAGCGGCGGCGCAGACGATTATTCGGTTGGTGCTCAAGGGCTGTGAACCCGACTGACACACCGAGGGGCCTGTGCCAATCGGGGGCAAGCCCCCTCCCACATTTTGAACTGCGAACACAGCCAACAGTGTGGGAGGGGGCTTGCTCCCGATGAGGCCCTTACAGTCACACACGACTTAAGCTGACACCCCCGCATCCGCCATCAACCCCACCCCCTCGAT
Source organism: Pseudomonas sp. B14(2022) (assembly GCF_012030485.1). Lineage (NCBI taxonomy): Bacteria > Pseudomonadati > Pseudomonadota > Gammaproteobacteria > Pseudomonadales > Pseudomonadaceae > Pseudomonas > Pseudomonas sp. B14(2022). The sequence goes on from NZ_JAAUVM010000013.1 coordinate 68,920, forward strand.
CGCCGTGATCGCACACTGCTCATCAATATCCGACGTATCCCCGCTGATCCCGATCGCCCCCAGCACCACCCCGGCCTGATCCCGAATCAACACCCCACCGGGTGCCGGCACTACGCTGCCCTGCCCCAGGCTATTTAACGCCGCGATAAACGCCGGCCGTTGCTGCGCATCCAGCGCCAGCAAGCGCGAGCCCTTGCCCAGCGCAATCGCGCCCCAGGCCTTGCCGATGGCGATTTGCGGGCGCAGCAGGCTGGCACCGTCTTCGCGCTGCAGGGTGATCAAGTGGCCGCCGCTGTCGAGGACCGCGATGGTCAGCGGCGCGGCCGAAAGGGTGCGGCCGGCGCTGAGGGCCTGGCTGGCCAGTTGGGTGGCAATCTTCAAGGTTAAAGCGCTCATGGTGCCGTCCTTCTTTTGTTATTGGGAAAGCGGTGGAGGTCTGTTTGATCAGATGCTCAACCAAACAAATAGAACACAATGACATTTGTTTTTGTATACAATATTTTCAAACAAAGGCTCCACACGTCGAAAAAAGCCGTTCCGACGAACGCAAAGACCAATCAATAAAATGGATTGACCTGCGCCGCCCGCCGTGAATACACTTTAGACAGACACCACTTGTATACAATTACAAAACGCAAGAGGCACCAAAGTCATGAGCAAAATGAGAGCAATCGAAGCCGCCGTCCTCGTCATGCGTCGTGAAGGCGTGGACACCGCCTTCGGTATCCCAGGTGCTGCGATCAACCCGCTGTATTCGGCCTTGCAGAAGGTGGGTGGCATCGATCACGTCCTTGCTCGCCACGTTGAAGGCGCCTCGCACATGGCCGAGGGTTACACCCGCACCAAGGCCGGCAATATCGGCGTGTGCATCGGCACCTCGGGCCCGGCGGGCACCGACATGGTCACCGGCCTCTACAGCGCCTCGGCCGATTCGATCCCGATCCTGTGCATCACCGGCCAGGCGCCACGGGCCCGCATGCACAAGGAAGACTTCCAGGCCGTGGACATCACCAGCATCGTCAAGCCGGTGACCAAGTGGGCGACCACCGTGCTCGAGCCGGGCCAAGTGCCATACGCCTTCCAGAAAGCCTTCTATGAAATGCGCTCCGGCCGCCCTGGCCCGGTACTGATCGACCTGCCGTTCGACGTGCAGATGGCCGAGATCGAATTCGACATCGACGCCTACCAGCCGCTGCCACTGGCCAAGCCACTGGCCACGCGCATCCAAGTCGAAAAGGCACTGGCGCTGCTGGATCAGGCTGAACGCCCGTTGCTGGTGAGCGGTGGCGGTGTGATCAACGCCGACGCCAGCGAGCTGCTGGTGGAGTTCGCCGAATTGACCGGCATCCCGGTGATCCCGACGCTGATGGGCTGGGGCACCATTCCCGACGATCACCCGCAGATGGTGGGCATGGTCGGCCTGCAAACCTCCCACCGCTACGGCAACGCGACGATGCTCAAGTCCGACGTGGTGCTGGGGATCGGTAACCGCTGGGCCAACCGCCATACCGGTTCAGTGGAGGTGTATACCGAAGGGCGTAAATTCATTCACGTCGACATCGAACCGACGCAGATTGGCCGCGTATTCACCCCGGACCTGGGCATCGTGTCCGACGCGGGTTCCGCGCTAACGATGTTTATCGAAGTAGCCCGCGAGAGGAAAGCCGCCGGCAAGCTCAAGGACCGCAGCGCCTGGCTGCATGACTGCCAGCAGCGCAAAGCGACCCTGCACCGCAAGACCCACTTCGATCACGTGCCGGTCAAGCCGCAACGGGTCTACGAAGAAATGAACCAGGTGTTCGGCAAAGACACCTGCTACGTCAGCACCATCGGCCTCTCGCAGATTGCCGGCGCGCAGTTCCTGCATGTGTACAAGCCACGCCACTGGATCAACTGCGGCCAGGCCGGCCCGTTGGGCTGGACCATTCCGGCGGCGCTGGGCGTGGTCAAGGCCGACCCGAGCCGCAAGGTGGTGGCGCTGTCCGGCGACTATGACTTCCAGTTCATGATCGAAGAGCTGGCCGTGGGCGCGCAATTCAAGCTGCCGTACATCCACGTGGTGGTGAACAACTCCTACCTGGGGCTGATCCGCCAGGCCCAGCGCGGGTTTGAAATGGACTACTGCGTGCAGTTGTCTTTCGACAACCTCAACGCGCCGGAGCTGAACGGGTATGGCGTCGACCACGTCGCGGTCGCCGAAGGCCTGGGTTGCAAGGCCCTGCGCGTGTTCGAACCGGGACAGATCGCGCCGGCGTTGCGCAAGGCCGAACAAATGATCGAGGAGTTCAAGGTGCCGGTGATCGTCGAGATCATTCTGGAGCGCGTGACCAATATCTCCATGGGCACCGAGATCAACGCCGTCAACGAATTCGAAGACCTGGCCCTGGTCGGCAACGATGCGCCGACTGCCATTTCCCTGCTCGATTAAGGAGAACCCTATGCCGCGCTTTGCCGCCAACCTGTCCATGCTGTTTACCGAGCAGGACTTCCTCGCCCGCTTCAAGGCCGCAGCCGATGCCGGTTTCCAGGGTGTCGAGTACCTGTTCCCCTACGAATTCAGCTCGGCTGACATCAAAGCCCAGCTCGACGCTCACGGCCTGACCCAGGTGCTGTTCAACCTGCCGGCCGGTGACTGGGCCAAGGGCGAACGCGGCCTGGCGTGCCACCCGGACCGGGTCGAGGAATTTCGCGCCGGGGTCACGTTGGCTATCGCCTACGCCCAGGTACTGGGCAATACCCAGATCAACTGCCTGGCGGGGATTCGGCCCCAGGGTGTGGATGATGAAACCGTGGAAAAGACTTTTGTCGCCAACCTCAAGTACGCCGCCGACAAGCTGCAAGCGGCGGGCATCAAGCTGGTGATGGAGGCGATCAACACCCGCGATATCCCTGGCTTCTACCTGAACAACACAGCGCAAGCCCTGTCGATTCGCGAGCAGGTGGGCAGTGACAACCTGTTCCTGCAGTACGACATCTACCACATGCAAATCATGGAAGGCGACCTGGCCCGAACCATGGCCGCGCACCTGGGGGAGATCAACCACATCCAGCTGGCGGACAACCCTGGGCGCAATGAGCCGGGAACGGGGGAGATCAACTACCGCTTCCTGTTCGAACATCTGGACCGCATCGGGTACGCGGGCTGGGTCGGCTGTGAGTACAAGCCGTTGACCACTACCGAAGCGGGTTTGGGCTGGCTTAAAACCCACAATGCCATCTGACAAACACCACATAAGAAGAGGCATTCATCATGGCTAAAATCGGATTTATCGGCACCGGCATCATGGGCCAACCCATGGCCGCGAACCTGCAGAAAGCCGGGCATCAACTGTTTCTTTCCGAGCACCACGGCAAGGCGCCGGCCGAGCTGATCAGCGCCGGCGCAGTGGCCTTGGCCAACCCGCAGCAAGTCGCCCAGGAAGCCGAGTTCATTATCGTCATGGTCCCCGATACCCCGCAGGTCGACGACGTGCTGTTCCGCGCCGACGGCGTGGCCGCGGGCCTGTCGCCGCACAAGGTGGTGATCGACATGAGTTCGATCTCGCCCACCGCCACGAAAGCGTTTGCCGCCAGGATCAATGAAACCGGCGCGCAGTACCTTGATGCACCGGTGTCCGGCGGTGAAGTCGGCGCCAAGGCCGGCACCTTGAGCATCATGGTCGGTGGCGAGCCGCAGACCTTCGAACGCGCCCTGCCGCTGTTCCAGAGCATGGGCAAGAACATCACCCTGGTGGGCGGCAATGGCGACGGCCAGACCGCCAAAGTGGCCAACCAGATCATCGTCGCGCTGAATATCCAGGCAGTGGCCGAAGCGCTGCTGTTTGCCTCCAGGAACGGCGCCGACCCGGCCAAGGTGCGTGAAGCGCTGATGGGCGGCTTTGCCTCATCGAAGATCCTCGAAGTGCATGGCGAACGCATGATCAAGGGCACCTTCGATCCGGGCTTTCGCATCAACCTGCACCAGAAGGACCTGAACCTGGCCCTGGCCGGTGCCAGGGAACTGGGAATCAACCTGCCGAACACCGCCGGCACCCAGCAGGTGTTCAGCACGTGCGCGGCGATTGGCGGCGGGAATTGGGACCACTCGGCGTTGATCAAGGGGCTGGAGCATATGGCGAACTTCTCGATTCGCGATAAATAACCCCCCGTTGAAATGGCTGCACCTCTAATAACAAAAATCCCCCGGGAGCCCGCTTATGTCGGTCGATCCGCAACACCTGCTTCGCGAGCTGTTTGCCACAGCCATCGACGCCGCCCACCCCCGGCACGTCCTTGAACCCTACCTGCCGGCGGACCGTAGCGGCCGTGTGATCGTGATCGGCGCCGGCAAGGCGGCGGCCGCCATGGCGCTGGTCGTCGAGAACTGCTGGCAGGGCGACGTCTCGGGCCTGGTGGTGACCCGCTACGGCCATGGTGCGCCGTGCCAGAAAATCGAAGTGGTCGAAGCCGCCCACCCGGTGCCCGATGCCGCCGGCCTTGCAGTGGCCAAGCGCGTGCTGGAACTGATCAGCAACCTCGGCGAAGACGACCGGGTTATTTTCCTGCTCTCCGGCGGCGGTTCCGCCTTGCTGGCGCTGCCCGCCGAAGGCATCAGCCTGGCCGACAAGCAGGCCATCAACAAAGCCCTGCTCACCTCCGGCGCCACCATTGGCGAGATGAATTGCGTGCGCAAGCACCTCTCGGCGATCAAGGGCGGTCGGCTGGCCAAGGCCGCCTGGCCGGCAATGGTCTACACCTACGCGATTTCCGATGTGCCGGGCGACCAGGCCACGGTCATCGCCTCCGGCCCCACGGTCGGCGACCCGAGCACCTCGCAACAGGCGCTGGCGATCCTCAAGCGCTACGGCATCGACGCACCGGCCGCCGTGCGCAGCTGGTTGCAGAATCCGGCCTCGGAAACCGTCAAGCCCGGCGACCCGGTGCTCGCCCGCAGCTACTTCCAGCTGATCGCGCGCCCGCAACAATCGCTGGAAGCGGTGGCGGTGAAAGCGCGCCAGGCCGGTTTCAGCCCGCTGATCCTCGGCGACCTGGAAGGCGAAGCGCGGGAGGTGGCCAAAGTACACGCCGGCATCGCGCGGCAAATCGTGCAGCACGGCCAGCCGCTGGCGGCGCCGTGCGTGATCCTCTCGGGCGGTGAAACCACCGTCACCGTGCGCGGCGCCGGCCGTGGCGGACGCAACGCCGAATTCCTGCTGAGCCTGACCGACAGCCTCAAAGGCCTGCCCGGCGTGTACGCCCTGGCCGGTGACACAGACGGCATCGACGGTTCCGAAGACAACGCCGGCGCGATCATGACCCCGTGCAGCTATGCGCGAGCCGAAGCCCTGGGCCTGTCGGCCAGCGACGAGCTGGATAACAACAACGGTTATGGCTACTTCGCCGCCCTCGACGGCTTGATCGTTACCGAGCCGACCCGCACCAATGTCAATGACCTGCGTGCCATCCTGATCCTTGAGACTGCCCACCATGACGCCTGACAGGAAGGTCAAGATCCTCGCCACCCTCGGCCCGGCCACCGACGGTATCGACGACATCCGCGAGCGGGTGCACGCCGGGGTGAATATCTTCCGCCTCAACTTCAGCTACGTTGACCATGCCGATCACGCCCGGCGCTACCAATGGATTCGCCAGGTGGATGAGGTGTGCTCCACAGCGCTGGAGATTGCCCAGGCCCAGGGCATGGCGCAGCGCGGGCAGCCGGGGCCGACCAACTCCTTGCGTATAGAGACGCTGATCCAGCGCCTGTAGAGGCCCCATCGGGGTGTAGAACCCCTCCCACATTGGACTGCATTCACACATCTAACTATGTGAACCCAATCAAGTGTGGGAGGGCTTGCCTCCGATGGGCCCAACTCGGTCCCACTGAATACCCATCATGCACAACCCAATTTGCCCCGACTGGGCCGAAGCCCTGCTCAACGGCTTCAGCCAGATTTTCCTGCAACGCCATCCGCTGTGCGGCCTGCTGTGCCTGTTGGCGATCCTGATCGGCGCTCCGGCCTTGTTTGGCGGAGCGTTGCTGGGTGGCGTCGCGGGGTTGCTCACGGCCCAGCGTCGCGACTATCCCAAGGCCGAGCGGCAGGCCGGGCTGTATAGCTATAACGGCGTATTGCTGGGCCTGTTGATCAGCCAGCATTTCGCCTGGTCAGCGTTGTTGCCGCCGCTGATCCTCGCGTGCGGCGGCTTGAGCGCGATCCTCACGCGGCAGTGGTTGAAACACGCTACGCAGCCCGACGACCTGCCCGCCTACACCGCGCCCTTTGTCGGCCTGGGTTGGCTGCTGTTGGGCAGCGTTCCGCACAGTACCTTGGCCCTGAGCGAGGCCGATACCCTGGCTGCGCTCGGCGCGCCGTTCACCGGCCTGGCGCAAATCATGCTGCTGGACCAGCCGCTGGCAGGCGCGCTGATTGCCCTCGGCCTGTGGCTGGCGAACCGGCGCGCCGCGGTCTGGGCCGTGATCGGCGCCAGCAGCGGCGTACTGATCGCCCTGTTGCTGGACGAAACCACCGCCGCCCTCCTCGGCCTGCACAGCTACAACCCGGCTCTCGCGGCCCTGGCGCTGAGCCAGGCACGGCACCAACCGTGGCTGCCGCTGCTCGGCATCCTCCTGGCGATCGTCCTCACACCGGGCTTTGCCGCCCTGCACCTGCCCGCACTCACCGCGCCGTTTATCCTCGCCTGCTGGCTGGTACGTGCCGGCGGCCGAATACTCAGGAAACCCCGCATGGACAGCCCCTTCGAATCCCCCTAGGCTTGCTCGATATTCGATTCAGGCGGGTTTTATGGACAGCAATAACGACTGGCGTCAGCGGCTCTACGTCATGGTTTTTCAAAGCGACACCGTCGCCGGGCGGCGCTTTGACGGCATCCTGCTGTTGATCATCCTCGCCAGTCTGGTGATCGTGATGCTCGACAGCATCGACCAGGTCCACCAGAACTACGCCGATGTGCTGGCCTACATTGAATGGGGCTTCACGCTGATCTTCCTGATCGAGTACGGGTTGCGCCTGTACTGCTCGCCCAAGCCGTTGCGCTACGCCTTCAGCTTTTACGGGCTGGTGGATTTGCTTGCCATCGTGCCCGGCATCCTTGCGCTGTATTACAGCGACGCGCAGTACCTGCTGATCATCCGCATCATCCGGATGCTGCGAATTTTCCGCGTGCTCAAGCTCAGCCCGTACCTCAAGCAGGCCAACTACCTGATGGCGGCGCTGCGCGGCAGCAAGCAGAAGATCGTGGTGTTCCTGGTCAGCGTGTGCACCCTGGTGACGGTGTTCGGCACCTTGATGTATGTGATTGAAGGCCCGGAGCACGGCTTCACCAGTATCCCCAAGGGCATCTATTGGGCGATCGTGACGCTGACGACCGTGGGCTTTGGCGATATCGTGCCCAAGACGCCGTTGGGCCAGGTGATTTCGTCGCTGGTGATGATCACCGGTTACTCGATCATCGCCGTGCCCACGGGTATTTTTACTGCCGAGCTGGCCAGTGCCATGCGCGGTGAGCAACTGCAACACGACTGCCCGGTGTGCAGGAAAAACAGCCATGAGCCCAACGCGGCGTTCTGTTCGCGCTGTGGCAGCGCCCTTTTTAAGAAAGTGGAATAAGCAAAGTTCTTTTTAATCTTTAAGCGACTAAGTGCCCCCGGCTATAGTCGCTGGCAATGTGCCTCCCTCTTCTCCCGAACAACAAGGAATGAGCAGTGAAAAAACTCGTAAGCGCCTCTCTCCTGGCCGCCGGCCTTGCCCTGGCGGGCGTCGTCCAGGCCGCCCCGGTCACTCTGCTCAACGTCTCCTACGACGTGATGCGCGATTTCTACAAGGACTACAACACCGCCTTCCAGAAGCACTGGGAAGCCGAGCACCCGAATGACAAGCTGACCCTGCAGATGTCCTTCGGCGGTTCCAGCAAACAAGCGCGCTCGGTAATCGACGGCCTGCCGGCTGACGTGATTACCATGAACATGGCCACCGACATCAACGCCCTGGTCGACAACGGCAAACTGGTGCCGGACAACTGGGTCAGCCGCCTGCCGAACAACAGCGCGCCGTTCACCTCGGCCACTGTGTTCATCGTGCGCAAGGGCAACCCGAAAGCCCTGAAAGACTGGCCGGACCTGTTGAAAGATGGCGTGCAAGTAATCGTGCCCAACCCGAAAACCTCGGGTAACGGCCGCTACACCTACCTGTCGGCCTGGGGTTATGTGCTCAAGAACGGCGGCGATGAGGAGAAGGCTAAGGCCTTTGTCGGCAAGCTGTTCAAACAGGCGCCAGTGCTGGACACCGGTGGCCGTGCCGCCACCACCACGTTCATGACCAACCAGATCGGCGACGTGCTGGTGACCTTCGAGAACGAAGCGGAAATGATCGCGCGGGAATTCGGCCGTGACCAGTTCGAAGTGGTCTACCCAAGCGTCTCCGCCGAAGCCGAGCCGCCGGTGTCGGTGGTGGATAAAGTGGTCGAGAAGAAAGGCACCCGCGTGGCGGCTGAAGACTACCTGAAGTACCTGTGGTCGCCGGAAGGCCAGGAAATCGCCGCCAATAACTACTTGCGCCCACGTGATCCGAAGGTGCTGGCCAAGTACACCGACCGCTTCCCGAAAGTCGACTTCCTGTCGGTAGAAAACACCTTTGGTGACTGGCGCACCGTGCAGAAAACCCACTTCAATGATGGTGGCGTTTTCGACCAGATCTACAGCGGCCAGTAACCCGACCTGACTGAATAAACTCGGTCAACATGTGGGAGGGGGCAAGCCCCCTCCCACATTTGGATCTGTGTTTTGCAGTTACATCGGCGGCGTCACGCCATCCTTGCCGGCTGAGATAGCTTGGGCAGTGATTTTCCCATCCGCCCCCTGCGCCGCAAACAACACCACCTTCACCCCCGGCTTGAGCAAGCTGCGGTCCCCCGGTTCCAGGTTGACGATCGGCACATCCTCCGGCACCACGATCTTCTGTTCGCCGCCTTTGTATTTCACGGTCAACGTCCGCCCTTTGCTGACCACCAGGTCGCCGACAGTGCCGTTGGTCATGCTGCTGCCTTCCTTCAGGTCAAACGCCCGATGCCCGTCGCCGGTGCCGGCCATGGCCGGTGGGAACACATGCACTTCCAGCGCCGTCAGGGTGCCGTCGGCGTTGGGCATGGCGGCCGAGCCGATGTAGCTGCCAGGCTTGATTTCATCGATCTTGGCCAGGGTGACGGCGCGCACCTGGGTCGCTTGGGTCAGGTGCACGGTGACTTCTTCACCGCTGTTGACCTTGACGTGCAGGGCGTCGCCGTCGACTGCCGTGATGGCGCCACGCACACCGACGCGCGGCGCCTCGGCCGCATTCGCCAGCCCCACCGCCATCGCGGCGGCAAGGGTGGAAGCCAGGAGCATCTTGTTCAACGTGATCTTCATTGCAATGGATTTCCTGTTTCGGCAATTGGGACTGACTGTATCATTGCCGTTCGCGCAGAAAATTAACGATTCACTCATCATTACCGGGCATGAGTGTTATCACTGCCGGCGGCCTACCCGGGCTACGGTGTTGTCTTTAGGCTCGCCTCACTTTCCCTCGCTTTTATGAGAACACCATGAACGCTACTTCCCACGCTACAAGCACCATGACCCGGAGCATGGTGATGCTGTTTGCGTTTTGCTGCGGCGCCATCGTCGCCAACATCTACTACGCCCAGCCGATCATCGAACTGATCGCACCGGACGTCGGCCTCACCCCCGCGATGGCCAGCCTGATCGTGTCGCTGACGCAGATCGGCTATGCCCTCGGCCTGTTTTTCCTGGTTCCCCTGGGTGACCTGCTGGAAAACCGCAAGTTGATGATCATCACGACCGTGGTGGCAATTGCCAGCCTGTTGGGCGCGGCCTTTACCGAACAACCGAACCTGTTCCTGCTGGTGTCGTTGCTGATCGGTTTCAGTTCGGTGTCGGTCCAGATCCTGATCCCGCTGGCCGCACACCTGGCGCCCGCCGAGTCTCGGGGTCGGGTGGTCGGCAGCATCATGGGCGGCCTGCTGCTGGGCATCCTGCTGGCACGGCCAGTGTCCAGCGTCGTGGCTGACCATTTTGGCTGGCGCGCGATGTTCATGGCCGCAGCCGCGTTGATGGCGCTGATCAGCGTGGTGCTGATGCTGACCATCCCCAAGCGCCAACCGGATCACAGTGCCAGTTATGGCCAACTGCTGCGCTCCCTGGGCACCCTGCTGCGTGAACAACCGCTGCTGCGCCAACGCGCGTTTTACCAAGGCTGCATGTTCGCCACGTTCAGCCTGTTCTGGACCGCCGCCCCGCTGGAACTGGTGCGCAACCACGGCCTGAGCCAGACCCAGATCGCGATCTTCGCCCTGGTCGGTGCCATCGGCGCCATTGCCGCCCCCATCGCCGGGCGCCTGGCCGATGCCGGCCACACCCACCGCGCGTCGCTGCTGGCCATGGTATTTGCAGTGTTGAGCTTCCTGCCGGCCTTTGTACACCCGCTGTACAGCGTGATCGGCCTGGCGGTGACCGGCGTGGTCCTGGACTTCTGCGTGCAGATGAACATGGTCCTCGGTCAACGCGCCATCTACGCCCTTGACGCCAACAGCCGCAGCCGTTTGAACGCGCTGTACATGACCAGCATCTTCATCGGCGGTGCCTTCGGCTCGGCGATTGCCAGCAGCGTGTACGAACACGGCGGCTGGCTGGGTGTGATGCTGGTGGGCAGCGCGTTTCCGCTGGTGGCGTTGTTGCGGTTCCTGAGCGCCTCGCGCCGGGGAGCCGTCGCCACAGCCTGATTGCCCTTAAGAACGCACCAACTTCTCCAAAGCCGCATCCGCCAGAAATGACGAGCGGCTTTTGACCTTGTGCTCTCGCACATACCGGTCGATTCGCTGGATGACATAACCGGGCAAGGTCACATTGACCTTCTCGGTCTTGCCCAAATAGGGCGAGATGTCCAGCTCCAGCATGCCCCAGCCCATCCCGACATAGTCTTCGTGGGTGTGATGATTGGCCACCGATGTTGGCATCGGAATCATCCCACCCTCCGCGGCGATCTCCTGCAGCAGGATGTGCGCGACTTCCACAGCGGCGTTGTACGCCTCTTCGAAACTGTCCCCGGCAGTGGCTGCGCCTGGAATATCGGGGATCTGGATACCGGTGGCGGTGAAGTCATCGCCCCATTCGATACAGATTGGGTATTGCATGAATGCTCTCCTTAAAACTGAAACAGCCCGGCGCGTTTCCTGATGCTTCTGACGGTGCCCAAGGGCAGATCCTTCTTCGGATGCGGCACCGGGATCGTGTACGGGTTATAGCGGTGGGTAAAAATATGATGACTGCCCGTGACCCGATCCAGCACCCAACCCGCCTCTTGCAGCTCCTTGATCAATAGCCTGCTCTGCACCCCAGCCTCCTTGGCTTGGCCCGAATAAAAGTAACCCTAGAGTTATCTTTACTCAAGCACAGATTGGGTCAGCCTGACTGACGGGTGTTTTGCCCCATGTTGAAAACCGCCAACCGGATGACACCCCATGGGCATTACCCTTAGGCTGGTACGCCGCGCTGCATCGCGATGCGCCCAATCCAGCAAGGAACACCCGATGGACCGTCTCACCGCCATGGAAACCTTCGTCCACGTTGTCGAGACCGGCTCGTTCTCCGCCGCGGCCAAGCGCCTGGGCATCGGCCAACCGGCCGTGTCCAAGAGCGTCGCGCAATTGGAGGCACGCCTGGCGGTACGCTTGGTGATGCGTTCGACAAGGGGTCTGACGCCAACCGAGGCAGGGCTGGCGTTTTTCGATAAAGCCAAGCGCGCCATTGATGAAGCCAACGCGGCCGACGAGGCTGCGCGCGGTGCAGGCTCCGGGCTCTCGGGGAACCTGCGGATCAGCGCGCCGGTGACCTTCGCACGCCTGCACATCATTCCGCACCTGGGGCCGTTCCTGGCGCAATATCCGGGGATGAACGTGGACGTGGTGCTCGATGACCGCAGCCTCAACCTGGTGGAGGAAGGCATCGACGTCGCCCTGCGCATGGGCAACCTGAATGACTCAAGCCTTACGGCGCGCAAGATTGGCGAATCGCCCTGCGTCATCCTCGGCACCCCGGCCTACTTCGCACGCTTCGGCGAACCCGCCACCCCCGCCGACCTGATGCAACACCAGGCAATCATCTATACCCGCGCTGAAGGCTCACACTGGCGCTTCAGCCAAGGCGACAGCCAATACCCCGTCGTCGCCCATGGCCGTGTGCATGTCACCGCAGCAGAAGGGGTCCGCGCCGCCGTGCTGAGTCATCTGGGGCTCACCCTGTCGTCCTCCTGGATGTTCGTGCCGGAGCTGGCCAGCGGCGAGGTCAAGACGGTACTGACCGACTGGGAATTGCCGCCCAGGGATCTATGGGCGGTATTCCCCACCGGGCGTATGGCCAGTGCCAAGGCGCGGGCATTTGTGGAGTATGTGCAGGCGCTGATCAAGGCTTGACGACGCGCTGCAGTATCTGCAGCAATGTCGATAATATCTTGACGATTACCTCGTTCAATGCCGAAAGGGCATCGGCTTTCGACTCAGGCGGTGAAGGTGACGGTAAGGGCGCAGGTGCAGGTAACGGTGAAGGTGGCGTCGGGGCAGGCAGCGGCCTGACCTGCGGCTTTTGCCCTTGCCACAGCACGTCCCCGGGTTTGATCTGGCCGACGCTCTTGACCATGAAATCGGTATTGCCGCGGCCCTTCAGGTCAATCTCCAGGCTGGAGCGACCGGTGGCGGCGTCGTGTTTGAGCACAGCCTCGCCTGCCCGGCCACTGAAGCGATCAGTAAACACCAGGGCGCCGATACCTGCTTCTTTCAAGACACCCGCGACGTCGAGCTTATCGGTGCCGCTGGTGAAGTCCTCAATAAGGTCCGGCTGCTGCGAGGTGGAGTCACTGGCCTTATCGTAGGTAAACGTGTCTGCACCACCACCACCGCGCAACGTGTCAGCCCCCGCCCCGCCCTTGAGCCGGTTGTCGGCGTCATTGCCGGTCAGCACATCCCGTCCGGAACCGCCGATGGCGTTTTCAACTGTAACGCCTTTGGCGATCGAAACATTGCCCTTCAAACCGCCTACATCAGAAAACGATTCGGCCTTCAAATTGATGTTCTGGTTTTGGGAAAACCCGGAAAAATCCAGGGTATCGTCACCGCCGCCATCCCAGACGCAAAAGATGGGTTTATCGCTGGCGCTGGTGAGGGTCATGGCTTCGCGGTCGGTATTGGAATTGAAGCCGTAGGTCGTGTCGGTGTTGCGGGTTTGGTGATTGGCCCCATATAGCCGCTGAACCGCAGCGATGTCGTCCATCATCGGGGCAGAAGGGTTCGAATTCCGAAAGTCGTGGCCGGCCTGGTTTTTCTCCGACCAGTAACTCATCACACTGCGTGCCTTTGTATCACCGGCATACACGGCGCCACTGTTGTAATCAGAACCGCCGCCGTTGTAGTTGCCCGGATGCTGCAGGCCGATGGCGTGGCCGATTTCATGCACGGCGGTCACTGAAAAGTGGCTGCCTAACGCAGGCGAACTACTTTCTCGCAGGGTGCCAACCGTGGCCGTGGTGCTGGCAGTGGAGCGCGTGGGTGAGGTGGCGACGCCACGGTCACCGCGAGGGTTGTTTTTGATATGTACCGTGCCGTCGGCGCCGGCGGCCCGCTCCTTGAAACTGATGTTGGCCACGTCCTCCCAGGATTGCGCCGCCTGGCGCACACGGCGTTGCTGCGCGGCGCTGAACGTCGGGTCTACCGTATAGGAGAGGTCGATCCGCTTGTCGCTATTACGGTCGTGGAAGTGCAGGTTGTCGCGGGTGATGTGCTTTCCGGCCTGCTCCGTCGTGAAGGTGGGTTTGCGACTGGCGCCCACACCGAAGGGGCCGGGATCGGAAGGTGGTAAATTTTCAAGCGAGAAGCTTAGCGGATAACGTTCAGAGTTAATCATGGGACAGTGCGCTCTTGAGAGTGAGTGAATGAGCCGAATCAATCAGCATCGGGGCAGTAACCTCCCATGCAGAAAACCCTCGGAACAGCACTGATTTAGTTCGCACTGAAACATTCTAACGTGGCGCAACATGCGCTAAGAGACGCAATAAAACACTTTCAATTTAAACAACTGAACACACACTTTCGCGTAAAAAAACTTATTGGTTTATCAAGAAAAAAACGAAATCCTACAAAACTGTCCTGATTCGGCTACGCAAAATCCGCCCGCCCCCAGATACATGCACTTAACCTTTTCCGACGAGTTCTCAGCATGTCAGAATCTCGCCGCTTGACATGACCTTATGCTAAAGCGCAGGTCACCGCGCGTCATCGGTGCCGAGCAGGCTCAGGCGCATACCGAGTGCCCCTGGCTCAGGCAACACAGCAAGCGTTCGACCGTGTGTTCCAGTGGGCCGGAGTTATCCAACACGAACAACCCGGCGCCATTGCCGGCGATCAGCTCTTGGGTAAACCGCGCATTGCGCGCCAGGCGCGCCTCGATATCCGCCAAAGACTCACGGCCCCGCGCTATTAAGCGCTGGCGCAAGACGGCTTGATCCACCGTCAGCAACAGCACCAACACCTCCGGATAGCGCTCGCGGGTCTGCGCCAGGTGTGCGCGTGAGCCGTTGACCAGCACGTCTTCCCCCGTCGCCAGCCATTCGTCGATGACCTCAGGGATGCCGTAAGACAACCCGTTGGCGTGCCAGCTGAGGGCAAACGCGCCCTCGGCCTGCATCACGGCGAACTGCTCCGGGCTTACGCCCTGGGCCGCCTCGCCCACAGCTTCCGCCGACCGCGTGATCACGCGGCGCACAATCCGGCAACCGCGCTCGGCCAACCGCGGGCGTGCAGCCTCCAGCAGGCTGTCCTTGCCCGAACCCGATGGCCCGATGAGATAGATCAACCTGCCCACCATCAAAACACCCTCTTCACTTGTCGCCAGACGTGTTGCACCACAGGAAGCCCTTCGCGGCTCCTGGCTTGGACCAGGTCGGCACGCAGGCCAATGGCGATTTTCCCCGCACTGGAAAGTATATCCAGCAATCCCTCGGCAGCCAGGCCTGCGGCGGCCACATTACCGAAGTGCCGCTCCAATATTTGCTAGGCGTAGTGCTTGCTCAACCCTGACGGGTTGGTGAGGTTTTTTGAAAGTCACCTGTGGCGGTGATTCAGTGCGTTTCAAAGGGCGAGACAGCCTGTTCCCTGCCCCGCTCGGTCAGTTCCGGGTCGAGTGCGCCGAGGTAGCGGTGTTCCGCGTTGATCCACGTTTCGCCGTGGCGAATGACGTAGAGGTTCATGAGGGTCCGTCTTGTTGAAGGGTGGGGAGTTAAGCTGGTCCTGATGATATTGCCGACTATCGCATAATGATCGTTCCCATGCTCCGCGTGATCAATCAAATCAGCGATCAGGCTTGGTCGCCTGGATTAGAATGGCGCACAGTGCCGCGCAAGCGGCATTATTGTGTTCACGTGATGGAGAGCTGTGCGTGGGAGGGCTTAGCCGAGCACTTGGATAATTCAAGCCGCAAGCAGGTGCTGGCTGTGGGTGCGGCACTGCAGCGGGAGTGCCCTGTGGCTTGATGGCTGAGGATATCTCCTGTGGGAGGGGGCTTGCTCCCGATAGAGGTATGTCAGTCAGACATTCATTAACTGAAACACCGCTATCGGGGGCAAGCCCCTCCCACATTTGCCCTCCAGTGTTTAGAAGAATGGGGTTCACAGGCATGAAAAAGGCGACCCGAAGGTCGCCTTTTGTCATTGCGCGTACTGCTTGCTCAACCCCGGCGGCACGCCCTGCACGTCGGTGTCTTCCCAGGGCCCGTTGGGGCTGATGGAGCGGCTCCAGCCGTTGCTCCAGCGGTAGTAGGTGCGCTGGCGGTAGAAGGTGTCGGGCTGGTCGTCCAGCACGTACACCTGCATCTTGCCGTCCCAGTGGCTGGCCGCGCCCGGTGGTGGGGCGAAGGTCGGTGATTTGGTCGGCAGTGGCTTCGGCGGCGGGGTCACCGGGCCCGAAGGCGTGGTGCTTGGCTGGGTTGATGGGCCTGACGGCGGAATGGTCGGGCCGGTCGGCGCGGGAGGTGGGCGGTGGACCGCACAGGCGCTCAGGCCCAATACCAGGCTGAGCAGGGTGATGCGTGCAAATGCGGTCATAGGCGTTTCCTCGAATTACTTGTCCGGACTGTCGATGGTCAGCTGCTGCAGTGCAGTGGTGGTGCTGGCCAAGGGTTGGCTGCGGCCGATCCACTCGCCAGTGGTCGGTTGACCGGCCCGGGATATGCGCGCAACCAGTTGGACTTCGGGGAAGTTGGACAGTTTCAACTGCGGCATCATCGCGTCGGCATCGCCGAGTTCGACGGTGACGGGCAACTCGGCAACGGTGACGCGCTTGGCCGCCAAGGGGGCCGGCGGGCCTTTTACCGCGCGGGCGAAGATAAATACGCTGTCGGTTGGCAGGGCCTTGGCCTTGACCTCGGCGGACAGGTCCACGCGGACTTTCATCACCGCCTTTTGCGCGACGGTGCCGCCGCTTTCCTTGAGCTTCTCGGCGGCACGGTCGATGCCGCCTTGCAGCGCCACGCGGGAATTGTCTTGCGGTGGCAGTTGCGCCAGCAAGCGGCTCCAGTAGTCGATTGCCTCTTGATAACGCTGGCCTTCGAAGGCGGCGATACCGAGCAGGCCGAGACTGGTGACTTCGTTCGGGTCGAGCTTCAAGGCTTCGTCGGTCAGCGCCTGGACCTTGGGCGACCACTGTTTATTGTCGGCAAAGTACTGCGCCTGGGCCCATTGCCCCAGCAGTTCCGGCTGACGCCCGGCCAAAGCCACGGTGCGTTCGAAGACCTTGGCGGCATCGGCGGAACGATCCTGGGCCATATAGGCGCGGCCGAGGAAGTACAAACCTTCCGCCGAGTCCGGTTGGGCGGCGGCGGCGCGTTCCAGGCGCTGGGTCATGTCTTCCATGGACACCGGCGGCTGGGAAAATTCGCGGGTCAGTTCAACCTTGTCGCTGGCGCCGAAGTGCATATACAGGCCAAGGCCAAGCACCGGGACGAGGACGGCGGCGAGCAACGGCAGCGGTTTGCCCAGGCGTGATTCGCGGGGTTTTTCCACGCCTTCGGTGTCGGCCAGCAGCTCGCGGGCGGCTTCGGCGCGGCCGGTGTCGAGCTGGGCGGCGTTGAGCACGCCTTCGTCCTGCTGCACTTGCAGCTCGGCCACACGTTCTTGGTAAAGCGCCACATTCAGCGCGGTGCGATCCTCTTCACGCTGGGCACGGCGGCCGCGCAATACAGGGATCAACAGGAAACTCAGGGCAATCAGAAGCAGCAAGCCGGCTGCGAGCCAGAAATCAATCATCAGTCTTGGTGTCCAGCAATTGGTCGAGGCGTTGGCGCTCTTCGGGGGATAGCGCGTCGGAACCATCGGTAGGCGCGGCGCGGCGACGGCGGACGATCACGGCCATGACGACCACGCCGGCCAGCAGCAGCCCGGCGGGGCCGAACCAGAGCAGCGCGGTCTTGCCGGTGAGGGCCGGTTTGTAGCGCACGAAATCACCGTAGCGGTCGACCATGAAGTCGATGATCTGCTGGTTGTCCTTGCCCTCCCCCAGCATGCGGAAGATTTCTTTGCGCAGGTCGGCGGCGATGGGCGCGTTGGAGTCGGCGATGTCCTGGTTCTGGCACTTGGGGCAGCGCAGCTCCTTGGTCAATTCGCGGAAACGCTCGCGGTCACCGTCCTTGGCGAATTCGTAAGTGTCGATGGCGGCGTGGGCCACCCCGGCCAAGCCCAGCGCCAGGACGGCAGCGGCTAACAGGCGCTTCATGGCTTGGCCTCGTCGACCAGCGCCTGGTACTTGGCGGCCAGTTGCTCGCGCCACACCACTTCGTCGATCACGCCGACGTATTTGTCGCGGATCACACCTTTGGCGTCGATAAAGAAGGTTTCCGGGGCGCCGTACACGCCGAGGTTCAAACCGAGGTTGCCGTCTTCATCACGAATATCCAGCTGGTACGGGTTGTGGAACTCCGCCAGCCACTTCAAGGCCGCTGCATTGTCGTCCTTGTAGTTGATGCCGTAGATCACCACGCCCTTCTCGGCCAGCTTGTTCAGCACCGGGTGCTCGACGCGGCAGGAGATGCACCAGGTGCCCCACACGTTGACCAGCGCCGGTTTGCCAAGCAGGTCGGCCTGGGTCAGGGTCTTGTCACCCTGCACGGTCGGCAGGCTGAACGCGGGGAACGGCTTGCCGATCATCGCCGAGGGCAGTTCGGCCGGGTCCAGGTACAAGCCGCGATACAGAAACACCGCTACCACCAGGAACAATGCCAGCGGCAACACCATCAACCAACGCTTCATACCGCCGCTCCTTGCATGCCCAGCGCTTCACGCACCCGGCTCTTGACCTTGACCCTATACCTGCGGTCCAGCGCCGCGAGCAAACCACCAAAGCCGGTGAGCAAACCACCGAACCAGATCCAGCGCACGAACGGTTTCACATGCACGCGCACGGCCCAGGCGCCATCGCCCAGGGGTTCACCCAAGGCCACATAGAGATCACGGGTGAAACCGGCATCGATGCCGGCTTCGGTCATCATCGAGCTTTGTACGGTGTACAGGCGTTTTTCCGGGTGCAGCACGGCGATCTCTTTACCGTTACGGACTACGCGCACGGTGCCTTTGTCTGACGTGAAGTTCGGCCCTTCGAAGTGCTTGGCGCCGTCGAAGATGAAGTGGTAACCGGCCAGGTCCATGGACTCGCCCGGCGCCAGGCGCAGGTCGCGCTCGGCACTGTTCTGGCTGGACAGCACCACGCCGAGGGCGCACACGGCGATGCCGATGTGGGCGATCTGCATGCCCCAGTAGCTGCGGGTCAGGGTCGGCAGGCCTTTGACCAGGCCTTTGTGGCGGGTCTTGTCGAAGATGTCACGCACACCGGCCAGCAACACCCAGGCGGCGAGCAGGAAGGTGGCGAGCACCGCCCAGTTGAAGTCGCCATAGGCAATGCCGGCGACCACGGCCAGGGCCACGCTGCCGAGCAGCACCGGCATCAACATGCCAGCCAGCCATTTGACCGGGGTGTCCTTCCAGCGCACCAGCATGCCGACCGCCATCACCACCATCAACAGGCCCATCAACGGGATAAACAACGCGTTGAAGTACGGCGGGCCGACGGACAGTTTGGCGCCGCTCAGGGCATCCAGCACCAAGGGGTACAAGGTGCCGAGCAGGATCATCGACGCGGCCACCACCAACACCAGGTTATTGCCCAGCAGCAGGGTTTCCCGCGACCACAGGTTGAAGCCGACCTGGCTCTTGACCACCGGCGCGCGCAGGGCGAACAGGGTGAGGGAGCCGCCGACCACAAACAGCAGGAAGATCAGGATGAACACGCCGCGCTCCGGGTCGGAGGCGAAGGCATGCACCGAGGTCAACACGCCCGAACGCACGAGGAAGGTGCCGAGCAGGCTGAGGGAAAATGCCGCGATGGCCAGCAACACGGTCCAGCTCTTGAACACGCCGCGTTTTTCGGTGACGGCCAACGAGTGAATCAGTGCGGTACCCACCAGCCATGGCATGAACGAGGCGTTTTCCACCGGGTCCCAGAACCACCAGCCGCCCCAGCCGAGTTCGTAGTAGGCCCACCACGAACCGAGGGTGATGCCGATGCCGAGGAAGGCCCAGGCGACGATGGTCCAAGGCCGCGACCAGCGCGCCCACGCCGCATCAAGGCGCCCGCCGAGCAAGGCGGCGATGGCGAAGGCAAAGGCCACGGAGAAACCGACATAGCCCATGTAGAGCATCGGCGGGTGCACGATCAGGCCGATGTCTTGCAGCAGCGGGTTGAGGTCGTGACCGTTCGCCGGGATCTGCGGCAGGATGCGGGTGAACGGGTTGGAGGTCATGATCAGGAACAGCAGGAAGCCGATGCTGATCATGCCCATCACCGCCAGCACCCGGGCGAGCATGACTTGCGGCAACTGGCGCGAAAACACCGACACCGCGAAGGTCCAGCCCCCGAGGATCAACGCCCACAACAGCAGCGAGCCTTCGTGGGCGCCCCACACCGCGCTGAACTTGTAGTACCAGGGCAAGGCGCTGTTGGAGTTATTGGCCACATAAGCGACGGAAAAGTCGTCGGTCATAAAGGCGTAGGTCAGGCAGCCAAACGCGAACGCCAGGAACGCGCACTGGCCCCAGGCGGCCGGCTGCGCCAGGCTCATCCACAGGCGGTCACCACGCCAGGCGCCGAGCAACGGCACCACGGCCTGGACGATGGCAAAGCACAGGGCGAGGATCATCGCCAACTGGCCCAGCTCCGGAATAAACAGTGCGGACGTCATGGCTTAGCCCTCCTTGGCGGGGGTGGGTGCGGACTGGCCGCTGTCCTTGAGGGCTTTGGTCACCTCAGGCGGCATGTATTTTTCATCGTGCTTGGCCAGCACTTCATCGGCCACCACCACGCCGTCGGCGTTGAGCTTGCCCAGGGCGACGATGCCCTGGCCTTCGCGGAACAGGTCCGGGAGGATGCCGCGATAAGTGATGGTCACGGCCTTGTTGAAATCGGTGACCACGAAGGTGACGTCGAGGGAATCGCCGGAGCGTTTCAGGGAGCCCTTCTCCACCATGCCGCCGGCGCGGATGCGCGTGTCCAGCGGCGCTTCGCCGTTGGCGATCTGGGTCGGGGTGTAGAACAGGTTGATGTTCTCCCGCAGGGCGCTCATCGCCAGGCCCACGGCAATACTGACGCCGGCCAGAATGGCAAGGATGATCAACAGACGCTTTCTACGCAGCGGATTCACTTTTCGGTCTCCCGGCGCAGACGACGCGCCTCTTGTTGCAGGTAACGCTTGCGGGCCAGGATCGGCGCGACGACGTTGAGGGCCAGCACGGCAAGGCAGATGCCATAGGCCGTCCAGACATACAGGCCGTGGTGGCCCATGGCGAGAAAATCACTGAAAGAAGCAAAGCTCATCCACGCACTCCCAGGCAGGTTTGCACTTCAGCCTTGACCCAGCTCGCGCGGGCTTCACGCTTGAGCACTTCGAGGCGCATGCGCATCAGCAGTACGGCGCCGAAGAAACAGTAGAAGCCCAGCACCATCAACAGCAGCGGCGCCCACATTTCCACGGGCATCGCCGGCTTTTCGGTGAGGGTGAAGGTGGCGCCCTGGTGCAGGGTGTTCCACCACTCCACCGAGTACTTGATGATCGGGATGTTGATCACGCCGACAATCGCCAGCACCGCGCAGGCCTTGGCGGCGCTGTCACGATTGCTGATCGCGTTGCCCAGCGCAATCAGACCGAAGTACAGGAACAGCAGGATCAACATGGACGTTAGTCGCGCATCCCACACCCACCACGAGCCCCAGGTGGGTTTGCCCCAGATCGCGCCGGTGACCAGCGCCACGGCGGTCATCCACGCACCGATGGGCGCGGCGCATTGCAGGGCGACGTCCGCAAGTTTCATCTTCCAGACCAGGCCGACGACACCGCATACCGCCAGCATCACGTAGCAGGACTGGGCCAGCATCGCGGCAGGCACGTGGATGTAGATGATGCGAAAGCTGTTGCCTTGCTGGTAGTCCGGCGGCGCAAAGGCCAGGCCCCAGACCAGGCCTATGCCGATCAGCAACACGGCTGCGATGCTGAACCAAGGCAGCAGTTTGCCACTGATGCCGTAGAACCATTTGGGCGAGCCGAGCTTGTGAAACCAGGTCCAGTTCATTGCTGTTTCTCACGGTTGCTTCTCGTCATTGCGAGAAGCGTAGGGTCTTTCTTATGTTGAAGAGCTGACAATGTCGCTGGGTCAGACCTCATTATTCGCCGACGCTGATCTTCAGGCCGGCGGCTATAGCAAAGGGTGTCAGGGTTACCGCCAGGGCGGTCAGGCTGCCAAGCCACAGGAGGTAACCGGTCGCCGGCATGCCCATGAGCGCGGCTTGCAACGCGCCGCTGCCCAGGATCAGTACCGGGATGTACAACGGCAGAATCAACAGGGCCAATAGCAGGCCACCACGCTTCAAACCGACGGTCAGTGCCGCGCCCACCGCCCCCAGCAAACTCAAGGCTGGCGTGCCGAGCAGCAAGGAAAGGAGCAACACCGGCAGGCACTCGGAGGGCAACCCTAGCATCATCGCCAGCAACGGTGAGAGCAGCACCAGTGCCAAGCCGGAAAAAGCCCAGTGTGCCAGCACCTTGGCCAGTACCAGAAGTGGCAGGGGGTGCGACGAAAGGACCCACTGTTCGAGGGAACCGTCTTCGAAATCACTGCGAAACAGCCCGTCCAGCGAGAGCAGGACAGACAAAAGGGCCGCGACCCACACCAGTCCCGGCGACAAGGTTTGCAACAGTTTAGTCTCGGGGCCGACCGCCAACGGGAACAGCGCGATCACGATGGCAAAGAACACCAGCGGGTTGGCCAATTCGGCCGGGCGACGGCACAGCAACCGGGCTTCGCGGGCGACCAACAGGGCGAACACACTCATACCGACCACCGGCCCAGGTCGAGGTCACGGTAACCGAAGGGCATGCGCGCCAGGGTGTGGTGGGTGGTGAGCACCACCTGGCCGCCCTGCTCGCAGTGCCGCGCCAGGTGTTCTTCCAATTGGGTGACACCTTGTTTGTCGAGGGCGGTGAAGGGTTCGTCGAGAATCCACAGTGGCGGGCCCGGCAGGTACAGGCGCGCCAGGGCCACGCGGCGCTGTTGGCCGGCAGACAGGGTGTGACAGGGAACGTCTTCGAAACCCTTGAGGCCGACGGCGGCCAGGGCCTGCCAGATGGCGTCGCGGGTCGCGGGATGATGCAGGGCACTGAGCCAGCTGAGGTTTTCTTCGGCGGTGAGCACATCTTTGATGCCGGCGGCGTGGCCGATCCAGATCAGGTTGCGCGCAAGTTCAGTGCGTTGTTCGTTGAGCGGCTTGCCGTTGAGTCGAACTTCACCGGCCGTGGGCTGCATCAAGCCGGCCAGCAGGCGCAGCAGACTGGTCTTGCCGCTGCCGTTGGGGCCGCTGATCTGCAGCATGTCGCCGCCCGCCACACGCAGGTCGAGGTGCTCGAACAGCAGACGCAGGTCGCGTTCACAGGAGAGCGCTACGGCTTCAAGAAGAGGGCTGGTCAAGAGATCGCGGGCCTTTACGGTTCAAGTCGGCGGTGCAGCGGCCGTTATAGAAAGAAGCACAATAACGGCTTTGGCGACCGATTTTAGAGAGCTGGATCAAATAGTTGTGAGGTTTTTACCGCTCTCTTTGCAGACGGGCGGCATTATACATGCGATGCCCTACGCTAAAGAGGGCTATTTCCCCAGAGACGATGCGCACGATGACCGGCGAGATCAACCTTCCTACGCTTCCTCCCACCCCGGCAGCCGGGCAAAGCCCTGCGCCTGTGCCTGGGGCACTGCTGAAACTGCTGGAGCCGCAGACCGGGCTGATCGACCCAGGGAAAACCGCGAATGCCGAAGTCATCGCCCTTAAACAAGGCGGTGAGGCCTTTCAGTTGCTGCTCAAGCTGACCTTGGACGGCGGTCGTCAGACGCTGGTGCAGGCCAGCAGCGCCCAGCCCTTGCCCTTAGGCAGCAATGTGGCGGTGAGTCAGACGCCAGCGGGCAACCTGACCCTCAGCCTGCAACAGGCCTTGAGTGCCAACGTCGCCGCCCTCACCCGCATCGATACCGCCAAGGTCCCGGAAGGTACGCTGTTGCAAGCCAAGGTATTGACCACTCAGGTGCTGCCCCAGGGCACGGCGCAACCGGCGATCTATCGTTCGTTGGTGACGGTGCTGAATAACGCCTTGGCCGGCGCGACACTGACGGTGGAAAGCCCACAGCCGTTGCGCGTAGGCAGTTTGCTGAGCGCTGTGGTGCAGAACGCGCAGACCCTGAATTTTGTGCCGCTGAGCGGGCTCAAGGATCAATTGGCGGTCACCCAGCAACTGTCGACCCAGCAAAGTCGCCAGGGCTCCCTGGATGCGGTCTTCACCGCACTGCAAAACCTGCCCCGTGGCGACAGTACTTCCGCCGACCTGCGCGCCGCCGCCGACCGTTTGCTCGCCGCGTTGCCCGACCTGGCACAGGTCAGTAACCCCAAAGTCCTGGCTCAAGTGATCCAGAACAGCGGCGCCTTTCTGGAAGCCAAATTACTCGCAGGGCAGAATCCTCAGATACCACCCCTGGACATGAAGGGCGCACTGCTGCGCCTTGTCGCGGACTTATTGCCCGCCCTGCCCGCCAGTACAAACCTGAACGCCATTCTTGCGGCCAACACGCTGGCCCAGGTATTGCCCAATTTTGTGCGCAGCCCACTGAACACGCTGGGCCAAGTCAGCGCGCGGCAGGCACCGGTCAGCTTTCCACTGCCCGAGCGGCTGATGGCGAAGCTTGAAGGCGAAGGCGACCTGGAAAACCTGCTGCGTCTGGCCGCCGGGGCCATTTCCAGGTTGCAGAGTCACCAGCTGTCGAGCCTGGAGCAAACCGGCACCACCGCCGACGGCCGCCTGCAAACCACTTGGCAGTTGGAAATCCCCATGCGCACCCTGCAGGACATCGTGCCGTTGCAGGTCAAGTTCCAGCGCGAAGAGCCGGCGCCGGACAAGGACCAACCCGAACGCAAGGACAAAAAAGATCCGAAGCAGATGCTCTGGCGCGTCGAACTGGCCTTCGATATGGAGCCCCTGGGGCCGTTGCAGGTCCAGGCGCAACTGACCCAGGGCAAACTGTCCAGCCAGCTGTGGGCAACGCGACCTTTCACCGCCAGCCTGATCGAAAGTCATCTGGGCAATCTGCGCGAACGGCTGGTGACTTCGGGCATCAACGTCGGCGACCTGGATTGCCACCTCGGCACGCCACCCCGCGGGCCAAAAACCGGACTGGAACAACGCTGGGTGGATGAAACCGCATGAATAACCCCAACCCGCCACGCCAGGCGATTGCCCTCAAGTACGACGGCCAACAAGCCCCGACCCTGACCGCCAAAGGCGACGATGCCCTGGCAGAAGCCATCCTCAAGTTGGCGCGGGAAAATGAAGTGCCTATCTATGAGAACGCCGAGCTGGTGAAACTGCTGGCACGCATGGAGTTGGGCGACAGTATTCCGGAAGAGTTGTACCGCACCATCGCCGAAATCATCGCGTTTGCCTGGACCTTGAAAGGCAAGTTCCCGGCGGGCTATGACCCGGATGCGGGGCCGGTGGAGCGGGATGTGACCGAGCGTGGCGACGACTACTGAATAGCCACAGGCACACACAGATCCAAATGTGGGAGGGGGCTTGCTCCCTCCCACATTTGGATCTGCGGTCAGTTGAGGACTTCGCTTAGCGGGATGAAATTGACTCGATCACCCACCTCCAGAGTCGTGCCTTCCAACACCTCCACCAACCCCTCCGCCCACGCCGCGCTGCGCAGCACGCCGGAGCTCTGGTTGCGGTAGATGATCGCCTTGCCCTGCTCGATGCGCCCGCGCAGATACTCGCGGCGGTTGCCCGGCTTGGGCCAGGTGAACCCCACCGGCACTGCGAAACGCAGCGGCTCGACGTCGGCCACTCCCTGGCGGCGCAGCAAATACGGACGCGCCAACAGCGCGAAGGTCACCAGGGTCGAGGCCGGGTTGCCCGGCAGGCCGATCACCGGCACGCCACGGAAATGGCCAAAGGTCAGGGGTTTGCCCGGCTTGATCGCCAGCTTCCATAACGCCAGCTCACCGTCTTCGCGCAGGGCGATACCGAGGAAGTCCGCCTCGCCCACCGACACACCGCCCGTGGACAAAATCAGATCAACCGCGCTCAAGCCTGCCAGACGGGAACGGGTCTGCTCCAGATCATCCGGCAGGATGCCCGCGTCGATGACTTCGCAACCCATGCGCTCAAGCCAGGAACACAACACGCGGCGGTTGCTGTTGTAGATCTGGCCCGGACCGAGTGGCAAACCGGGTTCGATCAGTTCATCACCGGTGGACAACACCGCGACACGCGGGCGGCGGATCACGTCCAGCCGATCACGGCCAAGGGAAGCCGCGAGGCCCAGTTCGATCGGGCCCAGGCGCGTACCCGCCGCGAGCACCAAGTCGCCGACGGTGGTTTCCTGGCCTTGGGGGCGAATGTTCTGGTTGAGCTGCAACGGCTCGCTAAAGCTCACGCGTTCGTCGGCGTGGACCACGGCGTTTTCCTGCATTTCCACGCAGTCCGCGCCTTCCGGTACCGGCGCCCCGGTGAAGATGCGCGCACAGGTTCCAGCCGCCAGCGGCTGTGGCGCCTGGCCAGCGAAAATACGTTGGCTGACAGGCAACGGTTCACCGGTCCAATCCGCCAGGCGCACGGCGTAACCGTCCATGGCGCTGTTGGGCCAGGGCGGCAGGTCGAGGGTGGAGACCAGGTCCTGGGCCAATACGCGGCCGTCGCACTCGGCCAGGGGCAGCACGTGCTGCTCGCGGATCGGCGCGGCTTCGGCCATCGCCAGCAGCTGTTGCAGGGCGTGTTCTACCAGCATCAGGGCGCCGGTCTTGCCGGGCTTACCCACGGGATTCACAAGGTTCGGCCAGCTTCAGGTGCGGCACGAAGTTGCACGGCCGGTGACGGTTATCCAGTTGTTCGGCGAGGATGCCATCCCAACCGGTGCGCACTGCATTGGTGGAGCCCGGCAGGCAACACACCAGGGTGCCGTTGGCCAGCCCGGCCAGGGCGCGGGATTGCACGGTGGAGGTACCGATGTCAGCCACGGAGATCTGGCGGAACAGTTCGCCAAAGCCGTCAACCTGTTTGTCGAGCAGGCAGCCGACCGCTTCGGGGGTGCTGTCGCGGCCGGTGAAGCCGGTGCCGCCGGTGATCAACACCACTTGCACCACGTCTTCGGCTATCCAGTGGGCGACCTGGGCGCGGATCTTGTAGAGGTCGTCCTTGAGCAGCACGCGCTCGGCCAGGTTGTGCCCGGCGGCGGTGAGGCGGTCGACGAAGACCTGGCCCGAGGTGTCGGTGTCCAGGGTGCGGGTGTCGCTGACGGTCAATACCGCGATATTCAGGGGTACGAAGGGTGCATCGGCCTTGGCTTTCATGGCACGGTCCGGTTGTCGAAGGAACAGCCCGATGTTATATCACAGGCCCCTGTTCAGCTGCCTGCGCGGAACCCACATGCCACTCGATTCAATGCCCCTGCCCTGTTCGATCCTGCTGTTGGCCGGTGGCCGCGGCCAGCGCATGGGCGGCCAGGATAAAGGCCTGCTGGACTGGCACGGCCTGCCCTTGATCGCACATTTGCAGCGCTTGGTGCGACCACTCACCGATGACCTGATCATCTCGTGCAACCGCAACCAGGCGCAGTACGCCCCCTATGCCGACCAGTTGGTGAGCGACGACAGCCCGGACTTCCCCGGGCCGTTGGCCGGTATCCGCGCAGGACTGGCCGCCGCGCGCCATGAGCACCTGCTGATCCTGCCGTGCGATGTGCCACACATCGATGCCCGACTGCTCGCCGACCTGCGTGAAACCGCACAACGCAATCCATCGTTGCCGGTGATGGTGCGCCACGGTGAATTCTGGGAACCCTTGATCTGCATCATCCCCATCGGTCTGCGAACCGAGGTAGAACAGGCCTGGCATGCCGGTGAACGCAGCCCACGAAAGATCCTCCTGCAATTGGGCGGTGTGGGCCTCGAATGCCCAACCGATGACCCACGCCTGGCCAACCTGAATACACCAGAGCTGTTGCGCCAAAGGTCTGACGTGTCAGAATGAACCTTCGCACAAGGAACTTTGGCGACGTCTCACACGTCACAAGGTCAGTAATCAAAAAAGTATTCTCTCGGAGACAACACCCATGACTCAACGGACCATCGCCGCTCTCATGCTTGCACTGGGCCTGGCTACCCTCGCCGGTTGCGCCTCGCCGACAGTGATCACCCTGAATGACGGTCGCGAAATCCAGGCCGTCGACACCCCGAAATACAACGAAGATTCGGGTTTCTACGAATTCGAACAACTTGACGGCAAGCGTACCCGCATCAACAAAGATCAGGTTCGCACCGTTAAAGACCTGTAAGTCTCAGCGCTTGCACATAAGGCCCGCCTCGCGCGGGCCTTGTCGTTTCCGGGGTCACCAGTCGAGGGTGATCCGGCTGCGAAAAAGGCGTTCTTCAGCGGTGACCGGGTCGACAAACCGCACGCCCTGGGCCAGCAGCTTGAGAGGGTTGGCGTAATCGTCGACGGCATCCTTGATCACCTCCGGGTAGAACGGATCGTTGCAGATGCTCGCCCCCAGCGCGGTCATGTGCACGCGCAACTGGTGCTTCTTGCCGGTCACGGGAAACAGGCCGTAGCGCCATAAGTCGCCATTCTTTTCCCGCACCTCCACCGCTGTTTCGGTATTGCTGGCGCCCGGGCCCTCCTGCATGCGGAAGAACGGTTCGCCATCCACCAGGCGGCTTTTGTGTACCAACGGGAACGTCAGCCCAGGCAAAGCCGGGGCAATGGCTTCGTAGAATTTATCGATCTGGCGCGTGGGAAACAGCTGCTGATAGGCCGAGCGGCTGGACGGGTTGGCCGAGAACAACACCAGTCCGGCGGTGTGCCGGTCGATACGGTGCAGCGGCACCAGCGCCGGGTTGTCCAGGCGGCGAATCAGGCGGCGCAGCAGGGTTTGCTCGACGTACTCGCCGGCCGGGGTCACGGGTAGGAAGTGAGGTTTGTCCGCCACCACCAGGTGCTCGTCGGCGTAGAGGATGGTTTCCTGCACCGGGATGACTTTTTCGTTGGGTACTTCACGGAAGTAATAGATGCACAGACCTTCCTTGTAGGCCAGGTCCAGGGGGATGGGGTTGCCATTGACATCCAGCACCCGCCCCCGGGCGATGCGGTCCAGCCAGTGTTCGCGGCTGATCGCAGCAAAGTGCTCGCACAGACACTCCAGCACCGTCGCCCATGGGCCAGGTGGCAGGTACAGGGTGCTGGCTTGGTGCTGGGACGCGGAAAAAGCGGATGTGGACATGAAGTGCTCGAAGCCTGGGAAAAACAGGCAGGCATTATCCCGCATGAAGCGGGACTCGGCCTAGGGCGGATCTCAGGCCTTGGCCAATTCCGCCCGCAGGATCGGCGAAGCACTCGCCGCCTCGGTGAACTCCTTGAGCCAGCGCAGCACGTCCACCGCCTCCCAGCGGCCGGGATCGTAAAGCGCGTACAACAGGCCCTGGTAGCCCACCACATCGAGCTGCTTGTGATAACCGGCGCGCTGGAACAACGCTTCGATCTCGGCAAAGCAGGTATTGAAATGCACTTTGTTAAACGGCGTCTTGCCTTCCGTGACCAGGCCGTCGAGGCGCAGCTCGTTCACCGCGTCGCGCACGACATCGGCAGACATGCGATTGACGCTGCTTTTCAGTTGTTCAACATTCACCACGGGCGTTCCCTCTATTCAATCGCTGTACAAACATACAGTAACGTAATATTCGGAAACCCGCCATCGCATAAACGTCAGCGCAGGAAGGCGACAACCTGATCCGCATCGAAGGGCCAATCCAGTTCAGCCCCCGTGTCCACCCGCCGAAGCACCGGAATCCTTAGGCCGTAGGCGTCGGTCAGGTCTTCGGGGTCGGTGATATCAACCAACTCAACCAGCAACCCGCGCTCGACGAGCGGCATGATTTCGGCTTCGGCAATTTCACAAAGATGGCAACCCAGGGTGCCGAACAACTGGCATTCAGGAAGCATGACGAATGGCCCTGATCAGTAAGTAGACAAATATTCTAAGCCTGACAAAAACCTGTGGCGAGCGGGCACGCCACAATAAACCCTGACCCAGATCACCATGGCCTATAACTGATTCAGCGATTCTCGCGGCTTTTTGCCCGCTCACCCTGCAATGGAGATGCTTGTGTTCGCCAACCTGCTGATCATTCTGGCCTCATCCCTGGTGGTGATTGCGCTGTTTCGCCGTCTGCAACTGCCACCCGTGCTGGGCTACCTGTGCGTGGGCCTGGCCGTGGGGCCCACTGCCCTGGACTGGGTGAATGACAGCGAGGATCTGCCCGACCTCGCCGAACTGGGCGTGGTGTTCCTGCTGTTTTCCCTGGGCCTGGAGTTTTCCCTGACCAAGATGCTCGCCCTGCGCCGCGTAGTGTTTGGCCTGGGCAGCTTGCAGGTGCTGGGTTGCAGCGTGCTGCTGGGGGGCTTGTTGATAGCCTTTGGTGTGACGCCGGGCATCGCCTTGTTGCTGGGTGCAGGGCTGGCGCTGTCGTCCACAGCAATCGTCAGCAAGGAACTGACCAGCCTCGGCGAAATCTTCAGCAGCCATGGCCAGAACGCGATCGGTGTGTTGCTGTTCCAGGATGTGGTGGCGGTGTTGCTGCTGACGTTGGTACCGGTGTTCGCCGGCAGCAGCGAGCAGGCCTGGTACTGGGCATTGCCGCTGACGCTGGGCAAAACCGTGGTGTTGTTCGTGGGCCTGTTGCTCGCCAGCCGCTGGTTATTGCCGCGCTTGTTTCATGAGGTCGCCGCGTCCCATTCGGCGGAGCTGTTTGTGCTGCTGGCGCTGGTGATCGTCTTGCTGACCGCTTGGCTCACCCACTTGCTGGGCCTCTCCCCTGCCCTCGGCGCCTTCCTGGCCGGCATGCTGCTGGGCGAAAGCCATTACCGCCATCAGATCGAAGCGGATATCCGCCCCTTTCGCGACATCCTGCTGGGGCTGTTTTTCGTCAGCATCGGCATGCTCATCGACCTGCAGTTGTTCGTCAGCCACAGCCTGTTGATCCTCGGCATGACCCTCGCGCTGATGCTGATCAAAGGGTGTGTGGTGGCTGCGTTGGTCAAGCTGCGCGGCAGCGACAGTGAGACTGCCTGGCGCAGCGGCCTGGCCCTGGCCCAGGGCGGTGAGTTCTGTTTTGCGCTGATGGCGCAGATGCAGCAGAGCCGGTTGATACCCGATGAATTCAACGGCTTGCTGCTCGCCGCTACGTTCTGTTCGATGCTGCTGACCCCACTGCTGTTGCGCGCCGCACCGGCGATTGCCCTACGCCTGCACCGCAAGCCCAACCAACAGGTGCAATTGGAACAGATCACCGCCCTCAACGCCCAATTACAAGGGCATGCGGTCATCTGCGGCTATGGCCGGGTCGGGCAATCCATCGGGCGCTTTCTGCGCAATGAGCAACAGGCGTTTATCGCCCTGGATGACGACCCGGAACGGGTGCAGGAAGCCGCCACCGAAGACAGCAGCGTGCATTACGGCGATTGTCGCCGTGGCGCGTTGCTCAGTGCAGTGGGCCTGGAACGCGCGCGCCTGGTGGTGATTGCCGTGGACAACAGTGATGTCGCCCTGGCGGTGCTCAAGGAAGCACGCCATATCAACCCCGACGTGCCGATCCTGGTGCGCACCCGCGATGACAGCCAACTGGCTGAATTAAAAGCCGCGGGCGCCAACGAAGTGGTGCCCGAGTTGCTGGAGTCGAGCCTGATGCTCGCCTCCCACGCCTTGATCCTGCTGGGCCTGCCGGACCACCAGGTGCAGGCGCGGGTCGATGAAGTACGGCATAACCGCTATCGCCTGCTGCACGGTTTTTACACGCATCCGAGCACCGACGAAGAGGCGCCGATCAATCCTGACTGACCGCACCGATCTTGTGGATCGACAGGTCTGCGCCGTAATACTCCTCTTCCTGGCTCAGGCGCAGCCCGTGCACGCGCTTGATCACGCCGTACACCAGCAGGCCGCCGCCGAACGCGACGGCCACACCGAGCCCCGTGCCGATCAATTGGCTGATCAGGCTCACGCCGCCCAATCCACCCAGCGCCGTCTGGCCAAAGATGCCGCACGCAATCCCGCCCCATACACCGCACAGGCCGTGCAGTGGCCATACACCCAGCACGTCGTCGATCTTCCAGCGATCCTGGGCGGCGATAAAGCACCACACAAACAGCCCGCCCGCGACCACACCGGTGACCAGCGCGCCCACCGGATGCATCAGGTCGGAACCCGCGCAGATCGCCACCAGCCCGGCCAACGGACCGTTATGCAGGAAACCGGGGTCATTGCGGCCGATCACCAGGGCGGCAACGGTGCCACCGACCATGGCCATCAGCGAGTTGACCGCCACCAGACCGCTGAAACCGTCCAGGGTCTGCGCGCTCATCACGTTAAAACCGAACCAGCCGACAATCAGGATCCACGACCCCAGCGCCAGGAACGGAATGCTCGACGGCGCGAAGGCCACCAGGCGCCCTTCGCGGTAGCGCCCGTTGCGTGGGCCCAGCAGCAACACCGCCGCCAGCGCCAGCCAGCCGCCCATGGCATGCACCACCACGGAGCCGGCAAAGTCATGGAAGCTGGCGCCAAACGTCTTGAGCAGCCAGGCCTGCAAACCGAAATTGCCGTTCCACACCATGCCTTCGAAAAACGGATAGATAAATGCCACGATCAACGCAGTGGCGCACAACTGCGGAGCGAACTTTGCACGCTCCGCAATACCGCCGGAGATGATCGCCGGGATCGCTGCCGCAAACGTCAGCAGGAAGAAGAACTTCACCAGGCCATAACCATGATCGGCACTGATCACGGCCGCCGGTTGCATGAAGCTCACACCGTAGGAGATCCAATAGCCTATAAAGAAATAGGCCAGGGTGGAGATGGCGAAGTCGCTGAGGATCTTCGACAGGGCGTTGACCTGGTTTTTCTGGCGCACCGTCCCGACTTCCAGAAACGCGAAGCCGGCGTGCATGGCCAGGACCATGACCGCACCAATCAGGATGAACAGGGTATTGGAACTGTGGACGAGGGTATCCACTGCACTTTGCAAATTTTCCATGGAGGGTGGCAGGCCTGCATTAAGGGCAAAAAGCACCAAAGCGGTTCAAGCCAGGGTTTCGCGCACTAAATTGGCACCACCGGCCCCACCCCTCTTCAGAGGGCATGAACCGCTTTAGCGCAGCGAAAAACACAACAGGCCATTGCCGACAGGGTTTTTCCGCGAGTTTCAGTTATTTAGGGTAAGGTTTTTAAGGCACTGGCCTTAGGCCGCCCAGATTCAGCGCAGGCCCAGGAGCCTGCGCACCAAGGCAAAGCAAAAGCTGTACCACACAATTGCACTGAACCTTCACCGAAGCCGGTGACTCGAAACCACACGTACCGATCAGCCAATCACGGAGATAACCATGGCCAGAAGAACTGCAAAGACTGCTCAAGAAATACTGATGGCGGATTTTCAAACCCTGGTGACTGACACCGAAAGGTTGCTGGACGACACCAAGGTGCTTGCGGGAGACCAGGCCGATGAACTGCGCGCCAAGATTCATGACACGCTGTTACAGGCCCGCGAAACCCTCAAGCAAACCGAAGACTCCCTGCGCGAGCGCGGCCAGGCGGCGGTCACCGCGACGGAAGATTACGTGCAGGCCAACCCTTGGCAGTCGGTAGGCATTGCCGCCGGCGTGGGCTTTCTGATCGGCCTGCTGGCCACAAGGCGCTAATCATGTCTATCGGCGAAACTGGCTCGTCCACGGGTACCACCTCACGACGCCTGGGCGCGGCCGTTCTAGGCTTGCTGCACAGCCACGTCGAACTGTTTGGCATCGAATTGCAGGAACAGAAGGCCCGCACCGTCAGCCTGCTGCTGTTTGCCGGCCTGGCACTGGTGTTTGCCCTGTTGCTGCTGGTGGGGTTGTCGACGCTGGTGATGATCCTGGTATGGGACACCGGCTACCGCCTGACCGGGATCATTTGCCTCTGTGTGTTCTATACCCTGGCCGCCGCCTTCTGCGGGGTGCGCTTGAAAGCGGCAGTGTTCGATGAGTCCACGCCGTTCCACGCCACCCTCGAAGAACTGGCCAATGATCGGGAGCGCCTGCTGCCATGAGCTCGAATGAAACTCAGCAAACCTCCCGCCGGGAAATGCGCAAGGCCTTGATCCGCCTGCGCATGGAGATGCACCGCCAGGAGATTCGCCACGAGTCCCAGCAATTGATGGTGCCGCTGAACAAGGTGCGCAACATGGGCCAAAGCTTTCAGGGCGGCCTGGGCATCAAGCACGCGCCGCTGTGGGGCGTGGCCGCTGTGACGCTGATCGGTTTCTTCACCGGTAAGGGCGCCAAGGGCGGCGGGATCAGCAGTGTGACGCGCCTGGTTCGGCTCGGTGCCGGATTAATCCCGCTGATCAAACTGGCCATGCAAGGCAATTCACGCAAAGGTTGAGCCGGCTGGCTGCATTCTTGCTAACAGAATCGGCCCGGTCCCCGTTTTCGAGGGCCGGGCCTTTTTTCGCCACCTCTCTTAAGGAGGCCCCGTGATCGACGGGCAACCGCTCGCCTGCTTCCAGCCGTTTATCGACACCGCCACCGGTCGCATTGCTGGCGTCGAAGCCTTGGGCCGTCTACGCCAGGCTGATGGTAGTTTGCACTCCGTTGGCCCGTTGTTCGCCGACCCACGCACGCCAGGCGCGACCTTGCGCCGTCTCGACCGGCAGATTCGCGACAATGCGTTAAGCCGCCTGCATGAAGCCCCGCAAGACTGGTTCCTGAGCCTGAATATCTCGCCGCGCTGGATTAACCAACTGCGCCCGGGCCAGGCGCTGCCGAGTCTCAAACAGATTCACAGCCATGGCGTCGACCCGCAGCGCATTGTGTTCGAGATCACCGAACTGGGCGGCGACATCCAGCGCCTGGCCGAGGTGGTGGCACGTTATCGCGAGGCCGGTGCGCGCATCGCCATCGATGACTTCGGCGCCGGCTATTCCCAGCTTGACCGGGTATTGGCGCTGCAGCCGGACATTCTCAAGCTGGACATGCGCCTGTTCCAGCAAGCCGCCAGGGGCGGGCCGAGCAGTGACGTAGTGCGAGCGCTGGCGCAGATGGCGGAAAAGACCGGCTGCTGGATCATTGCCGAAGGCGTGGAAACCGAGGCGCAGCTGAGCTTCGCCCTGGAATGCGGGTCGCGCTATGTGCAGGGCTATCTGTTTGCCCAGGCGCAATTGGACTGGTTCGCCACCGACGCCTTCGTGCCGCGTTTTGACCAACTGCGCGCGGCGTATGTCCAGCAGAAACTGGCCGAACGCGGGCGCATCATGCAACTGCGCCAGCAATTGACCGAACTGATGAAGATCCTGCAATCCTGGGCACAAGCCCAAGCCCCGCTGGATCACTTGCCCCAACTGCCAGCCTTCCCCTGGCTGCTGCGCTTTTACCAGTGCGACCGGCATGGCACCCAGTTGACCCCCAACTTCGAATGGCGCCAGGACGCCTGGCAGGCCGACAGCCGCTATCTGGGCCACAACTGGTCGTGGCGCCCGTACTTCTATCACCTGCTGGCTGAAGGTTGGGAGGAGCGTCGCCTGACGTTGTCCTCGACCTACCGTGACGCCACCACCAACCAGTACTGCCTCACCGCCGGACAATTCTTCCATAACGGTCAGCGCTTGCTGTTAATCGATATCGACGCGGCCGGCCTGTAGATTTTCGCTTGCCCCGTCAGGGCGGAACCGGGAAGCTGGGAGGGTCATTCACCGTACGGAGAGTACCCGCCTTGGATTGGCCCACCCTGCTTACCCGCGAACGCCTTGGAAAACCCCTGCACAGCCCGGAAGAACTCGGCCGCAGCCCGTTTCACAAAGACCATGACCGCATTATCTTCTCCGGCGCGTTTCGCCGCCTGGGCCGCAAGACCCAAGTGCACCCGGTGTCCAGCAACGACCATATCCATACCCGCCTGACCCACTCCCTGGAAGTCAGCTGCGTAGGCCGCTCCCTCGGCATGCGCGTGGGCGAAACCCTTCGCAGCGCCCTGCCCGACTGGTGCGACCCGAGCGACCTGGGCATGGTGGTGCAATCGGCCTGCCTGGCCCATGACATCGGCAACCCGCCGTTCGGGCATTCCGGCGAAGACGCCATCCGCCACTGGTTCCAGCAGGCAGCGGGGCGCGGCTGGCTGGACGACATGAGCACCGCCGAGCGCAATGATTTCCTCAACTTCGAAGGCAATGCCCAAGGGTTCCGGGTACTGACCCAGTTGGAATACCACCAGTTCGACGGCGGCACGCGCCTGACTTACGCGACCTTGGGCACGTATCTCAAGTACCCCTGGACTGCCCGCCACGCCGATTCCCTGGGTTACAAGAAACACAAGTTCGGCTGCTACCAGAGCGAATTGCCGATCCTCGAACAGATCGCCAGCAAGCTCGGCCTGCCGCAACTCGAGGAACAACGCTGGGCTCGCCATCCCCTGGTCTATCTGATGGAGGCAGCAGACGACATCTGCTACGCCTTGATCGACCTGGAGGACGGCCTGGAAATGGACCTCCTGGAGTACGCCGAAGTCGAGTCGCTGCTGCTCGACCTGGTGGGCGACGACCTGCCGCAGACTTACCGCCAACTGGGCTCCCAGGATTCGCGCCGACGCAAGCTGGCGATCCTGCGCGGCAAGGCCATCGAGCACTTGACCAACGCTGCGGCGCGCGCCTTCGTCGAACAACAGGATGCCTTGTTGGCTGGCACCTTGCCCGGCGACCTGGTGGAGCATATGCACGGCCCCGCCAAACGCTGCGTGCTGGATGCCAAGGACATGGCGCGCAAAAAGATCTTCCAGGACAAGCGCAAGACTCTGCACGAGATCGGCGCCTACACCACCCTGGAAATCCTGTTGAACGCCTTCTGCGGCGCGGCCCTGGAGCAGCACGGCGGACGCACGCCGTCGTTCAAGAACCGGCGCATTCTCGACCTGCTGGGCAACAACGCGCCGGACCCTGCGTGGCCGCTGCACAGGTCGTTCCTGCGGATGATCGACTTCATCGCCGGCATGACCGACAGCTATGCCACCGAGATGGCACGGGAGATGACCGGGCGCTCCAGCCCTCAATAGCCTGACTGATCAGGCCGCCTGTTCACTGAACAGAATCTGCCTACGACGGGAACAGAGCGGCCTGATCGAATTCGCACAAGCACCCGAAGAATAATCGCGCACGCTCCGGGCAGGTCTGGTGAACAGTTCCTACGTGCCCCCTATCGACGCTTGACTCACCGTGTGCCTTCTATGCCCAGTTACCCTCTTCGTATCCTGTTGGTGGAGGACCATCCCTTTCAACTGCTCGCCACCCAATGCCTGCTGAGAAGCTTCGGCTTCGAACACCTCGCCCCGGCCGAAAACGCCGAGCAGGCAATCCGTTTGATGACCCAGGCCGAGGCGCCCTTCGACATCATCCTGTGTGACCAGTGCCTGCCCGACCTGCCTGGGCTTGAACTGATTGAAATTGCCAGTCGCCAATGCTTTATCAAGGCCGCCATCTTGCTCAGCGGACTTCCCGAGACAGAACTTTCAGCGTTGCAAACCCAAGCCCTCAAACGTGGCCTGCCATTGCTCGGCTACTTGCCAAAGCCGTTGAATAAAGATGAGCTTGCACATTTGACCCATACATTACTGACGTTATAAATGTAGGACTTTAAACAAATCGTCCGGTCGGAAAATTCTCGCACAACCACCGTAAAGTTCTTGCCATGCCCCTTCAACCCATGCCCCTGCGAAACGTTGACCTGTCGCGTTACAACTCCTTAGAGACAGGTAGGCTTTTACCTTTTTTAATGTAGGAACTTTCCTGTTTTATACCTGTTGCCACCCAAGTTCATGCTTACCCGTCGGCTTCTGAGCTAATGTGCCCGCTTTATTTGTACTTGCATGGAATATGATCATGAACACAGTTTTTATTATTGATGACCATCCCGTTATAAGGCTGGCCATACGAATGTTGTTGGAGCACGAAGAAAATTTCAAAGTAGTCGGCGAAACGGATAACGGATGCGACGCCATACAAATGGTCCGCGAATGCATGCCGGACCTGATCATCCTGGACATCAGCATTCCAAAACTCGATGGCCTGGAAGTGCTTTGCCGCTTCAACGCCATGAACGCCTCGATGAAAACCCTCGTTCTGACGGCTCAATCCCCCACCCTGTTTGCCACTCGATGCATGCGTTCGGGCGCCGATGGCTACGTGTGCAAGGAAGGTGACCTGAGCGAGCTGATGAGCGCCATCCGCGCCGTACTGTCCGGTTACAACTACTTCCCCAGCCAAGCCTTGACCCCCTGCGATGAAAGCGGCAAGGAACTTGAACTGTTCAAGGCCGTTAATGATCGTGAGTTGATGGTATTGCAACTTTTTGCACAAGGCCGTACCAACAAGGAAATCGCTAAAGGTATGTTCCTGAGCAACAAAACAGTAAGCACATATAAAAAGAGGCTGATGCAAAAACTTCAAGCCAAGTCCTTGGTAGAACTTATCGAGATGGCAAAACGAAACGCGCTAGTGTGAGAAAGCGGATGCCCAGGCGTATAAAGGACTATTTGATTATATTGAGTGCCGGTTTGTGCTTCAGCACCGCCGTACCTGCAACCCTTCCAGCAAGCCCGGAGCATTTCAACCTATTGAGTCGCGCGAGCTCCGTGCAGCTGGAGCCCCACCTGAACAAGGCCCAGCGCCAATGGCTCCAGAACAAACGCGAACTGGTACTGGGCGCGGCGTTTCCTGACTACCCGCCTTTTGACCTCACCTCCAGCGGGCGTGACTATGAGGGACTCACCGCCGACTACGCCGGCTTGCTGGCAATGGCGCTGGACGTGCCGGTAAAAGTGTTGCGCTACCCCTCTCGGGAGGCCGCCATTCGTGCCCTCGAAGCGGGGGATATCGACCTACTGGGCTCTTCCAACAGCTTTGAAGCGGCAAACCCCAACCTGACCCTGTCGGAGCCGTACGCCGTGGACCGGCCGGTACTGGTGACCCGCGAAGGCGAAACTCGCAGCCTGAATGATGGGCTGGCAGGCATGCGGCTGGCACTGGTCTATCACTATCTGCCACTGCACGAGGTGGAAAAGCTGTACCCCAAGGCAATCATCCGTGCCTACCCCTCTTATCAAAACGCCTTGAATGCAGTGGCTTTCGAGCAGGCTGACGTTTTTCTCGGCGATACCATTTCCACCCACTACATGATCAACAAGGGTTATCTGAAAAACATTCGCATGGCTAACTTCGGTAGACATGAAGCCTATGGATTCAGCTTTGCAATGCCCCAGGACCAGCGAATGCTGTTGAGCATCGTCGACGCCGTACTGAGGGCCGTGCCCACCTCCGAACGGGAAACGATCGCCAAACGCTGGAGTGCCGGCAGCGACATCCTCTTGACCGACCAAAAGCTGCAGCTGACCCTTCGCGAAGAACGTTGGCTGAGAGAAAACCCAGTAGTCAAAGTGATCGTGAACCCCACCTTTGCGCCGCTGACCTTCTTCGACGCCGATGGTAACTTTCGCGGCATTACGGCCGACCTGCTGGAGTTGATTCGCCTGCGCACAGGGCTGCGCTTCGAAGTCCAGCGCGGGCGTGATGTGAACACGATGATCGAGCACGTAGAGACCGGCAAAGCGGACATCATCGGAGCAGTCATCCCCAGCGTCGAGCGAGAAGCCCAACTGAACTTCAGTCGTCCCTATCTGGAAAACTCCTACGTGATGTTGACACGCAAGGACGGCCAGGCACCTACAGGTCTGGAGGAAATGGAAGGCAAGCGCCTGGCGGTCACTCAAGGCAGTCCACTGAAAAAATTCCTGCGTGAGCACTTCCCAAAGATTCAGTTGGTAGAAACCGGCGACACATTCAAGTCAGCCGAACTGCTGGTACAAGGCCATGTAGAGGGCGCAGTTAATACGCTGGTGGTCGCCAATTACTTCCTGTCCTCGCAGATGCTTCAGGACAAGATTCAAATCAGCTTCAGCATTGGCACGATGCCGGCCACCTTCGGGCTGGCGACATCACGCAGCGCCACCGAACTCAGCTCGATTCTCGACAAGGCTTTGCTCAGCATCGCACCGGATGAACTGGGCGTGATCAACAGTCGTTGGCGCGGCTATACCGCCGCCTCAGACAGCTACTGGCGTGATTATCACCAACTGATTGCGCGCATCATCATCGGGACCGGGCTGCTGCTGCTGATCTCCCTGAGCTGGAACGCGTACATGCGCCGCCAGATCAAGCACCGGAAAATGGCCGAGCGCGCCCTCAATGATCAGTTTGAGTTCATGCGCGCCCTGGTCAATGAAACCCCGCACCC
Organism: Pseudomonas sp. B14(2022); assembly: GCF_012030485.1. Taxonomy (NCBI): domain Bacteria; kingdom Pseudomonadati; phylum Pseudomonadota; class Gammaproteobacteria; order Pseudomonadales; family Pseudomonadaceae; genus Pseudomonas; species Pseudomonas sp. B14(2022). The sequence goes on from NZ_JAAUVM010000013.1 coordinate 108,950, forward strand.
GATCTACGTACGTGACAACAAGGGGTTGCTGCAGACCTGCAACGACAGTTACTTGCAGGCGTTCGACGTCAAGCGCGAAGACGTGATAGGTAAAAGCGCGGTCCAGATCAGCACAGCCCTCGCAGTCGAGGCGGCGCAATACCATGCCGACTATCAGCGCGTGGTGGCCGAAGGCAACCCGCTGATCCTGGATCGCACCCTGCATATTCGCGGAAAAAAACTGACGATCTACCACTGGATCCTGCCGTACCGCGACTCCGTCGGTGAAGTTCAGGGCATCATCGGTGGCTGGATCGATATCAGTGAACGACGCCAGTTGTTCGACGAACTTCGCACCGCCAAGGAGCGAGCCGACGAAGCCAATCGGGCCAAGAGCACGTTCCTCGCCACCATGAGCCACGAAATCCGCACGCCGATGAACGCGGTGATCGGCATGCTCGAACTGACCCTCAAGCGGGCGGACCAGGGCCACCTCGACCGCCCCGCCATCGAAGTTGCCTACAACTCGGCCAAGGATCTGCTGGAGCTGATCGGCGACATCCTGGACATCGCACGGATTGAATCCGGTCGCCTCAGCCTGGCACCGGAACGCGTGAACCTGAGGGAGGTGATCGAGTCGGTAGTGCGTGTCTTCGACGGCCTGGCACGCCAGAAGACCCTTAGCCTGTTGCTGGAGTTCACGCCTGATCTTGAACACACCGAAGTCCTGATCGACCCACTGCGCTTCAAGCAGGTGCTGTCCAATCTGATCAGCAATGCCATCAAGTTCACCGAACGTGGCCAGGTAAAGATCAAGGTGGAAGTATCAGCCACCGAATTGCCGCAGCAGGTCGAGATGAAACTGGTGGTGGAGGACACCGGCATCGGTATCAGCCGGGACGACCAGATGCGCCTGTTCGAACCCTTTGCCCAGGCGGACAACTCAGGACAGTTGGCCAGGAGCGGTGCCGGCCTTGGGCTGGTGATCTGTCGCAGCCTGTGCGCCATGATGGGCGGGCAACTGAGCCTGAGCAGCGTGCCCATGGTGGGCACCCAGGTGCATGTGAACCTGAAGATGAATCGCCTGCAGGCAGCGCAGGTAGTCGACGAACTCAAGCCTGCCGCAACCACAGATGTGCCTGTGCTCAATGTGCTGGTAGTGGACGACCATCCGGCGAATCGCCTGTTGATGTGTCAGCAGCTCGGCTACCTGGGCCACCAGTTCACCGCCGCCCAGAACGGCGCTGCCGGCTTCCAGGCCTGGCGCCAGGAGCACTTCGACCTGGTAATCGCCGATTGCAACATGCCGATCATGAATGGCTACGAGTTGAGCCGTTCGATCCGCGAATACGAGCAACGCGAACAGCTGACGCCTTGCGTAGTACTGGGTTTTACGGCCAATGCCCAGCCAGAAGAGAAGCAACGCTGTGCACAGGCGGGCATGGATGACTGCCTGTTCAAGCCTATCAACCTCACGGCGCTGGAGCGGCAACTGGCAAAGATCAGCCCCCAGCCCACCGGCCTGATCCTGGACATCGGCAATTTCGAGGCCCTTACCGGTGGCGATCCACATATGTGCCGCCTGCTGCTGAAGGAGTTGCTGAGCAGCAGTCGCCAGGATCGCCAGGAGTTGGTCGCGTTGATGGCTGCGCAGACCGGCGTCGAGGACATCATCGAACAGGCTCACAAGATCAAGGGAGCCGCTCGCATCGTTCAGGCCAGTGCGCTGGCCTCGCAGTGCGAAGCCCTCGAACAGGCCTGTGCCCGGGGCGATGATCGGCCCCTGATCGAAGCGAGTGTGAAGTCCCTGGAGAAGCTGATGCTGGAGCTGGAGAGGATGCTGCAAGTGCGGCTTGACGAGCTGGATGGCCAATAAGGGGCGGGCGCGCCCCCTATTTGATCAGCAGTCGGTCAAGCGCAGGAAAATCGCCGCCAGCTGTTCGATACCGGCCTGGTCCTGAGGGGTAAAGCGGGCCAACGACGGGCTATCGAGGTCAAGGACACCAATCAATGTGCCGTCCTTGAACAGTGGCACCACCAGTTCGCTATTGGACGCGCTGTCACAGGCGATATGCCCGGGAAATGCGTGAACATCGTCTACTCGCTGGGTTTGCCGCGAGGACGCGGCCGCGCCGCACACCCCACGGCCGAACGGAATACGCACACAGGCGATCTGCCCCTGGAACGGGCCAAGCACCAGCTCTTCATTGCGGTTGAGGTAAAAGCCCGCCCAGTTCAGGTCATCCAGCTGGCTGAACAGGAAAGCGGAAAACTGGGCGCTGTTGGCGATGAAATCGCGCTCATCGGCCAGCAGCGACTCCAGCTGGGCACCCAGCAGGGCATAGCCACCGAGGCCGGTACCGGCTTGTTGTAAATCGATCATGGTTGACGCTCCAGCAATTTGAGACCCACCCAGTAACGGGCGAATTGATACGCGCAGCGACCGTTGCGGTTGCCGCGCCCGGTAGCCCAGCGCACGGCGAGAATATCGAGGGCCTCATCGCGCTGCCACTGCAAACCCGCCTTGTTCGCCAGCTCACCGATCCAGTGCTCGACCACGTCCAGGAAATGTTCCTGGGTGAACGGGTAGAACGATAGCCACAAGCCAAAGCGGTCGGACAGGGCAATCTTGTCTTCCACCGCCTCGCTCGGGTGCAACTCACCGTCCACGCGCTTCCAGTTATCGTTGTCGCTCTGGTTTTCCGGCACCAGATGGCGGCGGTTGGACGTGGCATACAACAGCACGTTTTCAGGCGCCTGCTCCAGGGAGCCGTCCAGCACGCTCTTGAGTACCCGATAGTCACCTTCGCCGGCCTCGAACGACAAGTCGTCGCAGAACAGGATGAAACGTTGCGGCAACTTGAGCAGTTGCTCAACCACGCGCGGCAGATCGGCCAGATGGTCACGCTCGATTTCGATCAGGCGCAAACCGGCCTTGGCGTGCTGGGCGAGCAAAGCGCGGACCATGGACGATTTACCGGTGCCCCGCGACCCCCACAGCAACGCATGGTTGGCAGGCAGGCCATCCAGAAACTGCTGGGTGTTACGCGCAAGGGTTTCACGTTGCTTGTCTACGCCGATCAGGTCGGACAGGCGCATGTCTAGGCTCACGTCCAGCGGCAACAGGAAACCACTGCGGCCCTCACGCTGCCAACGGGCAGCCAGGCAATGATTCCAGTCGATGGTTTGGCGTGGCGCGGGCAACAAGGGTTCCAGGCGAGCGAGCACTGCATCGGCTCGCTCTAGAAAGGCACTCAATCGAGAATCCACGATTATTCCTCTGGCAAGTTCTTGCAAAAGATGGCGTATTGGCAACCCTGCGACAGACCGCTTGGGGCTGCGTAAAAAACGATTCATGCCGGGCAAGCGTTAGCTTGTGGATGTTCAGCTATGCTTGCCGGGCGAAGGGAAACGTGAAGTGGTTCAACACTCAATGGATATCAAGTTCGCCCACCGCTTGTCTTATAAACAAGCCAGATTGACTGTGCTGGTCGGTTTCGTCTTGGGAACCTTACTCAGCCTGATCCAAATCGGCATTGATTATGCCAGCGAAGACGCATCCATCAACCGCGAAATACGTTCGCTGATCGAAATCAGCCATAACCCCGCGTCACGTATCGCCTACAACATCGATGCCGAACTGGCCCAGGAACTGACCCTGGGCCTGCTGCACTCCCCCGCCATCATTCGCGCGCAGTTGATCGACAACAACGGCGTGGTACTGGCCGATGTCGACCGACCACGCAAGGAAAGTACCTACCGGCCTATCAGTGACTTTATGTTTGGCGCCAACCGTCAGTTCGAAGACAAACTGTTCCTGGGCCACATGCCCAATGAGTCACTTGGTGTACTGCGTCTGGACGTCGACACCTACGCCTTTGGTAGCCGGTTCCTACGCCGCGCTGAGATCACCCTGCTCAACGGGTTCGTGCGCAGCCTGCTGCTGACCGGGATTTTGCTGGGCCTGTTCTACGTGATGCTGACCCAGCCACTGGTGCGCATTATTCGTGAGCTGAGCACACGCAATCAGGCACGCCTGGACTGCCCGCCAGGGCATGAGCACGATGAAATCGGCGTGCTGGTAAACGTCGCCAACCAGCAATTCGAAAACATGGAAACCGAAATCCAGCAGCGCCGCCACGCCGAAGACCGGCTGACTGAATACTTGGGGCAACTGGAAGACATCGTTTCCGCGCGCACCCTTGAACTCAAGGCCAGCAACCAGCGACTGACCCAGTCCAACGATGAACTGGAAGCGGCGAAGATGAAGGCATTGGGCATGGCCCAGGCCCGGGCGGCCTTCCTGGCGAATATGAGCCACGAAATCCGCACCCCGCTCAACGGCCTGCTGGGCATGATCGCGCTGTCGCTGGACAGTCCGTTGAACGCCGAGCAACGCCAGCAACTGTCTATCGCCCATGACTCCGGCAAAGTGCTGGTGGAGTTACTCAACGATATTCTCGACCTGTCCAAGTTCGACGCCGGCCAGTTGGAGCTGGAGCGCATCCCGTTCGACTTGGGCGCACTGGTGGAAGACACCGCCAACCTGTTATCGCAGAACGCCGCACCGAGCGTGGAACTGAGCTGCCTGATCGACCCGCAGTTCCCGGCCCAGGTGCTGGGTGACCCGACCCGTGTGCGGCAGATTGTCAGCAACCTACTCTCCAACGCCCTGAAGTTCACGCGCTTTGGTCGGGTTGATGTGCGCCTGCGTACCCACGACGGCGGGGTGCGCATTGAAGTCTGCGATACCGGCATCGGCATTGCGCAGGAGGCCCAGGTGAAAATCTTCCAACCGTTCACCCAGGCAGGCGCAGGTATCACTCGCCAGTTTGGTGGGACGGGCCTGGGCCTGGCGCTGACGCACAACCTGTGCGAAGCGATGAAGGGGCGTTTGAGTATCAGCTCGGAAGTGGGCTTTGGCAGCCAGTTCTGCGCCGACCTGCCACTGCCTGCCCACTTGCCCGCCTTGCAGCCACCGCCGCTCAAAGGTGAGGTCATCGCCATCACCAACGCCGGCAGCGGCCTGACAGAGTTGCTCACGACCCTGCTGCCCAGCTGGGGACTGGCCCCCCGTTGTTTCACCATGGAAGACGACTTGAGCGGGCAAACGCCTGACCTGCTGATTACCGACTGCCCGGAATGCCTGTTCCGCATACGACCGGGCATTACCACGCCCATCCTGCTGGTGACCGCCTATGGCAATTTCATGCCCAGCGAAGAAGTGGCAGCACTCGCGCCGCTGCACCAACAGGCGCGCCCCTTGAGCCGCAACGCGCTGTACCAGATCCTGCACCGCAACTTACGCACCGACGCACATCTGATGCCTGACCCAATCCAACTGGATGCCGCGCCACTCGCACATCGGGCGCGCATCCTGCTGGTGGAGGACAACCCGGTCAACCAACTGGTGGCCAAGGGTATGCTCAGCAAGCTGGGCTGCGAAGTGATTGTCGCCGCCCATGGTGGCGAAGCACTCAAGTTTCTTGAAGAACAGCGCTTCGATATGGTGCTGATGGACTGCAACATGCCGGTGATGGATGGCTATGAGGCCAGCCGGCAGATTCGTCGCAGCGGGCGCTGGCCGGACCTGCCGATTGTCGCATTGACCGCCAACGCCCTGTCCGAAGAACGCGAGCGCTGCCGTGCGGCGGGGATGAATGACTACCTGGCCAAGCCGTTCCGCCGCGAAGAACTCAATGCGCTGCTGGACTTGTGGGTGCCTGGGACGACAAGTCTTTAAGCTGCGCAAGCAACTGGTCGAGGCCATCGCGCAAGGCATCGGCTTGATTCAGGTCGATGCCGCGATCACACAACAAGCGGGTCTTCAAACCATGGGCCTGGTCCCGCAGCTGCACACCGGCCGCGCTCAGGCTCAAATGCACTTCACGCTCATCCCTGGCACTGCGCCGGCGCTTCACTAACTCAAGCTGCTCAAGGCGCTTGAGCAGCGGCGTCAGCGTGCCCGAGTCGAGCATCAGGCGTTCACCCAAGGCCTTGACCGTCGGCTGCAGCGCAGGCGTGGCGTGCCACTCCCATAACACCAGCATCACCACATATTGCGGGTAGGTCAGGCCCAACTGGTCGAGCATCGGCTTGTAGGCGCGGGTGACTGCGCGTGACGCTGCGTAGAGCTTGAAACACAGCTGGTTGTTCAGGGCCAGGGACACGCTGGGCAGGTCGGTCATTTGAGCAAGGCTTCGATCTCTTGGGTCAAGTCCTGCGGCTTGGTGGCAGGACCGAAGCGCTTGACCACCTGGCCGTCGCGGCCGATGAGGAACTTGGTGAAGTTCCACTTGATGCCTTTGGAGCCCAGCAGTCCGGGCGCCTGTTTTTTCAGTTGCACGAACAGTGGATGGGCATCACTGCCATTGACGTCGATCTTCTTGAACAACGGGAAGCTGACACCGAAGTTCAGCTCGCAGAATTCGGAAATCGCACCTTCGTCACCGGGCTCCTGCTTGCCGAACTGGTTGCAAGGGAAGCCCAGCACCACCAGGCCCTGGTCCTTGTACTGCTGCCAAAGTTGCTCCAGGCCCTTGTACTGCGGGGTGAAGCCGCATTTGCTGGCGGTGTTGACCACGAGGACGGCCTTGCCGGCGAAATCCGCCAAGGTCTTTTGCTCACCCTTGATAGTGGTGCAAGGGATACTCAGCAGGTTGTTGCTCATGGCAGTGCCTCGATAAAGGGGGAAGAAGGTGAAACATAGTAGGCAATTCAATTGCGTGCAATTTAATTGACCAGACTGATGGCATCCCATCAACACTCTGTAGGAGCGGGCTTGCTCGCGAAAAACTCAAGGACACCGCGCGGAACCAGAATGCCCGCGTAATCGTTGACGACTTTCGCGAGCAGGCTCGCTCCTACAGAGGCCCGCCGTCAGTCGAGTTAACGGGGTACAAGGTCCAGGCACACCGAGTTGATGCAATAACGCAGCCCCGTCGGCGGCGGACCGTCCGGGAACACATGCCCGAGGTGCGCATCGCATTTGGCGCAGGTCACTTCGGTGCGGATCATGCCGTGGCTGACGTCACGGATCTCGATCATCGCGCTGTCGGCGATCGGCGCGTAGAAGCTGGGCCAGCCGCAGCCCGAATCAAACTTGGTGGTCGAATCGAACAGCGGCTCATTGCAACAGATGCAGTGATACACACCCTCAGTCTTGGTCTCATTGTACTTACCGCTGAAAGGACGCTCGGTGCCCTTGAGGCGGCACACGTTGTACTGCTCTGGATCGAGCATTGCCTTCCATTCTTCAACGGTTTTCTGCAACTTTTCCATCGGTACACCTCGGCAACTGAAAAAGCCTGATCTGTATCTTTTCCACGGATCAGGCGGCACGTATGATTGCGCCTCTTCAAAACGCCAGTCTGGCACCCGCGCTACCGGCATTCAAACGTATTTATGGGTGCGGACCTTGCAGCATTCACAGTACGGTAGTGCCCATACCGTCTGGATCGTTCATTTTCAGGATCACATCGCCATGCAGGTCAGCAAATCGAACAAGCTCGCCAACGTCTGCTACGACATTCGCGGCCCAGTGCTCAAGCACGCCAAGCGCCTGGAAGAGGAAGGCCATCGCATCCTCAAGCTGAACATTGGCAACCCGGCGCCCTTTGGTTTCGAAGCGCCGGATGAAATCCTCCAGGATGTGATCCGCAACCTGCCCACCGCCCAGGGCTACAGCGATTCCAAAGGCCTGTTCAGCGCGCGCAAGGCCGTGATGCAGTACTACCAGCAGAAGCAGGTCGAAGGCGTCGGCATCGAAGACATCTACCTGGGTAATGGCGTATCCGAGCTGATCGTGATGTCCATGCAGGCCCTGCTCAACAACGGTGACGAAGTGCTGGTGCCGGCACCGGACTACCCACTGTGGACCGCCGCCGTGACCCTGGCCGGCGGCCACCCGGTGCACTACCTGTGCGACGAGGGCGCCGACTGGTTCCCGGACCTGGCCGACATCAAGGCCAAGATCACGCCGAACACCAAGGCCCTGGTGATCATCAACCCGAACAACCCCACCGGCGCCGTGTATTCCAAGGAAGTGCTGCTGGGCATGCTCGAGCTGGCACGCCAGCACAACCTGGTGGTGTTCTCCGACGAGATCTACGACAAGATCCTCTATGACGATGCGGTGCATATCTGCACCGGCTCCCTGGCGCCGGACCTGCTGTGCCTGACCTTTAACGGCCTGTCCAAGTCCTACCGCGTGGCGGGCTTCCGCTCCGGCTGGATCGCCATTTCCGGGCCCAAGCACAACGCCCAGAGCTACATCGAAGGCATCGACATGCTGGCCAACATGCGCCTGTGCGCCAACGTGCCGAGCCAACATGCGATCCAGACCGCCCTCGGCGGCTACCAGAGCATCAATGACCTGATCCTGCCCCAGGGCCGCCTGCTGGAACAGCGCAACCGTACGTGGGAGCTGCTCAATGCGATCCCGGGCGTGAGCTGCGTGAAGCCCATGGGCGCGCTGTACGCCTTCCCAAGGATCGACCCGAAGGTCTGCCCGATCCTCAACGACGAGAAGTTCGTGCTCGACCTGCTGCTGTCGGAAAAGCTGCTGGTGGTCCAGGGCACGGCGTTCAACTGGCCGTGGCCGGATCACTTCCGTGTGGTGACCTTGCCGCGCGTGGATGACCTGGACATGGCGATTGGCCGAATTGGCAACTTCCTCAAGTCCTATCGCCAGTAGCGGTGCGGCGCCGTACGACCGACATTCGGTCGTACGGCGATTATCTGGCAACACTTCTCTGGCTATCTGTTCTCCCCGCGCTGCACTTGTGTCTCCACATCCACAAAACCCTGTAGTTACGGGGCCCCAAGGCAAAAAGTGGCATTTCACGGGTGGCATTCCTCATCGGAAAATCCCTTCAAGACTGTACATTCAAGCTGTAGGACACAGTTTGAAATAGTCGCTCGGTTGAATCACCCTAAGCCGCACCTTATATACCCCGCAGTACGCGACATATTAAGCATGAGGAGAACTCTACAACCATGATGCGCATCCTGCTGTTCTTGGCCACCAACCTGGCGGTCGTGCTGATTGCCAGCATCACCCTGAGCCTCTTCGGCTTCAACGGGTTCATGGCGGCCAACGGGGTTGATCTGAACCTCAATCAGCTGCTGATTTTCTGTGCGGTCTTTGGTTTTGCAGGCTCGCTGTTCTCGCTGTTCATCTCCAAGTGGATGGCGAAGATGAGCACCAGCACCCAGATCATCACTCAACCACGCACGCGCCATGAACAATGGCTGATGCAAACCGTGGAGCAGTTGTCTCAAGAAGCAGGTATTAAAATGCCCGAAGTCGGGATTTTCCCTGCTTACGAGGCCAATGCCTTTGCAACGGGCTGGAACAAGAACGACGCCCTCGTGGCGGTCAGCCAAGGGCTGCTCGAACGTTTTTCACCCGATGAAGTGAAGGCGGTACTCGCCCACGAGATTGGCCACGTGGCCAACGGCGACATGATTACCCTCGCGCTGGTGCAAGGCGTGGTGAACACCTTCGTGATGTTCTTCGCGCGGATCATCGGCAATTTTGTCGACAAGGTGATCTTCAAGAACGAAGGCGGCCGCGGTATCGCCTACTTTGTAGCGACCATCTTTGCCGAAGTGGTACTGGGCTTCCTGGCCAGCGCGATTGTGATGTGGTTCTCGCGCAAACGAGAGTTCCGCGCAGACGAAGCCGGCGCACGTCTGGCTGGCACCAGTGCAATGATCAGTGCGCTGCAGCGCTTGCGCTCCGAACAGGGCCTGCCGGTGCATATGCCCGACAGCCTGACCGCCTTTGGCATCAACGGCGGCGTCAAGCAGGGCCTGGCTCGCATGTTCATGAGCCACCCGCCGCTGGAAGAGCGTATCGACGCGCTGCGTCGCCGGGGCTGATACCCGGTAATGCAAAAGGGGCGATTGGATCGCCCCTTTTTTGTGCGCGGGTTTTACACCTTGGTGAGCCGATAAGCGCGCTCTTCGAGGCGCGTGACACCGTCCTGCACGAACTTCCAGCTCTCATCCAGAATATCCTGAGCTTCGAGCACCTCCAGGCACCACTGCAAACCCAGCCTTACCTTCACCTCATCGTCCGTCACCGCAAAGGGTGGGCCGGCTTTTTGCGTCTGGTCATAGTCCAGGGTGATCAGCAGCCCCTGGCAGCCCGGCCGCAACAGGCTGTTCAACTGCTCGGCGTACTGCGCACGCATCAGCGGCGGCAAGGCAATCAGTGCGGCACGGTCGTAAAGCGCCGTGCAATCAGCCAGTGCCCCAGCATCCAAGGCAAAGAAATCGCCGCACCATATCTCGATCAAATCGGCCTGGTACACCTTGAATACGCCGTGCCAAGTGATTCGCGGCGTCAGATTCTGCTCGCGGAAAAACGCATCAACCGCCTGCTCCGACAGTTCAACGCCGAGTACGTGATAGCCGTTGCTGGCCAGCCACATCAGGTCCAGGCTTTTGCCGCACAGCGGCACCAGCACCTTGGCGCCCTGAGCAAGGGTCAGCGAAGGCCAATAACGCAGCAGGTAAGGGTTAACTTCGGGCAAGTGAAAGCCGATCTGATTACGCGCCCAGCGCTCCTGCCAAAATTTGGGCTCCATGAAATCACCTCCGAGAATTCGATCAAAAAGCGCTAAAACTTATATTAGATTTAGATCAATGATCTGATTGAAGATGGGCCCATGTTAAACCTCAGGACCTTCCTTATGTTACCCAGCCTGTTTATCTCCCACGGATCACCCATGCTTGCCCTGCAACCCGGCGCCAGCGGCCCTGCCCTGCAGCGCCTGGCCGCTGAACTGCCACGGCCGAAGGCAATTGTGGTGGTGTCGGCGCATTGGGAAAGCCAGGAACTGCTGGTCAGCGGCAGCGCTGCGCCCGAGACCTGGCACGACTTCGGCGGTTTCCCCCGCGAGCTGTTCGCCGTGCAGTACCCGGCGCCGGGCGACCCGCAATTGGCCAACCAAATCGTCGACCTGCTTCATGCCGACGGCTTGAATGCGCGAATCGATGAGCGCCGCCCGTTTGACCATGGCACCTGGGTGCCGCTCTCGCTGATGTACCCGGCAGCGGACATTCCAGTGGTGCAAGTCTCCTTGCCCAGTCGCATGGGCCCTGCCCTGCAAACCCGCGTCGGACATGCCTTGGCCAGCTTGCGCGAACAGGGCGTGCTGTTGATCGGCTCCGGCAGCATCACCCACAACCTGGGCGAGCTGAACTGGCAGGCCGGACCTGAGAGTATCGAACCCTGGGCACGCGATTTCCGCGACTGGGTAGTGGACACACTCGCTGCCAACGACGAAGCGGCGTTGCATGATTACCGTCGCCAGGCGCCACACGCCGTGCGCAGCCATCCCAGCGATGAACATTTGTTGCCGTTGTACTTTGCGCGCGGCGCTGGGGGTGACTTCAGCGTGGCGCATCAAGGGTTCACCATGGGCGCGCTGGGCATGGACATCTACCGCTTCGGTTAACACCGGACAAAAAAAACCCCCGAACCAGTCGGGGATTTTTTATGTGCGATCAATCAGCCCAGGGGCGGATCAATCTTCGCGGTAACGACGCAGCTTCAATTGCTTGCCGGCAACACGAGTGTCTTTCAGCTTGGTCAGCAGTTTTTCCAGACCGTCTTCCGGCAACTCCACCAGGGAGAAGCTGTCACGGACCTGGATGCGACCGATGGCTTCACGTGCCAGGCCACCCTCGTTGAGGATAGCGCCCAGCAGGTTCTTGGCAGCGATACCATCACGCGCGCCCAGCGCGGTACGGCAACGAGCACGGCCTTCAGCCAATGGAACCGGAGCACGACGCTCACGATCGCCACGGTCCGGACGGTCGCCGGTACGTTCTGGACGATCACCGCGCGGCGCGTTGTTCGGCACCAGCGGGCGCTCTTTCTCGATGGCTGCCAGGGTCAGGGCCTGACCGTTGGTAGCCTTGCGCAGCAGGGCTGCAGCCAGGGCGCGTGGAGTGCAACCGATATCGGCGGTCAGGCGGTCCAGCAGGTCGCCGTGGGTCGATTCAGCGTCAGCCACCAGTGGCGACAGGCTGTTGGTCAGTTTCTTGATGCGGGCATCGAGAACGGCCTGGGCATCCGGCAGGCGGACTTCAGCCACTTTCTGACCGGTTACACGCTCGATCACTTGCAGCATGCGGCGCTCACGTGGAGTCACCAGCAGCAGTGCACGACCTTCGCGACCGGCACGGCCGGTACGGCCGATACGGTGAACGTAGGACTCTGGATCGTAAGGCATGTCAACGTTGAACACGTGGGTGATACGCGGAACGTCGAGACCACGAGCGGCTACGTCGGTCGCAACAACGATGTCCAGACGGCCATCCTTGAGGGAGTCGATCACGCGCTCACGTTGGTTCTGGGCGATGTCACCGTTCAGCGCAGCGGCTTTGTAGCCTTTGGCTTCCAGGGCACTGGCCAGGTCCAGGGTCGCTTGCTTGGTACGCACGAACATGATCAGGGCGTCGAAGTCTTCGACTTCCAGCAGGCTCAATACAGCCGAGGTCTTCTGGTCAGCGTGAACCAACAGGTGAGCCTGTTCGATCGCGGTAACGGTCTGAGTCTTGGTCTGGATCTTCACGTGTTGCGGATCGCGCAGGTGGCGTTCGGCAATGGCACGGATCGACTGTGGCAGGGTGGCCGAGAACAGCACGGTCTGACGGGTCGGTGGCAGCGCCTTGAAGATGACTTCCAGGTCATCCATGAAGCCCAGCTTCAACATTTCGTCGGCTTCGTCCAGAACCAGGTGGTTCACGGTCGACAGGACTTTCTCGTCACGACGCAGGTGGTCGCACAGACGGCCCGGGGTGGCGACAACGATCTGAGCGCCATTACGGATGGCTTTCAGTTGCGGGCCCATCGGCGCGCCGCCGTAAACGGCAACAACGGTAACGCCTGGCATTTGCTTGGCGTAGGTTTCAAAAGCGGTTGCTACTTGCAGCGCCAACTCACGAGTTGGCGCCAGGATCAGGGCTTGCGGTTCGCGCTTGGCAGGATCGATGCAGTGCAGGATAGGCAGGGCGAACGCGGCGGTTTTACCGGTACCGGTTTGCGCCTGGCCAATCATGTCCTGGCCGGCCATGATGATCGGGATCGATTGCTGCTGAATCGCCGAAGGTTCTTCGTAGCCGGTCGCGATGACGGCAGCGAGAATGTTCGGGTTAAGATTAAAAGCGGCGAAGCCGCCGGTTTCCTGGGTCATGGGTCTGCCTCTAAGTGCATCCGCAAAGACCCATGCTCCAAAGCTGCGCATGCCGTGTTGAGACTCAAGAGTCGCCCTGGCTGCTTTGTCGGCGGGGATTTGCGAAAACGAATGAATGAAAAAGATTCGTCAAGGGAGAGTCCGCTGTGCGGACGCGCAGCCGAAGCTGACTTCGGGGAATTGCACTACCTAAACGCGGCCCGGTTAAAGGCCGGCGCGCACTATACCGGAAATACCTGAAAAAGGGAGCTTTTTTTATCGCCAGGCGCCGATAAACCGCACGGCATCACAGTCTTTGCAGATAAGCGCGGCAGGGTCTATTTTTCAAAGGCCCGGCCCTGCTGGTCATGACGCTTAAACGGTTCACCTTCCATTGGTCTGAAACTTTTCCCCCGTCCGAGGACACGTCCGATGAATCAAGCCAGCAGTAGTCGCGTCAGCCGTGAACTGCAGGGTCATGTCCTGTTGTTGGGCCTGGATCGGGTCGCCAAGCGCAACGCCTTTGACCTGGACTTGCTCAATGAGCTCAGCCTGGCTTATGGCGAATTTGATCGAAATGATGACGCACGGGTGGCCGTTGTATTTGCCCATGGCGACCACTTCACCGCCGGCCTGGACCTGGCCAATGTCAGCGGGGTAATGGCAGGCGGCTGGCAACCGCCGCTGGGAGGCTGTGACCCTTGGGGCGTTTTCGCAGGCCCCAGGATCAGCAAACCGGTGATCGTCGCCGCCCAGGGCTACTGCCTGACCATCGGTATCGAGTTGATGCTCGCTGCAGATATCAATCTGTGCGCGAGCAATACCCGCTTTGCACAGATGGAAGTGCAACGTGGGATTTTTCCGTTTGGAGGCGCGACATTGCGTTTTCATCAGATCGCCGGCTGGGGCAACGCCATGCGCTGGCTGCTCACTGGCGATGAGTTCGACGCCCATGAAGCCCTGCGCCTGGGTTTGGTGCAGGAAGTCATGGCCAGTGAAGACCTTCTGCCCCGCGCCATCGAGCTGGCCAGTCGCATCGCGCGCCAGGCACCGCTTGGCGTCCAGGCCACCTTGATGTCGGCCCGCCTGGCACGGATGGAAGGCGAAACCGTTGCGGCCGCTGCGCTGCCGCCGATGGTGGATCAATTGCTGAACAGCGAGGATGCCAAGGAAGGCGTGCGCGCGATGGTCGAGAAGCGGCCGGGGGTGTTCAAGGGCATTTGAGTCGCCTGTACCGACGCTATCGCGGGCAAGCCCCCTCCCACATTTGAAATGAGTTCCAAGTGTGGGAGGTGTGGTGCGACGATTCGAGTTGCCCCCGATGGCGTCGGCACAGGCGACTACGTAGCCGGCCGAATCGCCTTGATCAACGCCTGCAACGAATACCCCAATCGCGGTGCCAGGGCTTCGGCGCGGGCCCAGAGCGCATCAAGATCCAGCGCCTGGTCCAGCTCCGAAGGCACCAACAGGATCACATTGCCCTCCTTCACCGGTAGTTCCCAGTAATGCCGGTGGTACAAACCACGCAGCAACGCCGCGCCCAAGGGTTTGCCATCATCGGTCGCCCACTGGTTGATCACCAGCCAACCGCCGGGGTTGAGTTTCTTCTGGCAGTTTTCCAGGAACGTCCAGGCCAGGTGTCCGACGCCCGGGCCGACATCGGTGTAGAGGTCGACGAAAATCAGGTCGGCCGATTCAGCGGTCTCCAACAGCTCCAGGGCGTCGCCGATGCGGATATACAAGCGCGGATCATCATCCAGCCCCAGGTATTCGATGGCCAGGCGCGGCACATCGGGGCGCAGCTCGATAGCTTCGACGTCTTCCAGAGGCAGGAACTTGAGGCAGGCCTGGGTCAACGTCCCGGCCCCCAGGCCGAGGAACAGCGCGCTCTCCGGCTGCTCATGGCACAACGCGCCGATCAGCATCGCGCGGGTGTAGTCGTACTCCAGCCAGCTCGGGTCAGCGGTGAACACGCAGCTTTGCTCGATGGCATCGCCAAACTCGAGAAACCGGTAATCGGCAACCTCAAGCACACGGATCATGCCGAAATCATCATGGACTTCGGCCAGCAGGCGCTCGACACGCTCCTCGGTCATCACAACTCCTAAAGGGTTTACCGCACGGCAAAGGCGCGATTGTCGGCCAACCGGCGGCAACAGGTCACGCACTAATTGCTGATAACATTGACGCCCGACCGTCAACCACCCAATCGAGTTCATGATGAGCCAACCCTGGAGCCCCGACAGCTGGCGCGCCCTGCCAATCCAGCAACAACCCCAGTACCCGGACGCTGCGCACTTGTTGCAAGTGGAGCAGAGCCTGGCCAGCTATCCGCCGCTGGTGTTTGCCGGGGAAGCCCGCGAGTTGCGCCGTCAGTTTGCCGAGGTGACCCAAGGTCGCGCGTTCCTGCTGCAAGGTGGCGACTGCGCCGAGAGCTTTGCCGAGTTCTCCGCCGCAAAAATCCGCGACACCTTCAAGGTGCTGTTGCAGATGGCAATCGTGATGACCTTCGCCGCCGGCTGCCCGGTGGTGAAAGTCGGGCGCATGGCCGGCCAGTTCGCCAAGCCGCGCTCGGCCAACGATGAGACCATTGAAGGCATCACCCTGCCCGCCTACCGTGGCGATATCGTCAACGGCATCGGCTTCGACGAAAAAAGCCGCGTGCCGGACCCGGACCGCCTGCTGCAGTCCTACCACCAGTCCACCGCCACCCTCAACCTGCTGCGCGCCTTCGCCCAGGGCGGTTTTGCCGACCTGCACCAGGTGCACAAGTGGAACCTGGACTTTATCGCCAACTCCGCCCTGGCCGAAAAATACAGCCAGTTGGCCGACCGCATCGACGAAACGCTGGCTTTCATGCGCGCCTGCGGCATGGACAGCTCGCCGCAGTTACGCGAAACCAGCTTCTTCACCGCCCATGAAGCGCTGCTGCTCAACTACGAACAAGCCTTCGTGCGCCGCGACAGCCTGACCAACGACTACTACGACTGCTCGGCCCACATGCTGTGGATCGGCGACCGCACCCGTCAGTTGGATGGCGCTCATGTCGAATTCCTGCGCGGGGTGAATAACCCGATCGGCGTCAAAGTCGGCCCGAGCATGAACCCCGATGACCTGATCCGTCTGATCGACATCCTCAACCCCGACAACGACCCCGGCCGCCTCAACCTGATCGCGCGCATGGGTGCAGGCAAGGTCGGCGACCACCTGCCCAACCTGATTCGCGCCGTGCAGCGCGAAGGCAAGCAGGTGCTGTGGAGCTCCGATCCGATGCACGGCAACACCATCAAGGCCAGCAGCGGCTACAAGACCCGCGACTTCGCGCAGATCCTCGGCGAGGTCAAGGAGTTCTTCCAGGTCCACCAGGCCGAGGGCACGTATGCCGGCGGGATTCATATCGAGATGACCGGGCAGAACGTCACCGAGTGCATCGGCGGCGCGCGGCCGATCACCGAAGATGGCTTGTCGGACCGCTACCACACCCACTGCGACCCACGGATGAACGCCGATCAGTCGCTGGAGTTGGCGTTCCTGATTGCCGAGACATTGAAGCAGGTCAAACGCTAGCAGACGTTTTGAAATAGGGCTTCCTGTGGCAACAAAGCCCCGTGTGGCGAGCGGGCTTGCCCCGCGTTGGGTGGCGAAGCCACCCCAAAACCCACGCCGCAATTCTGCCAGAACCAATACAGTGATCCACTGGGGCTGCTTCGCAGCCCAACGCGGGGCAAGCCCGCTCGCCACGAAAGTACCTTCCTCCTACAAGTGCAGCATAGCTAACCGCAAGCGGTCGGCACTCGGCCGCTGGCAATTGAGCTGGATATGTTCGAGCCCCAGCCAGTCGGCCATTTGCCGCAGGTTCAACGCCAGCACCAACATCCCCTCCTCATCCAGCCCCGGCTCTTCCTCATGCACCGCATGCACGGCCAGGCGTCCGTTGGCGCGTTCGGCCCGCAGGTCGATACGTGCGGCGATCCGCTCGTTGTGCAAAAACGGCAGCACGTAGTAGCCGTACACCCGTTTGTCTTGCGGGGTGTAGATCTCCAGCCGGTAGCGGAAATCGAACAGGCGCTCGGTACGGCTGCGCTCCCAGACCAGCGAGTCGAAGGGCGACAGCAGTGCGCTGGCCGACACCTTGCGCGGCACTTTGGGCTCGGGCAGACAGTATGCTGCCTGCTTCCAGCCTTGCACCTGGCAAACCTGCAAGTGCCCGTCCTCGACCAATTCCGCCAGGCGACTGCGACTGTCGGCGGGGTCAAGACGGAAGTAGTCGCGTAGGTCTTTTTCGGTACCTACACCCAAGGCGGTGGCGCTGTGCAGCAACAGGCCACGTTGGGCCTCGGCCTCGGTCAACGGCGCCTGCTGGAGGATGTCGCCAGGGATGACGCGCTCGGGCAAGTCATAGAGCCGCTCGAAACCACGCCTGCCGGCAACGGTAACCAGGCCGGCGGCGAACAGCCACTCAAGCGCATGCTTTTCATCGCTCCAGTCCCACCAGGGTCCGGCCCGCTCTTCGCGGGTCGACAAACTGCCCGCGCCGAGCGCGCCCTGCTGTTCGACGGTCTGCAAAACGCGCTGGATCGTGGCCTGTTGCTCACGACCGAAGCGCGCCATCTGCGAATAGATGCCGCGCCCCTGCTGCGCTCGCTCCATACGCCAACGCATCAACGGGTACAACGCCATTGGCAGCAGCGAGGCCTCGTGCCCCCAATACTCAAACAACGAGCGTCGTCGGCCCTGGCTCCAGGCCGCTTGTTCAAGCATCAATGGGGAGTAATTGCCCAGGCGGGAAAACAGCGGCAAGTAGTGAGAGCGCACCAGCGCATTGACCGAGTCAATCTGCAACACGCCCAAGCGCTCGATCACGCGGTTGAGGTGCGCAGCTTTTATCAGCGCAGGCGCCTGGCGCCCTGAAAATCCCTGGGCCGCCAGCGCCATGCGTCGAGCTTGCTTGAGGGAAAAGGACAAGTCGGCGGGCATGGGAATCTCCTTGAATGCTCGCGACCTACCCTACTGCATCCGGGGTCATTTTCGCAGTGGATCTTCCCAGAAATGCCGATGGCTCTCACGCTCCACATCGGCACGGCTGAGGCCGATGTCCTTGAGCGCATCATCGTTCATGCTCGCCAGCACCTGCCGTTCGTGGCGCAACACCTGCCAACGCAATACCACTTGCAGCAGCCTGGAAAACGGCCGTTTGGTGATCAACACGAAACCTTTCTGACCTTTCATCTTCTCGCCCTCCAGTGGGGATGACGCAAGTGTGTGCCGTGCAATATGATCAATCCAACGAATGTTTCTTATGCAACACATCTCGGAGATTGATCAATTGTCCGGCTACCCGAGCATCGACACTGAAGTGCTGCGTACCTTCGTCGCCATCGCCGACCAGGGCGGTTTCACCCGCGCCGGTGAACTGGTTAACCGCACCCAATCGGCGGTGAGCATGCAGATGAAGCGTCTGGAAGAAGACGTGTTGCAGCGCAAGCTGTTCGAGCGCGATGGCAGGCAGGTGCGGCTGACGCCCGAGGGCCAGGTGTTGCTGGGTTATGCGCGGCGCATCCTGAAGCTCCACAGCGAGGTGTTCAACACCCTGCGCGAGCCGCATATGGTGGGGTTGGTACGTATCGGTACGCCGGACGACTACGTGATGCGTTTCCTTCCAGGGATCCTCAAGCGGTTCTCCAAGGCCTACCCGCTGATCCAGATCGAGCTGCATTGCGAGTCGTCAACGGTGCTGATGCAGCGACGGGATCTGGCGCTGACCGTTATCAGCCGCGAGCCTGGCAAGGAAATCGGCGAGCTTTTGCGCACAGAGCGCATGGTATGGGCAGCCGCGCCATGTTTTTGTGTGGAAGAGCACGATGCCGTGCCCCTGGCGGTGTCCGGTGCCGACTGCGTGTACACGCAGTGGACCCAGGCCGCACTGGATGCAACCGGGCGGGATTATCGCCTGGCGTATCACAGCACCAACGTGGCGGCGATCCTGGCAGTGGTGAGTGCCGGCCTGGCTGCCATGATCTGCATGGAAAGCCTGGTGACTGAAGACTTGCGAGTACTCGGCAGCGACGAGGGTTTCCCAGCGCTGCCCTCTATGAATCTGCACTTGCTGCGCAATCCGCAAATGACCTCGCCCATCACCGAATGCCTGGCCGAATACATCGTCGAAGGCTTCAGACTTTAAACGTCAGCATCACCGCACACACCACCAGGAAGCCGCAAAACAGGCCGCGCAAGACACGCTCCGGCAACGCATGGGCAACCTTCACGCCCCAGCTGATACTGAGCAGGCCGCCGACGGCGAGCGGCACGCCGATCATCCAGTCCACCTCGTGGTGCCAGGCATAGGTGACCAGCGTCACGCCCGTGCTGGGCAACGCCAAGGCCAGGGACAACCCTTGGGCGACGACCTGGGTGGTGCCGAACAGGCTGGTGAGCACGGGAGTGGCCACCACCGCGCCGCCAACCCCGAACAAACCGCCCATGGAACCGGACGCCGCGCCCAACACGCCAAGCCAAGGCCAGGAGTAACGCATGTGTGCCGTCGGCGGCGCATTCCGCGTGAACATACGCAGCAGGTTGTAAGCCGAAAGCGTCAGCAGAAACACAATAAAGCCGATGCGCATGGCACCTGCGTCGAGCCCCACGGCCCAGATCGAACCAAGCCAGGCAAAGCTGAACCCCATGATGCCCAAGGGCAGCGCGTGCCGCAGTTCGATGCGATTGCGCTGGTGGTAACGCCACAGGGCGAGCATCACATTCGGCACCACCATGACCAACGCCGTGCCTTGGGCAAGTTGTTGGTCCAGGCCGAACCATACGCCGAGTACCGGGATCGCAATCAACCCACCGCCAATACCAAACAGGCCACCCACCGTGCCGAGGGCCACGCCCAATACCAGGTACACCGCTAAATCCAACACCGCTCGCTACTCCCCATTCTCAAGACCTGCATGCTACGCAGTCGACTCTGGCGCGGAAACGCACAGCAACGCACAATGGCTATGCCAATCTCGCATAAGCGCGTACCGATGAATCCCAATACGCTGACCGATCAACTGAGCCTGTTTCTGGATGTATTGGAAACGGGCAGCTTTTCCGCCGCAGCACGTCGCCATCCGCTGACACCCTCGGCGGTGGCGCGGCGCATCGACAGCCTGGAAAGCTCTGTGGGCAGCCGCTTGTTCCAGCGCAGCACCCACGCGGTGGTGCCGACCCCGGCGGGCCTGGCCTTCGCCGAACGGGCACGGCGGATTGTCAGCGAGTTGCAACTGGCACGGGCAGAGGCCGCTTCCCTGAGTCATGCGCCGGAAGGGCTGATTCGCGTGGATGCACCGGCAGCGTTCGGTCGCCGGCACCTGGCGCCGGTGATTGCCGACTTCTTGAACGTTTACCCCGGATTGGATGTGCACCTGCATCTGATCGACAGCTTTGTCGATATGCAGGGCGCGCACTTGGGCAAGGTCGACTTGGTGCTGCGCGCCGGGCATATCGTCGATACACGGCTGATCGCCACGCCCCTGGCCAGTATCGTGCGCATCGCGTGCGCCAGCCCGGCCTACCTGAAAAACCGTGGCACCCCGGCTCACCCCCGCGAATTGAGCGAGCATGACGGCCTGGATTGGGACGGCCTGGCGCCGATGTTCGCGTGGCGCTTTGAGTTGGACGGGCGACGTGCAACGCATCGCCCGCGGCGCATCCGCATGAGCGCCAACAACGCTGAAGCGCTGCTATCGGGCGCTCTCGCCGGGCTGGGCATCGCCCATCTTCCCACCTGGCTGGCCAGTGAATACCTGGTGCGCGGGGAATTGCTGCCGCTGTTTTGCGAGGACGGCCTGCCCAGCCCGGAGACCACCGGGATCTACGCACTGCGGCTGGAACAGCAGCCCAATGCGCGCAGCCGCTTGTTGCTGGAATACCTCAAGTCCCGATTCAGCCCCGTGCCGCCTTGGGATCTGGCCCTGCAAAGCGGGTTGGTCTGACCGCGGGGACAGAATTATCTGGCGCATTAAAGATTTGCCCGCTAGATTCCAGCGTAGACACGCTTTTTTTGAGGCACCACCATGAGCAAAAATCCCACCGCGTGCGATTCCCTGTTGCTGGACAATCAACTGTGTTTCGCCCTGCACTCCACATCGCTGCTGATGACCAAGGTCTACAAACCGCTGCTGCACGCCCTCGGTCTGACCTACCCGCAGTACCTGGCCATGATGGTGCTTTGGGAAGAAGATGGTTTGACCGTCGGCGAAATCAGCAGCCGCCTGCTGACCGACCCGGGCTCCCTGACGCCACTGCTCAAGCGCCTGGAAGCCGAAGGCCTGCTCAGCCGCACCCGCAGCCGTGAAGATGAGCGCGTGGTGGTGGTGGAACTGACCTGCGCTGGGCGTGCCTTGCAGGAAAAGGCCATGGGTATTCCACAGTGCATTCTCGGCGCCAGCGGTTTGGAGCTGGACCAATTGCGCAAGCTGCAGGCTGACTTGCTCGCGTTGCGGGGCAACCTGCAGAACGCGATCTAAACACAGCAAAACGCTCAACATGTGGGAGGGGGCTTGCTCACGATGACGGTTTATCAGTCGACGAATCTTTTGACTGAAACACCGCTATCGGGAGCAAGCCCCCTCTCACATTGGTTTGCAGCGACTGAAAAAATATTTATACATTTATCTTGCGCGCAAAACATTAGCGCTATACATTTGCCTCACCAACTACTTAGCGCACAAAACTTTAGCGCTAACAACCAAGAGGACGACACCATGCAAACGCTCTATACCGCAGTAGCCACCGCCACCGGCGGCCGTGATGGTCGCGCTGTTTCCAGCGACAACATCCTCGACGTCAAACTCTCCACCCCCAAAGAATTGGGCGGAGCCGGCGGCCAGGCCACCAATCCGGAACAACTGTTCGCCGCCGGTTACTCGGCCTGCTTTATCGGCGCCCTGAAATTCGTCGCCAGCCAGACCAAACGCAAAATCCCGGATGATGCCTCGATCACTGCCCACGTCGGCATCGGCCAGATCCCTGGTGGTTTCGGCCTGGATATCGACCTGCACGTCAGCCTCCCAGGCCTGGCCCAGGACGACGCGCAAAGCCTGGTCGACGCCGCTCACCAAGTCTGCCCGTACTCCAACGCCACCCGTGGCAACGTCGATGTGCGCCTGCACGTAACCGTCTAACCCCTGCCGATGTCACTGGAGAAGAACATGAACACATTTGCCAAAGTGCTGACCGGCAGCCTGCTCGCCCTGTCCGTCACTCACGCTTTCGCCGCCAATGGCGACGTTGAACACAACACCCAGGCCTTCCTGGATGTGTTGAACGCCGGCACCGGCAAACCGATGGAACAACTGACGCCCAAGGAAGCCCGCGCCGTACTGACGGGTGCCCAGGCCGGTGTGAAGTTGACCTTGCCCAAGGCGGACGTGAGCCAGAAGACCATTCAGGTCGATGGCCAGCCGCTGGACCTGACCATCGTGCGGCCAGCCGGGGTCAAGGGCACATTGCCGGTGTTCATGTTCTTTCACGGCGGCGGCTGGGTCTTGGGGGATTACCCGACTCACGAGCGCCTGGTGCGCGATCTGGTGGTGGGTTCGGGAGCCGTGGCGGTCTTCGTCAACTACACGCCTTCACCGGAAGCGCACTACCCGGTGGCGATCAACCAGGCCTACGGCGCAACCAAGTGGGTCGCCGAGCATGGCAAGGACATCAACGTCGACGGCAAACGCCTGGCGGTCGCGGGCAATAGTGTCGGCGGCAATATGGCAGCCGTCGTCAGCCTGATGGCGAAGGACAAGGGCACACCCGCGATCAAGTTCCAGTTGCTGTTGTGGCCGGTGACCGATGCCAACTTCGAGACGGCGTCCTACAACCAGTACGCCGAAGGGCACTTCCTCACCAGGAACATGATGAAGTGGTTCTGGGACAACTACACCACCGACGCCAACCAGCGGGCCGAGATCTACGCCTCGCCGTTGCGGGCGACCACGGATCAGCTCAAGGGCTTGCCGCCCGCGCTGATTCAGACTGCCGGTGCCGATGTATTGCGTGACGAAGGCGAAGCCTATGCGCGCAAGCTGGACCAGGCCGGGGTTCCCGTGACGGCCGTGCGCTATAACGGCATGATCCACGACTACGGTTTGCTCAATGTGGTCAGCCAGGTACCAGCCGTGCGTTCGGCCTTGCTGCAGGCATCGGACGAGCTGAAGCAGCACCTGAAGTAAAAAGCAGCGCTCACGAAAAAGCCCGACGCAAGGTCGGGCTTTTTTCGTATCGGCGAGGCCAGAATTACTTCTTGGCGCGACCTTTGTACGAACCACCTTCGCGGGTGTCGATCTCGATCAGGTCGTCGATTTCGATGAAATCGGCTACTTGCAGTTCGGTACCGTTGCTCAGTTTGGCAGGCTTCATCACTTTGCCCGAAGTGTCACCGCGAGCGGAACCTTCGGTGTAGGCAACCTTACGCACGATAGTGGTCGGCAGCTCTACGGAAACCAGGCGCTCTTCGAAGAAAATAGCTTCGCAGACGTCTTCCATGCCTTCTTCGATGAACGGCAGAACAGCTTCGATATCTTCAGCGTTCAGCTCGTACATGGTGTAGTCGGTGGTGTCCATGAACGTGTAGGTGTCGCCGCTGATGAAGGACAGGGTCGCTTCTTTGCGGTCGAGGATCACGTCATCCAGTTTGTCATCGGCGCTGTAGACGATCTCGGTCTTGTAACCGGTCAGCAGGTTCTTCAGCTTGGTCTTCATGATTGCGCTGTTACGACCAGACTTGGTGAACTCAGCTTTCTGAACCAGCCAAGGGTCGTTTTCGAGACGGATCACTGTACCGGGTTTCAGTTCTTTACCAGTTTTCATTGCGTATATCCGAAATTTGGATGGGATTTACAAAAATCAAGGTCGCGTATCATATCCAACTTTCATAAAACTGTACCAGCGCCGTCGCAAGATCGGCCTGCAAGCCCTGTTCCAGACACCACGTCTGCGCGTGCTGACTCAACTCAGGCCAGTGCTCCAGCAGCATTTTCCACGGTTGTGCCATATCGCCATCAGTGTTCCAGGCTTGCCAGAGTTCAACCAGGGCAGCCTTTGCGGCCGGCGACAGGGCAGCGGTGTACAGGTCGAGGAAGGCATCGAGCTTGTCCAGATGGATGTCTTCGTCCTGGCGATAGATATGCCACAACAGCGGCCGCCCGGCCCATTGGGCGCGCACGAAAGAGTCTTCGCCGCGTACGGCGTTGAAGTCGCAACACCACAGCAGGCGGTCATATTGCTCCTGGCGCACAAACGGCAGCACCTGCACAGTCAGCGCGTCGCGCTGATGCAGGTCCCCCACCGACAGGCCTTCGACACCGAGCCAATGCTGCACATCCCCGAGGATGCGCCCTTCAGGGACCAAGAGATGAGTGGCATGCCCGTCGGTCGAGAGTACGTCCAGCCAACTGGCCAGCCCAGCGTTTTCGTAGGCGAACAATGAGATCAGCCGCACACCCGCTGCCGGAAACACACCCAACGCTTGCAGGAATTGCCGCTGCGCAGCGGCATCCTGTTGAAACGCCTGACGCTGTTCCAGCAACCCTGCCTCGCGTAACAGCCCCCCCGTGCCGGGTCGGAACCCCGGAAAAAAGAAGTACTTCTGCACGCCCTTGAACTTCACAGACGGCAACCGATGACACCCCACCACCCAGTCTTCGGCACTGAGGTAATCCAGGTTCATCCACAACGGCGTGCGTTCACGCGCGGCCATGGCTTCCATGTAATCAGGCGGCAACTGGCAGGCGAAGGCGGCGATCACCACATCGGCTGCCGGGGCGCTCGACCACACAGCTGGCCAATGGCGCACATCGACACCCTCTTGCCATTGCTGGTCAAGACGCACATCAATCTCGGGACACATACGCTCGAAGGCGCGCAGGTCGTCGACCCACAAGCGCACCTCGCACCCCTGCTCTGCCACCAATTGCCGGGCCAGGCGCCAGGTCACGCCAATGTCGCCGTAGTTATCGACGACGCTGCAAAAAATATCCCAGCGGGCTTTCATTCCGGGCTCCAACGCTCAAAGGCTCGATTGTCCGCATAAATGCGCCGATGCAGAAGGCTTGATCGCGATTATTCTGCACAGTGGCTGTGCGACAATCGCCGCCATGCCGTTAATGCCTGCCAGGAGGCCATCATGTCTGATCGCTCGTTGTCGCTGCCCAAGCTCACGCTCGCCATTGCCCTGGGGGTGTGGCTGGGGTTTATCGCCATTGCACTGACCACCTGGCTGGCGTCGCGCTATCTGTTCCCGCAAAGCCTGGCGCCTGTAGCCCAGGCCGTTCAGCAACTGGGTAAACCTGCACCGGTTGCGCCGGAGCCGCCGAACCGTATGTTCGAGCAGTACCAACAGAACCTGCGGAAGCAGGAACAACAGCAGGCCCTGGACCAGGCCCGCAACAACGCACGCAACCTGTCCAACCCAAAATGCCAGTTCTGGCTGCAGCAGGACCAGAACGCACCGAATGAAAAGACCCGGGCCAATGTCCAGCAATTCTGCGATTGATGACCATGAATAAACACGCTGTTCACCAGTTGATCCTGGAAAAGCTCACCGCCGACCTCGACATCGCCCGGCGCGCCGCGCAGACCGCCTACGAAACCGCGACCCACGAAGAAAATATCGCCGAGAACAAATACGACACCCTCGGGCTGGAGGCGTCTTATCTGGCAGCCGGACAAGCCAAGCGCGTCGAGGAAATCAAGCAGGCGCTGGTGCTGTGCCAGAACCTTCCTCTGCGTGGGTACGATGATCAACGTGGCATAGAAGTCGGCACACTGCTGGGCCTGGAAGACGAGAACGGCCGCCAGCAGTGGCTGTTCCTGGCACCGGATGCAGCGGGTTTGAAGGTGGACGTGGTCGGGCAACCGGTGACCGTCATCACCCCACGCTCACCCTTGGGCAAAAGCCTGCTGGGCAAGTTCGAAGGGGATGAGGTGGAGATTCTGGTGGCAGGCGCCCGGCAACACTTTACGGTTACCGAGGCCAAATAACCCCCTTAATGGACGGGCAATTCCACGCCGTCGAACAGCTCTTCCAGTTCCTGTTTGTTGTGGCACTGGATCGCCTTGGCCATGACTTCACGGGTCAGGTGCGGCGCGAACTTCTCGATGAAGTCGCACATGAAGCCCCGCAGGAAGGTGCCACGACGGAAGCCGATCTTGGTCACGCTGGACTCGAACAGCTCACTGGCATCGAGCACCACCAAGTCTTTATCGAGGTTGGTATCGACTGCCATCTTGGCAACGATACCCACGCCCAGGCCCAGGCGAACATAGGTCTTGATGACGTCGGCGTCGGCGGCGGTGAACACCACTTTCGGCGTCAGGCCCCGATGGCTGAAGGCTTCGTCGAGCTTGGAGCGGCCGGTGAAACCGAAGACGTAGGTCACGATCGGGTATTCGGCCAGGGCTTCCAGGGTCAGCTTCGGCAACTTGGCCAATGGGTGGCCTTGGGGCACGACCACGCAACGGTTCCAGCGATAGCACGGCATCATCACCAGGTCACCGAACAGCTCCAGGGCTTCGGTGGCGATGGCGAAATCGACGGTGCCGTCAGCGGCCATCTCGGCGATCTGCATCGGTGAACCCTGGTGCATGTGCAGCGCGACGTCCGGGTATTGCTTGATAAAATCACGGATTACCGGCGGCAACGCATAACGCGCCTGGGTGTGGGTAGTGGCAATCGACAGGGTGCCTTTCTTCTCGTTGGAGAACTCCTGGGCGATCTGCTTGATGCTCTCGACTTTGCGCAGGATCTCGCCGGCGGTGGTGATGATGCGTTCACCGGCCGGGGTGACACGGGTGAGGTGCTTGCCGCTGCGCGCGAACACTTCGACGCCCAACTCGTCTTCGAGCAGGCGGATCTGCTTGCTGATACCCGGTTGCGAGGTGTAAAGGCTTTGAGCGGTAGCGGAAACGTTGAGGTCGTGGTGCGCCACTTCCCAGATGTAGCGCAGTTGTTGAAGCTTCATATGTATCCCTCAAAGCAGGTAGACGCCGTGGGTATCAGCGACGGTATATAACTATATTAAAGGTTAGACAGATAAATCTAGAACCTTTTATCATTTTCTATCCCTCACACGTCATCGCTGCGTCGACGCTGTAAGGAAGGCACCAGATAAACCGGCACGTTAGACAGCTGCAGCACCCGTGCAGCGGTGCGCCCAAGCGGTGTGGCGGCCGCCGCGGCATGGCTGTGACTGCCGACGATCAGCAGGTCGACGGACAGTTTGCGCAACTGGTCGAGAATCACCTCACACGGGTCCCCCTGGATCACCCGTACCGAGCGGATCAACTTCAAATCCTGCTCACCCTCTCCCAACTCCTCGCGAAAGCTGTCGAGCACCCGCTGCTCGATAGTCGCCATCACCGTGCTCAAACCCTGGGTCTGCCACTCACTCAAGGCCTGTTCATCAAGGTAGCTCTGCAACACCGATTCGGCGAACAGACCAATCGGTTCAACCGCGTGAATCACATACAGGTCAGCCTTGAACGTCCGCGCCAGCGCCAGTGCATGTTGCATCACATACGGCGCATACAGACCAAGGTCCGTGGCGTACAGCATCGAACGAATCATAAAACCTCCTGGACAGCCGGAATGGAGGAGATTGAATGAGCTTAGCAGCGCCCCTAACTCTCGGCCTGAATCCTCACCTCGTTACTGATGCCATGGGGCACATGCCCGGTGGCCACCACCTCCCGGGCCTTCTCGCAATGCCCGGCCTGGTCATCGAAAAACACATCAGCGGCAAACGCCTCCAGGAATGCGGACTTCTCCAGGCCGCCGAGAAACAATGACTCATCCAGTCGGATATCCCACTCACGCAAGGTACGAATCACCCGCTCGTGAGAAGGCGCCGAACGGGCGGTGACCAAGGCTGTGCGGATCGGGCAGGCCTCGTCTGGAAACTCACGCTGCAACAAGTTGAGTGCCGCCAGGAACCCCTTGAAGGGACCGCCGTGCAAAGGTTGCCGCGCCGACTCGCGCTCGCTGGCCTGGAACGCCTCCAACCCGCCGGCCTGGTACACGCGCTCCGACTCATCGGAGAACAGCACCGCGTCACCGTCAAAGGCGATCCGCAGCTCCTCGCTGGACGCCCGGCGCGGACCGCCCGACAGAATCGTCGCGGCGGCAAAGCCGGCATCGAGGGCACTGCGTACATCTTCAGCATGGGTGGAAAGAAACAGATGGCAGCCAAACGCAGCTAAATAAGGATAAGGACTACGTCCGCCTACGAAAGCGGCACGGGAAATATCCAGGCCGTAGTGCTGAATCGAGTTGAATACACGCAGGCCGGTGTCGGCACTGTTACGCGATACCAGTACCACCTCGACCCGAGCACGGCCCAGGCTGGCATTGAGGCTCAGCAGCTTCTTGACCAGCGGAAAGGCGTCACCGGGCTCAAGGGTCTCTTCCTCGTGTTCGATCTGATATTTACGGTAGGCCTCCACCCCTTGGGCCAGGTAGACCTTGTGGCTGTCGCTCAGGTCGAACAGCGCCCGCGAAGAAATCGCCAGCACCAGTTTGTCGCCCAATCCCTTTGCCATGGTACATCCCCCGAATCAGCGGTTATGCCGATCAATAAAACTCAAGGCCTGGTACAGCGCCTGCATTCGCGGCAATTCGCAACCCGCGGCCTTGGCGGCAGCGAGCGGTCGCGCATAGATCGCCGCCAGTTCCAGCGGGCGTTTGTGCACATGGTCGTGGTACATGCTGGGCAGGTAATCGTCCATGGTTTCCGTCATGGCGAACATCTGCTCGGCGTAACTGCCGGGAATTTCATGGCCACAGGCATGGGCGCCCTGCACCACTTCGGCCATCAGCGCCTGGATCAGCTCACGGCTGGATTGGTCCGCCATCATCGCCGTGGTGCCCGCGCCCAGCAACACCGAGAGGCCGTTGTAGGGGACGTTCCACACCAGCTTGTGCCAGCGGGCCTGATGCACATTGGCCATGGCTTGGGATTCGATGCCGGCCTTATGAAACAACGCAGCGCCGGCTTCGACAATAGCCTTCTGGCAGCTCTCATCGTTGGCCGCCGTGCCGCTGTGGTAGCCCAGGTTGACCCGGCCCAACGCCTGATGTTCTACGACGCCAGGTGCAGAGCGGTGTACGCCGATGTAGCACAGCCCGCCCAGTAGATGCAGCGATGGCGGCAGGTGTTCACGCAGACTGTCTTCGACATCCAGGCCGTTTTGCAGCAACACCACCTTGGCGTCCGGCGCTGCGACCTGGGCGAGGGTCGGGGCCAGCTCGACATTGCCCGTGGACTTGGTGCCCACCAGCAGCCAATCGCACGGCGGCATGTCCGCGGCACGGGCGTAGGCCTGCACCGGGTGCAGCAGCAGGTTGCCATGCACACTGCTATTGACGCGCAGGCCGTGCTCGCTGACCGCCGCGTATTCGCTGCGCAGCAGGAAGTGCACGTCGAAGCCCGCGCGTGCCAGCATCACTCCATAGAAGCCACCAATGGCGCCGGTTCCGATAATGCCGATACGTGGCGTCTGGGGTGCAAGTGCAGTCATGGCAAATCCTCCGGGGTGCGGGTAAGCGCTATTTTTACTGCTTCGCAGGTGTCAGCAGGCGTAAGACGTGTCTGTATCTGCCCGAAGAATTGACCCTCGCACACCACAAACAACGCCGGCAAATGAAAGATCTGGTAGCGTTCGACCGCACCGCCGTTGTGCCCGGCATCCACCCAGCACACGCGGTCCACCGGCAAACGCCAGCCCGGCAATTGCTGGCGCGCCCAACGGCAACTGGAACACCCCACGCTGGTGAACACCACCAGCGAAATACCTGGCAATCCCAGCAATTGCTGGTCAATATCCAGGTCGGTCAATTCCAGTTCCTTCACTATACTGCTGCCACCGCCGTCAACTGGACGGTGCTCGGAGTCCGTGTACATGGGTCGTTTTTTACCTCACCCTGATGATGTCGCTGTCGAGTTAATCCAACGCCCCTCTCCTGCCATCCCCCGCCAACGCCTGCTCACTATCGGCCTGGGCGGCGTCGCCTGCAATTGGCCGCGCGCGTGGCGCCAGGGCACGGCCGTTGATCTGCTCATTCCCTCCCTGGGCGCCAGCGCCCGCTATCCAGGTTATGTGGCGTGGTGTCGCAAGGTGGAAAACGGCTACCGCGTGGGCATTTCGTTTACCGATGAACATGCGTTGTTCGGTGCGCGAATGGGTGAGCAAGCATGCCGGATAGAGCGCTACTGCCGCCAGCATGAAGATGCCGAACCGACCCCGGAGCAACTCGAAGCTCTTGCCCGTGAGTGGGTGGCGCGCCATGCGGGCGAGTTCTCCCATGAGACATTTGTGCGACCAGCGCGGGATTAAAGCGGGCTTTGCCCATTGTCGCGGGCCCGTGTTACGCGCTAAGGTTCCTCCCCCCTGTATTCCAATCATGCTGTGCCCGCCGCACGGGGATGGCTGGCGGCCGGCACCCGTGACCCTGGCGAGTAACACGATGGCTGATTTACCGATCAATGACCTAAACGTCGAATCCAACGAGACCCTGATCACACCCGATCAGCTCAAGCGCGAAATCCCTTTAAGCGACGCTGCCCTGCAGACCGTCACCAAGGGCCGCGAAGTCATCCGTGACATTCTCGATGGCACCGACCACCGCCTCTTCGTCGTGATCGGGCCTTGCTCGATCCACGACCTCAAGGCTGCTCACGAATACGCCGAGCGCCTAAAAGTACTGGCGGCAGAAGTGTCCGACACCTTGTACCTTGTGATGCGCGTCTATTTCGAGAAGCCGCGTACCACCGTTGGCTGGAAAGGCTTGATCAACGACCCGTACCTGGACGACTCGTTCAAGATCCAGGACGGTTTGCACATCGGTCGGAAATTGCTGCTGGACCTGGCCGAAATGGGCCTGCCCACTGCCACCGAAGCCCTCGACCCGATTTCCCCGCAGTACCTGCAGGACCTGATCAGCTGGTCGGCCATCGGCGCGCGCACCACCGAGTCGCAGACCCACCGCGAAATGGCATCCGGTCTGTCTTCGGCCGTAGGCTTCAAGAACGGCACCGACGGCGGCCTGACCGTGGCGATCAACGCGCTGCAATCGGTCTCCAGTCCTCACCGTTTCCTGGGGATCAACCAGGAAGGCGGCGTCTCCATCGTCACCACCAAGGGCAATGCCTACGGTCACGTGGTGTTGCGCGGCGGCAATGGCAAGCCCAACTATGACTCGGTCAGCGTTGCGCTCTGCGAGCAGGCGTTGAACAAGGCCAAGATCAAGCCGAATATCATGGTCGACTGCAGCCACGCCAACTCCAACAAGGACCCGGCCCTGCAGCCACTGGTGATGGAAAACGTGGCCAACCAGATCCTCGAAGGCAACCAGTCGATTATCGGCCTGATGGTCGAGAGCCACTTGAACTGGGGTTGCCAGGCGATTCCGAAGGACCTGGCCGACTTGCAGTACGGCGTGTCGATCACCGATGCCTGCATCGACTGGTCCGCCACCGAAAATACCCTGCGCAGCATGCACGCAAAGCTCAAGGACGTATTGCCGAAACGCAAACGCACCTGAACCTGTATATGAAGTATGCGCACACAAAAACGCCGGGCTGAGCCCGGCGTTTTTCATCCTGCGTTTTATGCCTCAAAGCTTCGCGGCATGGCGCTGGTGGCGTTCCATGTAGCGTTCGACATAGGAGCACGACGGGATCACCGTGTAGCCTTGCTCTTCGGCAAACTTCAACGCTTCCTCGGTCAACGCAGCTGCAATGCCACGGCCGCGCAGTGCGTTGGGCACGAAGGTCCGATAGATGTCCAGGGTCTGCTTCCCGAGGTCCATATAGGTCAGATAGGCACGATGACCGTCCACATTGGTCTCGAACTGATGACCAGCCTGGTCATGGTGGATGGACAACGCCTCGCTCATCACTACTCCTCGCGGGTCTTGGATTCTGACCCCTACCTTACCGATGTTTTTCCGGCGAAGGAACATCTACGCCACCCCGTGCCGGTTTCGACAACGAGAAAACCTTGAGCGCTCACAACCAGCACGTAGGGAATAGTAGGCACCAATCCTGTAATTGCTCAAGGCGTACCCGTCATCCCTGCCGCTGGTGGATATAGAAAGGGCCTCGATCAACCGGTGACCGAAAGCCTGAACATTGCCGGCAGTTGAACCTTGAGACGAACAGGCGCTCTTAAAGTCACCTCTACATGCACAAAAGATGCGGAGCGTGGTAAAGGCCAGCCAAACGAAAGTGTCAGCCTCGATATATAAAATTTCATCTATTTACAAGGCTTAACACATGCGGGCCGGCCCTCTCAGCCTGGGTCCAACCTACGTCAGACTGCAAAAAACTGTACGGTTTTTATACAAATGTCCAAAAGATTAGCCAAAATAGATTCGGCACAAGAATTTTTTTTGCTTCTTGCGCTACGTCAGTTTACTTACTACAAGTAATGGGTAGTATGTACGCCGGCTATTAGCTCACTCTGAGAGTAGCCATTTAATAGAAAGTCCTTGAAGGGGAACACGATGAACAACGTTCTGAAATTCTCTGCTCTGGCTCTGGCCGCAGTTCTGGCTACCGGTTGCAGCAGCGTCTCCAAAGAAACCGAAGCTCGTCTGACTGCAACTGAAGACGCAGCAGCTCGCTCCCAGGCCCGTGCAGACGAAGCCTACCGTAAAGCTGATGAAGCTCTGGCTGCTGCTCAAAAAGCACAACAGACTGCTGACGAAGCTAACGAGCGCGCTCTGCGCATGCTTGAAAAAGCTAGCCGCAAGTAATAATCCCTCGGGATTGTTATCAAGCCGATCCATTCTTGGATCGGCTTTTTTATTGCCTGCGATTCGGCTCTCGATTACAGACAATAAAAAGCCCGCCGCAGCGCAAGGCTGCAGCGGGCTGTTGATGGAGCAGGCTTACTGCTGCAAATCAATCGGCGCGCTGGAGGCAATCGGTGCAGCACCTGGCACACCGATCTCGGTTGGCAGGCCATCTTCCGCCGCGACCACATCACGCACCTGGTCCCAGTTCACCCGCAGGTTATTGGCCAGGTCTTCACGCTTGAGCAAGGCGTTGATCACTGCCGTGTGCTTGTCGACCACCGACGGCGTGCCGTCGTCGTTCAAGGGCGTATGCGCTTCGAGGTAGACCTTGCCGCCGCTGCTGCCGAACTTGTAGGCATCGTTGATGATGCGCACCGACGTCCCCACCGGGACCATACCGGCCATTTCCAGCACGTTGTTGTTGAACATGCGGAAGCAGCCGTGGCTGGTACGGGTGCCGATGCCGAACTTCATGTTGGAACCGTGGATCAGGTAACCCGGCGTCCCCAGGGTGAACTTGAACGGCCCCAGAGGGTTGTCCGGGCCGGCCGGCACCACATTGGGCAACGGGTCGCCGTTGGCGGCGTGCTCGGCCTTGATCGAGGCCGGCGGCGTCCAGGTCGGGTTCGGCGTCTTAGCGATGATGCTGGTGTGAGCAATGGGCGAGCCCCAGCCTTCACGACCAATCCCAAGCGGGAAGGTGTAGACCACGTCCTGTCCCTTGGGGAAGTAGTAGAGCCGATATTCCGCCAGATTGATCACAATGCCCTCACGGGGGCCTGGCGGCAGAATGAAGCGCGTCGGCAGGACGATCTCGGTCCCCGCCCCCGGCAACCAGGCATCGACGCCCGGATTGGCCGCGACCATTTCCGAATAGCCCAGGTCGTAGGTGGTGCCCAGGTCGGCAAAGGTGTCTTCGTACTTGGCCTTGATCACCTGGACCTGACCGACGATGTCTTCACCGGGTGGAGGCAAGGGCAACTGCAAGGCGGCGGCAGAACCGGCCGCACACAAGGCAGCAAGAGACAGGCAGCAGGTGACGACGGAAAGGCGCGACAACATCCGGAAAATCCTTCGCAGAACGACGGGAGGTAAAAATCGATTGTATACGTGAAGCGGGCTTCTAGCTGCCCCCTACAACTCGAAACGCAACTCGGGCCAGATTGGCGGCGTGCCACGCTTCTGCGATTCCAGGATCGCCCGGCACAAAGGGCACAGGCGCTGGTCCTGAAAAATCGAACGGTCGACCAGGGACCAGCGCGGCTGCGCCGGCAATAACGTACCGCACAGGGTCCGATCGATGGAGCCGCCCAGTTCCAATTGACGCGTCACCAGATGCACCCGCACTTCCTGGCAGGCGAACAGATCCAGCTGTTCGTCCGGCTCGATCAGTTGGTAGTTAAACAGGGACCAGGCAGGACGCGACATCGGGGGCTCCAGATCGGGGGGGCGCCACCTTAGCCGAAAGCCTGCCGGTAGAAAAGCGTCATAGCAGCGGTTTTAGCATCGGCCAGACATTTTCCAGCAATTTACCCTGGGCGCCGACCGCCGGGTGCAGTTGATCCGCCTGCATCAGCTCCGGATTCCCCCCCACGCCTTCAAGGAAAAACGGTACCAGCGGGACGTTTTTTTCCTTGGCCAGCACGCCATAGACTTCGGCAAACGCCGTGGTATATCGCGGGCCATAATTGGGTGGCAACTGCATACCCAGCAACAAGACTTTGGCACCGCCGGCCTTGGACTGGTCGATCATCGACGCAAGATTTTGTTTCAATTGCGCAGGCGGCTGCCCGCGCAAGCCATCGTTGCCCCCCAACTCGATCACCACCACGTCCGGCTTATGCTCTGCAAGCGCCGCCGGCAGCCGCGCCAGGCCTCCGGCACTGGTGTCGCCGCTGATGGAGGCGTTGACCACCTTATCGTCGAAACCCTCCTTCTTGAGCCGTTGCTCCAGCAGTGCCACCCACCCTTTGCGGGTATCCAGGCCGAAACCGGCACTGATACTATCGCCAACGATCAGGACTGTACCCGCCGCTGCGTTCTGGGCCATGCACATCAAGGCCAGGCCAGCACTCAAAAACCACATTCGCATCGGATTCTCCATGGGCGCAAGCATTCTCACCGCGCGGAACCTCAGCAAAGTGGTTCCCAGCGCGGAAGGTGAACTGACTATCCTGCACGAACTGAGCCTGGAACTGAACAAGGGCGATAGCCTGGCTATCGTCGGCAGCTCCGGTTCCGGTAAATCCACCCTCCTCGGCCTGCTGGCCGGCCTCGATCTGCCCAGCAGCGGTGAAGTCACCCTCGCCGGCCAGGCGCTCAGCACCCTCGACGAAGACCAACGGGCGCGCATCCGCGCCGAACACGTGGGCTTTGTGTTCCAGTCGTTCCAACTGCTCGACAGCCTCAATGCGCTGGAGAACGTCATGCTGCCGCTGGAGCTGGATGGCCGCAAAGACGCCCGCGAACGCGCCAAACACCTACTGGAGCGCGTGGGCCTCGGCCAACGCCTGACCCACTCACCACGCCAGCTTTCCGGGGGCGAACAGCAACGGGTGGCGATTGCCCGCGCCTTCGCCGCCGAACCGGACGTGCTGTTTGCCGATGAGCCCACCGGCAACCTCGACAGTCACACCGGCGAGCGCATCAGCGACCTGCTGTTCGAGCTCAATAAAGAAAGCGGCACGACCCTGGTGCTGGTTACCCATGACGAGCGCCTGGCTCATCGTTGCCGACGCCTGATCCGCCTTGAAGCCGGCCTGATGGTCGCCCCCCTGGAGCCTTGATGGCACGTTTGCCGCTGTTGCGCCTGTTCAGCCTTGCCCTGCGCCAATTACTGCGCGATGCCCGCGCCGGCGAATTGCGTGTGTTGTTCTTCGCCCTGTTGGTGGCCGTGGCCGCCAGTACCGCTATCGGTTATTTCGGCGCCCGCCTCAACGGCGCGATGCTGTTACGCGCCACCGAGTTCCTCGGCGCCGACCTGGTACTCGAAGGCAGCTCACCGGCCCGCCCCGAACAAATCAGATCCGGGACCGAACTGGGCCTGGATCACGCCCGTGTGGTTGAGTTCTCCAGCGTCATCGCCACCGACAACGGCATTCAGCTTTCCAGCATCAAGGCCGTGAACGAGCAGTACCCGCTGCGGGGCGAGTTGAAGAGTGCCGCTGCGCCTTTTGGCGATGAAACCCCAGGCGGCGGACCGAAACCGGGTGAAGCCTGGGTAGAGGCGCGGCTGTTGACGGCGCTGGACCTGAAAGTCGGCGACAGTATCGATGTGGGTATGAAGACCTTGCGCCTGGCACGCGTACTGACCTACGAACCGGATCGCGCCGGCAACTTCTATAGCCTGACGCCCAGGGTGATGATCAACCTGGCGGACCTGGACGCCACCGGCGTAGTCCAACCAGGCAGTCGCGTCAGCTACCGCGAGTTGTGGCGTGGACCACAGGCCAGCACTGCGCTGCAAACCTATCGTGACCTGATCAAGCCGGGGCTCGCCGCCAACCAGCGTCTTCAGGACTCACGGGACGGCAACCAGCAGATCGGTGGCGCCCTTGGCAAAGCCGAGCGCTACCTGAACATGGCCAGCCTGGTGGCTGTGCTGTTGGCCGGTGTGGCCGTGGCCCTGTCGGCCAACCGTTTTGCCACCCGCCGTTTCGACGCCAGTGCGTTGCTACGTTGCCTTGGGTTGTCGCGACTCGAGGCCATGTTGCTGTTCAGCCTGCAATTGAGCGTACTGGGGTTGCTGGCGAGCCTGGCCGGCGCCCTGCTCGGTTGGCTGGCACAGTTTGGCCTGTTCTATTTCCTGCACGACCTGCTGCCGGCGGATGTTCCCCCAGGCGGGCTGTTGCCGGCAGTCGCCGGGATCGGCACCGGGCTGGTCGCTCTCGCGGGTTTCGCCCTGCCACCACTGGCCGCACTCGGTCGCGTACCACCTCTGCGCGTGTTGAGGCGCGACCTGCTGCCTATCCCGTCCAGCACCTGGATGGTCTACGGCGCTGCGCTGTTCGCCCTGGGCCTGATCATGTGGCGCCTTAGCCTCGACCTGGTGCTGACCTTCGCCCTGCTGGGCGGCGGCGTGGTCGCCGCGCTGGTTCTGGGTGGCTTGCTTCTGCTGCTGTTGCAGAGCCTGCGACGCCTGTTGGCCCGCGCGTCCCTGCCCTGGCGCCTGGGCCTGGGCCAATTGCTGCGCCACCCGCTGGCGGCGGCGGGCCAGTCCCTGGCGTTCGGCCTGATCCTGTTGTCCATGGGCTTGATCGCCCTGCTGCGCGGCGAATTGCTGGACACCTGGCAAAACCAGTTGCCCAAGGACGCACCTAACTATTTCGCCCTGAATATCCTGCCGGCCGATAAGGACACCTTTGGCGCCCGCCTGCTGGAAGTGCAGGCGCAATCAGCGCCGCTGTACCCGGTGGTGCCAGGGCGATTGATCAGTATCAATGGCGAGCCTGTACAGGAAATAGTCAGCAAGGACTCCAGTGGTGACCGCGCGGTACAACGCGACTTGAGCCTGACCTGGGCCGCCGACCTGCCGCCGGGCAATACCCTGACCGAAGGCTCATGGTGGTCGCAACAACCCACCGATGGAATTCCTGGAGTCTCGGTAGAAGCCAAGGTCGCGCAAAGCCTCAAGCTCAAGTTGAACGATCACCTGGTGTTCACCATCGCCGGGGAAAACCGTGAGGCACGGGTTGCCAGCCTGCGAACCATCAACTGGGATAACTTCCAGCCGAACTTCTTCATGATTTTCCAACCGGGTACTTTGACGGACCTGCCGGCCACCTACCTGACCAGCTTCTACCTCGCGCCAGGGCATGATCAGCAGATCGTTGATCTGTCCCGCGCCTTTCCGGCGGTGACCATCCTGCAGGTCGAGGCGCTGCTGGAGCAGCTGCGCAGCATCCTCGCCCAAGTGACCCTGGCAGTGGAATACGTGTTGTTGTTTGTACTTGCCGCAGGGATGGCAGTACTGTTCTCCGGCCTGCAGGCCACATTGGATGAGCGCATTCGCCAAGGCGCACTGCTGCGAGCACTGGGCGCAGAGCGCAAGCTGCTGGTCAAGGCGCGGCGTATCGAGTTCGGCTTGCTGGGCGCAGTCAGTGGCTTGCTGGCAGCGCTGGGCACCGAGTTGGTGACGTGGGTGCTGTACCGCTATGCCTTCGACCTGGCCTGGCACCCGCACCCCTGGCTATTGCTGCTGCCTGTGGTCGGCGCCGTATTGATCGGCGGTGCCGGGGTGTTCGGCACACGCCGTGCGCTGAATGCAAGCCCGCTGACGGTATTGCGCGAGGGTTGAGCGGTCAACGGCCCGCCTCCCTTGCGGGGTGCGGGTCAACGTCGCTTACTTCACGTACTCAATAGCGGTGATCCACCAGCACACCTCGCCTCCCGGGGTCTGCACAATGGCCTCATCGTCGACTTCCTTGCGCAGCAGCGCACGGGCCATCGGTGAATCGATGGAGATATAGTCCATCCGATCATAAATCTCGTCATAACCAACGATACGAAAACGCTTGGTGTCGCCTTGCTCGTTTTCAATATCGACCCATGCGCCGAAAAACACCTTCCCCTCCTGCTCGGGCATGTACTCCACCACGCGCATGTCTTCCAGGCGCTTGCGCAAATAACGCACCCGCCGGTCGATTTCACGCAGCAGCTTTTTGTTGTACTGATAGTCGGCATTCTCGCTGCGATCCCCCAGGGAGGCAGCCCACGTCACCTTGCGTGTGGTATCCGGACGCTTTTCGCGCCACAGGTAATCCAGCTCTTTCTTCAGCGCTTCATGACCTTCTTTGGTAATCAGCTTGGTACTCAAACGCATGCATCCCCAGGCAATGTCCATAGGTGTCGATAGGCCAGGAAATCACACCCCGGCGTCGGTTCGCTGGCATTGATGATAAATGAACCCGAGAAAGTAGCCAGGCCGGTCTAACCATCCAAGGCCTGATCCAGTTCAAGCAGCACACCTCGCAGGCTCTGGCGCAAGCCCGATACTTGCGAGGTCATCACCTTCAGGGCCTCGGTTCGCTGACTGACCGCCAAAGACTGGTCATGCAGTTGAGCGGTGCGTTGCTCCAAATCCCGGGTCCTTTCATCCAAATGGGTTTGCTCCTGCTGCAATCGGGCCTGCCATTGATCAAGCGCCGTTGCCCTTT
This sequence comes from Pseudomonas sp. B14(2022), assembly GCF_012030485.1. Taxonomy (NCBI): domain Bacteria; kingdom Pseudomonadati; phylum Pseudomonadota; class Gammaproteobacteria; order Pseudomonadales; family Pseudomonadaceae; genus Pseudomonas; species Pseudomonas sp. B14(2022). Next base: position 148,111 of record NZ_JAAUVM010000013.1, read on the forward strand.
CCTCCGCAGCGAGTTTCTGTTGGGTCAACTCCTGAGCGACACGAGCGAGGTTGGTCAGTGTACTGCCCACTTCGGACAAGGTGCCGTCGTCCGCGGGTGCCGGAAGCTGCGGCTGAGCCGGGGGGCTTGGCTCATTCAGGACAACAGGTGTATCCGGAACAATGGCCGCAGGCGCGTCGACTGACATCTGTCGGGGTTCTTCTACAACAGGTTCATGTACAGGCTCGGCTGGATTCGCCCCCCTGACAGGTGAACTCATTTTCGACGAGAAACGAATGGAAGGCACAATCAATGAAGCACTTTCGATTGCCGGCATCACCGGCGCAGACATTCCCAGGGTGATCACTTTCATCACCAATGCCTTCTTTATGATCACCGAGTGATGTTCTTCGGGCCTCGCAGGCGGCAGCTTGCAGCCTTTCAAATCGATAAAATGATAAGGAACCTGAGTTTCGGTGACACCCGCCTTGGTGCCTGCCGCCACCGATGTGAGAATTTGCTTGAAGACATGCATGGCCACATGCAGGTCTTCCTTGGACTCAACACCGCTCAGAAAATACCGATCAAGCTTTTTGCGCAAGGCTGCGACATAAACCCTGGAACTCGCCGGCTCAACCTCTTCATCCAAGCTATAAACAAGGAAGTTGGAGGCAATCTGACCTACAGCAAACCCACAGAGCAATGCACCGTTGACCGGAGCATCCTGACCGTCGCGTTCAAGAACAAGGGTACGTAGAAGCATCATGGTAATCGGGCCTCATTACAAAATTCGAAAAGTCTCTATAACCTTCAGACATTCACTCAATAATTAAAGGTTAAAAACACAAAACAATTGTTTCAGCGACCTGCCTGGCGCGCACGTAGGATTTTTCCGATTAATGCTGAGCGGCGTTCCCAAAAACAGCTATTGCCCGTACTCTTTTCAAACTCTCCCCTTCTACGACCACACCACGCTAAATGATCGAAATAATCAACCTGACAAAATATTTTAATAATAAAAAAATAATCAGCGATTTTTCATTCAGCGCAAACAAACAGGAATGCCTGGGGTTATTCGGAGAAAATCCTACAGTTAAAACGGCGCTTCTCGATGTAATATCGGGCTCGACCACTCCTTCCAGCGGGTATATAAACATCCACGGTTTCAATACTAAAACCCATCCATTTAAAGCAAAAAAACTCATCGGCTACCAACTTCATAGGTGCGTCAGTCATCCTACGATGTCGGTTAAAGAGTTCCTTGACTACATCGCAGCCATTCGCGGACTGCGCGGCACCGAAAAACGCGCGCAGGTGGAATATGCCGCGACACGATTGGAGTTGTTGCCGGTGCTCAATGCGCCCCTCGAGGCTCTCTCCATGGGTTTAAGGCGCAAAGTCGCCATTGCCCAGGCCATCCTGCACACCCCGGCCTTGCTATTACTGGATGAACCGACCGAGGGGCTGGCACCTGATCAGAAACACACATTCAGGAGCCTCATCCAGTCATTGATGCAAGAAATGACAGTGATCATCGCGTCCCGACACTGCGATGAATTGTCCGAACTCTGTACGCGCGCACTGGTTATCGCAGGCGATCGTCTGGTGGCCGATGCCCCTATGCCGGATTTGCAACGCGACTCTCGCCATTTCCAGGCGGTTACCCTCACCGCAGATGCCCCCTTGGACCTGCTGGCTCTCGCCGTACTGCCAGGGGTCGCGGGCATCGAAGAACATCGGCATGCACCCGGCACCGTGACCGTCCTGCCCATGCCGGGGCACACCATCTACCCCCATATCAATACGCTCATTGCCAATCGTCGCTGGAAAATCAACTCACTGAGCCTGGAGCCTGGTCGCCTCAGCGACGTAGTTCACGCTCTGAGCCGAGAGGCCCCCCTTTGAAACTGCTGCCCGTCATTTTCAAGCGTCAGCTCGCCCACTTTGCCGGTACACCCGGCACTTATCTGAGCATTGCCATTTTTTCAGTACTGTCCGTGGCATTGGGGTTGCACATGAGCTCCTGGCCAGAACAGGACAGCAGTCACTTGCAGGTTTTCTTCCAGCTACACCCCTGGCTCTATTTGTTATTGATTCCTGTACTGGCGGCACAACTCTGGTCGGACGAGTCCAATGCCGGTTTTCTCGACCTGATGAAAACACTACCCATCACCACGTTTGAATGGGTTATTGGCAAATTCTTAGCAGCCTGGGTCGTGGCGGGCACAGCCCTCATGTTGACCTTCCCTCTCGTGATCATCGCCAACTACCTGGGCGTGGCGGACAACACTGTTATTGCTTCGCAATTTATATCAAGCTGGCTGCTGGCTGGCAGTTATCTAGCAGTCGGTTGTTTTATCTTCACACTGGTGCGTCAGCGCACTGCCCTTTTCCTACTGACAGTGGGCTTGATGCTTATCGTCAGTGCGCTCTCTTATTTACTCGATGCACTTGAACATCAAGCGCCAATCTGGGCGGTGGACAGCTTGGTCTCCCTCAGCCCTTTTTCGAGATACAGCGCTATCGACAATGGAAAGTTCACACTTCGTGACACGCTTTACTTCATCAGCATGATCTTAGCGTTTCTCGCAGCGACGACCGTAACGCTCAACTATAAACACAGCTGAGAAGGAAAGCCCTCCATGCGACCTACTCTGCGCACCGGCATGACACTCACTGTCATCCTGTTACTATTCCTGGCGTTTAACTTAGTCTGGGTAGGAAAGCTGCCGAATATCCGATGGGACTTCTCACAAGGAAAAACCCATACCCTATCTCCTCAAGTACGACAGTTACTCGCGTCATTGGAAAACCCTCTGGATTTGTATTATTTCAATACCCATGACGACCCTAAACGAAGCTACGCCTTGAAACGCTATGGCAAGCGCATCGAAGACCGGTTGATCGAGTACGAAAACGCAGCGAAGGGCATGATCAACCTGCACCTTATTGATCCCGTACCGTTTTCAGAAGATGCCTACAAAGCCAGGCTGTTCGGTCTCGACGACAATGCGGGGTTCCTGGGCCTGATCGGCACACGAGCCGGCCACGGGGCGCAACGCGTCGAATCGTTCAGCTTGGACCGGGAGTCATTGCTCGAATATGAAATCAGTCATTTGATCTACAAGTTGCAGCATCCGGAGCGCCCCGTTATTGGGCTGCTGTCAGGGTTGGCGGTGGGAGAATCCTCTGGCCGATTGCTGAAGGAACTGCAGCGACATTTTAATCTGGTCAATCTGGGAGCGACCACCGAGCGCGTGCCGGAACAGGTCAAGACGCTCATGGTCGTGCATCCACAGGCGCTGCCTGAACAAGCGTTGTATCAGATTGAACAATTTGTATTGAAGGGCGGTAAATTAATGGCATTTATCGATCCCCTGAGCGAGCAAAGCTCGACCATCACATCCGCCAACACCCGACTGGCTGATTTGCTTGCCGCTTGGGGGATACAAATGCCAGCGGACAAATTTCTGCTCGACCTCCGCTACGCAGCGTCGCAGCCCCCTGTGAACGGGAAGCTCACAGTGCAGCATCCGGGCCGGTTGACCCTGCCCCGACAGGCGATGAACACAGACGATCCGAGCACCTGGAAATTGAATACCGTGACGGTATCGAGCAGCGGCGCGCTCTTTCGCCGCCAGAAAGCTCGCACGACCCTGACCCCTCTTCTGCACAGCTCCGGGCAATCCGAGTTGCGGGAAACCAACCGGCTCGCCTCAGCAACCGAGTTCGATTCAACGGCCGATGAGGCGTCCAGCCAAGCGCAACGCCACGTGATTGCAGCCCGTATAGAGGGGCCGGCCTATTCAGCATTTCCCGATGGCATTGAAGGACAGCCGGCAGGTGTGCAAAAAGCGGCGCAGATCCATGTGGTGGTAGTCGCCGACACTGATTTGCTCACGGATCAAATCAACAACTCAGCGCCCGACAGCAACGCACTGTTTATCTTGAATACACTGGATAACTTGTCCGCTGGCGATGTACTGACCAATATTCGCCCGCGCGCGCTGGCGCAAAGATCGCCGAACAGGCTGGACCAGATGCGCGACAGCGCCGTGCACGCCTACGCGCAGAAGGCGACTGAGTTGGAACAGCGCCTGCTACGAACAGAACATGAATGGCAAATGCTGCGCCCAACGGAGGTCCCACTCGGCTCCCAGACCGTAGACACCACCACCCAATTGGTTGCACTCAACAAGGAACGCCTGCGCTTACCAATGGAATTACATGCCTTGAGGGCCGAGGCATACGCGCAGGTACATCGCCTGGAGTTCGTCATAAAAATGGTCGTGACCTTGGCGATACCACTGATGCTATGCCTGGTCGCCTGGGTGGTTTTTCTCTGCAATCGACGGCGTCGATTACAAGCAGGAGTCGCGCTCTACTGACCGTTCAACGCCTGGCAATCAGCCCCTGCCGGGCAATGCGGGTCAATTGTCGGATGACTTCCTGTGCGTTGCTCGCGCTGGGGGCCTGGATAACCGCTAGATCAAAGCTGTTATTCGCAAAACGAGCAAGAGAATCGCCATCTTCCACAAACTGAATCAAGAATGCCGATGGCCGCCCGCTGCGACGTGGCCACCCGTCCAGATAACGTAAGAGCGTAGGCTGATGCTTGCCGCCCAAGAGGATTTTTGGATTGCGTTGGGTGAGGTCCGCGGTGATCGGGGCCAGGCGTATCAGGGGGCGTAGTGCATTCATCGTGTCGTGTCTCTGCCTCAAAAGTCTGCGGGCAGGTGAGAGGCAACACCGAACCAGCGCTTTAGCGGTATTTCGAAGTTGCCTCCTCAGGGGAAAACAGGCTTCTGTCGGGTTCTATCGAGACCCAGTGGCGCCCCGCAATTAGCTGTTTAAATCGGCGCATGGGCAGCATCCTAGAGAAGCCGGTGGGGCGGTGTCAAGAATCCCGAGCAACGAAAAGGCCCACACGGTGGTGGGCCTTTTCAGAGTTTTGCGCAGGTGTCAGTTGGCGATGGCGCGGTCGGCAGACAGTTTGCCAGCACCTTCCAGCAGCACCGCCAGGGCGCCGCCCAACAGGGCAAGTGCGAACTCATAACCGTTGTTGGCCATGAACAAGCCGTTATGGATATGCACCGAGAAGATCGCTACCAGCGACAAAATGGTCAGGCCCAATGCCGCCGGGCGTACCAGCAAACCGATAATCAGCGCCAGGCCGGCAAAGAACTCGGTTCCGCCCGACAGCAGCGCCATCAGGGTTCCCGGTGCCAGGCCAATGCTTTCCATCCACTGGGCGGTGCCCGCCAGGCCATAGCCGCCAAACCAACCGAAGAGTTTTTGCGAACCATGGGCGGCGAAGATGATGCCGACTACGATGCGCAGGATGGTCAGGCCGTAGCCGGCACGAGTGGACAGTACGCTTTTGATCATTGGGCTCATGGGGTGAATCCTTTTCGAAATAGGGGTTGGTTGGCCGCTATATTAATCAGTTTAAACAATGATAAAAGCGGAAAAACTGCCTGATTAACATCGAAAAAATCGATTATTTCCGTGAGGCGATTTTCGGCGCCGGCGGTTCCAGAGACTCTCGCTCCCGATCAAACGCCAAGTAGTACTTGTTGACGCTATTAACATAGCTGACGCCCCCCATCCCCACCTGCTCCATGGCGATGCGTTCCACCTGGAAGAACCATTGATTGGGGTTCAGTCCCCGGCGCCTGGCCTCGGTGCGCATGCCCTGCACCCGCTCCGGTCCCATGTTATACGCGGCCAATACGAAGGCCATGCGCTCGCGCTCGTTGAGCTTGGGGCTGGCAAAGAACTTTCGGCGGATCAGCGCCAGGTAACGCGCGCCCGCCTGCACATTACTGTCGAGACTTTCGATGTTGTTGACGCCCACCCGCTGCGCCGCCGAAGGGGTGATCTGCATCAGGCCGGTAGGGCCGCCGCTGTTGCGCGCACCCGGGTCGAAAGCCGACTCCTTGAACGCCAGCGCCGCGAGGTTCAGCCAGTCCATGCCTTGCTCACGGGCGTGCTTTTGCAATACCGGGCGCAGTTTTTCCAGGCGCTGGCGGTCGACGCGGGCCAGCGGGTTGCGCACCTGGTAGAGGCGCCGATAGATGCGCTGGAATGCCACGTCCTGGTCGGACGGCGTGCGATAGGTCTTGAGAAATCGGTCAATACTGGCACGCAGCATCGAGGCATCCTGGCGCACAAACCAGTACTCGTCGCCCGGTCCACTGATTGCCACCTGCTTGTCGAAGCGCAACTTGGGCAGGATCTTCGACCAGCGTTCGGCAATCGGCTTCTCGACGATAGTCAGGTGAAAAATACCCGCCTGGACCATCTCCAGCACATCCTCCACCGCCAGGGTCGGGTCCACCCATTCCACTTTTACCGGCGGCTGTTTGTGCAAGGCCAGCTTCTGGTTGACCTGGCTGATGGCATCCGCCGCCGCACTGCCGGTGGTCAGCGCCAGGGTACGCCCGGACAGCTGCTCCAGCTTGGTAAACCGCCGCTCACCCTTCACCCCCACCAGCCATAACGGCACACCGCTGGCGATCGGATCGCTGGTGCTGATCTTGTGCGCGGCCTTCACATCCAGCAATTCACCGGGGGCCACCAGGTCACCTTCGCCACGGGCCAGTGCGCCGAGCAGTTGATCCTTGGCCTTGGGAATGATCTTGAGGTTGATTTCCTGGCCATCACGGGCGTGGCCATTGAGGTATTGCTCGAAGGCACGCAGGCGATGGTATTCGACACCGATGGCCTGCCCCTGAACCTCGCCGGAACTGTTACGGCTCTGGTTGACCAATACACGCAGGGTGCGACTCGAGCGAATCTGCGCCAGGTCGCGCACTTTGCCGGGCTTGGTCACTTCCAGCGGCCCATCCAGACGCGCGACCGCCGCCATGGGCAGCAGCAGCGTCAGGCACAACATAAGCAACGCCGAGGGTCGGATCATCCGCTCTCCGGAAAGAATACTGGCCAACACCCTCGCGAAAAACGAGGTATTGGGGGTCAGAAACAGAGCGCTTTAAGCGCTGGCAAGACGCGCAACGGTGGCACAGTGCGAGGCGTTCAGCCAACCACGATGTCACTTGCGACGTTCAAAGACAGCTATAACTCGTTGTAGTTCTTAGTTTTTCTTATAAATCTACAGCTCTGATATGCTTTCCGGCCGCAGGCGGAGATAGCACCATGCAACTCATTGATATCGGCGTCAACCTGACCAACCCCAGTTTCGACGAGAAGCACCAGGCTGTTCTCGACCGCGCCTATGCCGCCGGGGTCCAACAATTGGTGCTCACCGGCACCAGCGTCGACGGCAGCGAACAGGCCTTGGAACTGTGCGTCAACCTCGATGACAGCGGCCAACGCCTGTTCAGCACTGCCGGCATCCACCCCCACTCCGCCAGCGATTGGAACGGCGATAGCGCCAGGCGCCTGCGCGGTTTACTCAGCGATAGCCGCGTACGTGCGGTGGGCGAATGCGGCCTGGATTTCAACCGGGATTTCTCACCCCGTCCGCAACAGGAAAAAGTTCTGGAAGAGCACTTGGCTCTGGCGGTTGACCTCAAACTGCCGGTGTTTCTCCACGAGCGCGACGCCAACCAACGCTTGCTGGAGATCCTCAAGGACTACCGCGACCATCTGAGCGCCGCCGTGGTGCATTGCTTCACCGGCGAACAACAAGCACTGTTCAGCTACCTCGATCTCGATTTGCACATCGGCATTACCGGCTGGATCTGTGATGAACGTCGTGGGACGCACCTGCACCCGTTGGTCAGGGAAATTCCCCGCGGTCGTCTGATGCTGGAGAGCGATGCGCCCTACCTGCTGCCGCGCACCCTGCGTCCAAAGCCGAAAAACGGCCGTAACGAACCCGCCTACCTGCCGGAAGTACTGCGCGAGGTCGCCCTGCACCGCAACGAAACGGTGGAGGACCTGGCTCTGCACAGCACCGCCTGTGCCCGTGCGTTTTTTGGGCTGCCTGCAGTGGATTGATGCGGCGCATTGACCCATGTCAAAACCGCTTTTCTGAGTAGCAGCACAATAGTGGCACCTTGCCAATGCTGTTTCCGCTATCAGAGAAAACCTTCCATGGGTGCCTGGCTTAGCAATATCTCGCTGAAATACAAATTCTGGGCCGTCAACGCGGTCGCCTTTATGACTACCCTGCTCCTGGTGCTGTACGCCGTGCACCTCGAGCAGCAATCGCGCAGCTATGCGTCCCAGGCCTCGGCACAGGCCCAGGCGCAATTGCTCGGTGCATGGCCGGCCGACAAGGCCCTGCCCAAGAGCGAGCAGTGGCTGACGTTTGCCCGCGGCCAAGTCCCACAGCTTGCCGATCAGGATCTGTCAGCCCTGAGCAGCACCACGGGTTGGGTCGAACTCAACCACATGCCGCTGTTTGGCGAAAACATACTGATGGGCGCTGAAGTGATCGCCCGCCCTGATGGGCAATACATTGCCGTGCTCGCCCACGCACCCAGCCTGAGCCAGGTATTCAGTGAACGCTTCGCCAACTATGCCGTGGCGGTGCTGATCCTGATGCTGGCAATGCTCTGCGCGTCGCAACTGCTGATCCGCTTCCTGCTCAGCCAACTCAACACCCTCAAGGACGTGATGCTGCACGTGGAGAAAACCGGCGATCTGTCGGCCCGCGTGCCATTGGCGTGCAAGGATGAAGTCGGCCAGATGGCCAGCGCCTTCAATGCCATGCAGGCGGGCTATCAGCGTGTGGTCAGCACCGTGGCGCGCACCGCCAAGCTACTGGACGATGGTGCCGCTCGATTGGCCAGCAGCATGAACGAGGTACAACACGGCATGCTTGGCCAGCAAAGCGAGACCGACCAGGCCGCCACCGCCATCAACGAAATGACCGCCACCGTTTACCATATCGCCCAACATGCCGGCGCCACCCGCGACTTGTCCCAGACCGCCGACACCCTCGCCGGCAGCGGTCAGGAAGTGGTCACCCGCGTACAACATTCAATCGCCGGCCTGTCTTCCGGCGTGCAACAGACTGCCGAAATGATCCAGAAACTGGCCGAGGACAGCCAGAAAATCAACAGCGTGGTGAGTGTGATCCACAGCATCGCCGAACAGACCAACCTGCTCGCCCTCAACGCTGCCATCGAAGCCGCCCGCGCCGGGGAAATGGGCCGTGGGTTTGCCGTGGTCGCCGACGAAGTGCGCAACCTGGCCAAGCGCGTGCAAAGTTCCACCGACGAAATCACCCGCATGGTCTCAGCGCTGCAAGCCGGTACCCGTGACGCGGTGGACTTCATGCAGGAAAGCTCGTTCAAGGCCGACGACTGCGTACAACAAGCCCTGGAAGCCGGCGCAGCACTGGCCGAAATCACCGGTGCAGTGGCGCAGATGCGTGAAAGCAACACCCAGATCGCCGTCGCCGCCGAACAGCAAAGCCACGTGGCCGAAGAGATGAACCGCGCGGTGGTGAGCATTCGTGATGTGACCGAGAACACCGTGCAACAGACGGTTGATTCGGCGACCACCAGCAATGAGCTGGCGACGTTAGCTGGGGAGTTAAGCAAAGCGATTGGGCAACTGAAGCTGTAGGACTTCTCCACCTGTAATCCGACTCCTACGATCGACTCCCCGTTTACCCGAAGTTTTGGCGAACCCTCCTAGCCGTCCTGGCGAATAGCGCCGACTTCTTTACCTGACGAACCTCGCCAAAGTCTCTCGCCTGATCATTCAGTGCGAGGGACCGCCGATGTACCTATCCGTTAATGCCCTGGTTGTCGGGGCTGCCCCTTGATCCCCGTCATTGCCAGTTTTGTCCTGGCCCCCATGGATGCCAAGGCGCCGGACGTTGAGCGCGTCTTTCGTGACTTTCGCGCTTGCCTGAATACCTTTGATGAGTGGGCCGAGAGCTTCTGGAGCGTTTCGGCACTGGAAATGGAGCAGGTGTTCAACGTTGGGGAAGAGGTGGCGCTGGTGGCGCCGGTCTCTTCCAACGCCCCAAGTAAAACGGTCGCCAGGTGCGATACCCAGGGATCGTTGACTCTGGTGCATATGTTCGAAAGCACTCGGTTTGTGCCGATCGGCAATACGCCGGTGATGCTGCAAGCCATTGCCCAGGACGGCAGCCCGCTCGGCGCACCACTCCATCGAACCATCGGTCCCAGCGGCATCCTCGAAATCACCGAGTGTGATCGCAACCAGCCGTACCGAATCAGTTTCTACCCCAACGTTTCCACGGATCACGTCAAGGCGCTGTATGCGTCTTATCAGTCGGTGATCGCGGGGTTGGAAGGTCGCCTGCGTGACGAATGGACCAAGACCTTCCAGCCCGAATGGGACGACTTCGCCAACGCCACGCGCTTCGAGCGCAGCGCGATGCAGGGCTTGGCCTTTTCCACCGGGATTGCCAAGGCGTTCTACAACCTGTGGGACAACGTTACGCAGCTGTATGACTTGCTGGCGGACCTCAAAGCCAACAGCGAAAAGCTGTTGGCCTACATCTCCCAGGCCGAACTCGATGAACTGTTGAAGCTCGGCAAAGACACCATTGCCAACGGTTTGCTGGTGCTCAGCGATGAGCCGCTGCTGTTTATCTACGTGTC
>NZ_JAAUVM010000014.1:0-156571 GCF_012030485.1 Pseudomonas sp. B14(2022)
ATAATCTTGTTGACTATCAGTCTGACTCCACAAGCACCCACACGAATTGCTTGATTCAGTTGTTAAAGAGCGGTTGGTTAAGAGCTTTCGTCTCAACCGAGGCGCGCATTCTACAGCAGCCTCATTTACTGTCAAGTGATTATTTTCAGAAGCTTTCGAAGATTTCTTCAACAACTTCAACCACTTGCGCTTCCGATCTCTCGTCAGCGGGAGGCGAATTCTACAGCGTTACACGCTGCTGTCAACACCTCTTTTTCTCCGCTTTCGACCGAGAAGATCGAATCGTTAATAGCGCCAAACAGCACGACCCTATCAACGCCTTCTGGGCTTCGATGAACTGAAGCAATTCGCCGTCTAATCCTGCATAACTCTTTGTTTACCAAGGAGTTTTACGTTTCGACTGCGCCGGAAGTGGGGCGAATTATAGACAGATACAATTCGCCGTCAACACTTAATTTCAGGTTTATTCGGATTTGAGCGTAATACGCGCAAATGCCTTCTTCCCTGCCTGACAAACGTGGGTAGCACCCAGCTCGTACATAAAGGTGCGATCCACCACTTCACCATCTATACGCACACCGCCAGACCCCAGAAGGTCACGCGCAACCGCCGAGTTCTTCACTAGGCCCGCCTTATTAAGGACAGCAGCAATCGGCATGACTTCAGCAGCAGTCAATTCAATCTCGGGAAGATCATCCGGCAGCTCGCCATCCTTCATGCGGTTACCCGCCGCACGGTGAGCACTGGCCGCAGCCTCTTCACCATGGAAACGCGCCACGATCTCTTCCGCCAGTTTGATCTTCACGTCCCGCGGATTGGCGCCCGCCTCCACATCCGCACGCAGCGCGCTGATCTCATCCATCGAGCGAAAGCTCAACAGCTCGAAGTAGCGCCACATCAGGGCATCCGGGATAGAGACCAGCTTGCCGTACATCACACCCGGAGCTTCCTGAATGCCGACATAGTTGCCCAGGGACTTGGACATCTTCTTGACACCATCCAATCCTTCCAACAACGGCATGGTCAGGATGCATTGAGCTTCCTGACCATAAGCACGCTGCAACTCACGCCCCATCAGCAGGTTGAATTTCTGGTCGGTACCACCCAACTCAACATCCGCGCGCAGCGCTACCGAGTCATAACCCTGAACCAGCGGATACAGGAACTCATGAATCGCGATCGGTTGATTGGTTGAATAGCGCTTGTCGAAGTCATCACGCTCAAGCATGCGCGCCACGGTGTACTGGGAAGTGAGGCGAATGAAGTCCGCCGGCCCCATCTGATCCATCCAGGTGGAGTTAAACGCCACCTCGGTCTTGGCCGGATCAAGAATCTTGAATACCTGGGTCTTATAGGTCTCGGCATTATCCAGAACCTGCTCACGGGTCAGCGGCGGGCGCGTAGCACTCTTACCGCTCGGATCGCCGATCATCCCGGTGAAATCACCGATAAGGAAGACCACCTGATGCCCCAGCTCCTGGAACTGACGCAGCTTATTAATAAGCACGGTATGCCCCAGGTGCAGGTCCGGCGCGGTCGGATCGAAACCAGCCTTAATACGCAGGGGTTGGCCACGCTTGAGCTTTTCGATCAGCTCGGCCTCGACCAACAGTTCTTCCGCACCACGTTTTATCAGCGCTAGCTGCTCTTCAACCGACTTCATAACAGACCCGCAAGGCTCAGATTCAAAAGGGAACCAACCATACAAGATCAGGGACTAATTACAAGTTTTGCCCTGCGCACGGACACCGTTCAGCAAGCCCAGCGTTCGCGAGCTTGCGTCACAGATGATTTGGTTATATTTTATACAGTTATTTCATCTTCATCATGTCATTCATCTTTTCCATTTCATCTTCAAAGTCAAAATTACCTATGACCACTGAACCGTCTAAAGCGCCGCCGCTTTACCCGAAGACCCACCTGCTCGCTGCAAGTGGTATCGCCGCCCTTCTCAGCCTGGCACTCCTGGTATTCCCTTCCAGTGACGTAGAAGCCAAACGAACATCCCTGAGCCTTGACTTGGAGAGTCCGGTTGAACAACTGACACAAGATCAAGACGCTTCCGACGCACAACAAGCCACAAATGCTCCAACTGAATCGCCGTTTGCCCAGATCGAAAACACGCCGGAAGATACCCAGCAAGCCGCTCAAGAGCAGCAAAAGCTCGTAGCAGAAACCGCCAAGAACCCTCAACACCGCGAAGTGATCGTGGCGAAAGGCGATACGCTTTCTACCCTGTTCGAGAAGGTAGGCCTTCCCGCAGCCACCGTTAACGACGTGCTGGCCAGCGATAAACAGGCCAAGCAATTCATCCAACTCAAACACGGCCAGAAACTTGAGTTCGAACTGACACCAGACGGTCAGTTGAACAACCTGCACACTAAGCTCAGCGATCTCGAAAGCATCTCCCTGACCAAGGGCGCCAAAGGCTTTGCCTTCAACCGCATCACCACCAAGCCAGTCATGCGTTCCGCCTACGCTCACGGCGTGATCAACAGCTCACTGTCACAATCTGCCGCGCGCGCCGGCTTGTCCCATAGCATGACTATGGACATGGCCAGTGTGTTTGGTTACGACATCGACTTCGCCCAGGACATCCGCCAGGGCGATGAGTTCGACGTGATCTACGAGCAGAAAGTCGCCAACGGCAAAGTGGTCGGCACCGGCAACATTCTCTCCGCACGCTTCACCAACCGCGGCAAGACCTACACTGCCGTCCGCTACACCAACAAGCAAGGCAACAGCAGCTACTACACCGCCGACGGCAACAGCATGCGCAAGGCCTTCATCCGCACCCCGGTGGATTTCGCTCGTATTAGCTCGCGTTTCTCCATGGGTCGCAAGCATCCAATTCTGAACAAAATCCGCGCCCATAAAGGCGTCGACTATGCCGCCCCACGCGGCACGCCTATCAAGGCGGCCGGCGACGGCAAGGTCCTGCTCGCAGGGCGACGCGGTGGCTACGGCAACACGGTGATCATCCAGCACGGCAACACCTACCGCACCCTGTACGGCCATATGCAAGGTTTCGCCAAGGGCGTGAAAACTGGCGGCAACGTGAAGCAGGGCCAGGTGATCGGTTATATCGGCACCACTGGCCTGTCCACCGGCCCGCACCTGCACTATGAATTCCAGGTCAATGGTGTGCACGTTGACCCATTGGGCCAGAAGCTGCCGATGGCCGACCCGATAGCCAAGGCCGAGCGCGCGCGCTTTATGCAACAGAGCCAGCCGCTGATGGCGCGCATGGACCAGGAGCGCTCCACCCTGCTTGCTTCGGCGAAGCGTTAAGGTATGCCGCTCTATATAGGCGTGATGTCCGGGACCAGTCTCGATGGCCTGGATATCGCCCTGATCGAACAGGACTCGGCGGTCAATTTGATCGCCACCCACTACACACCCATGCCGGACACCCTGCGCGCAGAGCTGTTAAGCCTGTGCGCCAGCGGCCCGGATGAGATTGCCCGCTCAGCGATTGCCCAGCAGCACTGGGTCACCCTCGCCGCCCACGGCATCCACACGTTGCTCGACCAGCAAAACCTCAAGCCTCGAGACATACGTGCGATCGGCAGCCATGGCCAGACCATCCGTCATGAACCCGCCCGCGGGTTTACCGTGCAGATCGGCAACCCGGCATTGCTTGCGGAGCTGACGGGCATCACCGTAATCAGCGACTTCCGCAGCCGCGATGTTGCCGCTGGCGGCCAGGGCGCGCCTCTGGTGCCCGCATTTCATGAAGCGTTGTTTGGCGAAAGCACCGGCAACCGTGCGGTGTTGAATATTGGGGGCTTCAGCAATCTTAGCCTGATCGAAACCGGCAAGCCCGTAGCTGGCTTCGACTGCGGCCCAGGCAATGTGCTGCTGGACGCCTGGATTCAACAGCAGCGCGGCGAACACTTTGACCGTGACGGGCAGTGGGCGGGTAGTGGCAAGGTCGAGCCTCAACTACTCGCGGCACTACTCAGCGATCCATTCTTCCTGACCAAAGGCCCGAAAAGCACCGGCCGTGAAGTGTTCAACCTCGGTTGGCTGCACCAGCACCTTAGCCGCCTGCCCGCCTTTGCCCCTCAGGACGTACAGGCCAGCCTGTTGGAACTGACCGCACTGACCATCGTCGAGGCTCTGCAAACCGCACAACCCCAGACAGAAACGCTACTCGTCTGTGGCGGCGGCGCCCATAACACCACAATGATGAACCGTCTGGCAGCGTTGTTGCCGTCCACTCAAGTCAGCAGCACCACCACCCACGGCGTAGACCCGGACTGGGTCGAAGCCATGGCCTTCGCCTGGCTGGCTCACTGCTGCCTCGAAGGCATTACCGCCAACCGGCCCAGTGTCACCGGCGCACGCGGGCAGAGGGTACTTGGCGCGATCTATCCCGCCTGACGACCACCTCGCCAGAATCGCAGACAGCAAAACGCCGCTTGGCCGATCAAAGCCAAGCGGCGTTTTTTATTCGTTGAGGATCAGGCTGTCGATCAGATCGAGAACGAAGAGCCGCAACCACAGGTGGTGGTAGCGTTAGGGTTCTTGATGACAAAACGCGAACCCTCCAGACCTTCCTGGTAATCCACCTCGGCGCCTGCCAAGTATTGGAAGCTCATCGGGTCCACGACCAGGCTTACGCCCTCGCGCTCAACGATGGTGTCATCGTCGGCCACATCTTCATCAAAGGTGAAACCGTACTGAAACCCTGAACAACCGCCGCCCGTAACGAATACGCGCAGCTTCAAACGATCATTACCCTCTTCATCGACCAGGCTCTTCACCTTGTGCGCAGCACCGTGGGTGAATTGCAAAGCCGTGGGGGTGAAGGATTCAACGCTCATGCTGATAATCTCCCGGCGTAGCGCCGCCATATGCGTAATGACGGGCATTATCCGCTTCTCCTAGAAAAGCGGTCAACTATTGTTACGGTATATCAATCTGCATCGCCGCCATTAGAAACACAAAAGGCCCGATCAACGGGCCTTTTGCACACTCTACCAATCTTCTTAAGGCAACATGCCGGCGTGGGACAGACCGAGTTTTTCGTCCAGACCAAACAGGATGTTCATATTCTGCACAGCCTGGCCCGACGCGCCCTTGACGAGATTATCGATCACCGACAACACCACCACCAGATCACCATCCTGCGGGCGGTGCACAGCAATCCTGCACACATTAGCGCCGCGCACGCTACGGGTTTCCGGATGGCTGCCCGCAGGCATTACATCGACGAACGGCTCGTTGGCATAACGTTTTTCAAACAACGCCTGCAGATCTACCGAACGATCGACCACGGTGGCATACAACGTGGAATGAATGCCACGAATCATCGGCGTCAGGTGTGGCACGAAGGTCAGGCCCACGTCCTTGCCCGCGGCGCGACGCAGCCCCTGGCGGATTTCCGGCAGGTGGCGATGCCCTTTTACTGCGTAGGCCTTCATGCTTTCCGACGTCTCGGAGTAAAGCGAACCTACCGCTGCACCACGGCCCGCGCCGCTGACACCCGACTTGCAGTCTGCGATAAGGCGCGAAGCATCCGCCAGCCCGGCTTCGAGCAACGGCAGAAAGCCCAGCTGCGTCGCCGTCGGATAGCAACCCGGCACCGCGATCAGGCGCGCCTGCTTGATCTGCTCACGATTGACTTCCGGCAGGCCGTACACCGCCTCTTCCAACAGATCCGGTGCACCGTGAGGCTGGCCGTACCACTTGGCCCATTCGTCGGCGTCTTGCAGGCGGAAGTCAGCCGACAGGTCGATGACCTTGGTGCCAGCCGCCAGCAGTTCGCCAGCCAACGCATGGGCAACGCCATGCGGGGTGGCAAAAAACACCACATCGCAGGCGCCAAGGGTGTTGATGTCCGGAACGCTGAACGCGAGGCCGTCGTAGTGGCCTCGCAGGTTCGGGTACATATCGGCCACGGCCAGGCCGGCCTCGGATCGAGAGGTAATGACCACCACCTCAGCTTGCGGATGCTGAGCCAACAGACGCAGCAATTCGACACCGGTGTAACCCGTGCCGCCGACGATACCGACCTTGACCATAAACCTGCCCTCAACGAACCCACTGGAAAGCCGTCGATAATAGGGGCCGTATCGTCCTGCGACAACCGTCAGCGTGACGTATGGCTGCATGAGCCACTACTATCTTCGCTACCGTGAACCTGGGAATAACTAAAAATGCTTTATCTATGGGTCAAAGCCTTCCATATCGTCAGCATCGTCTGCTGGTTTGCCGGGCTGTTCTACCTGCCGCGCCTGTTCGTCTACCACGCTCAAAGCGAGGACACCGTCAGCAAGGAACGCTTCAGCGTCATGGAGCGCAAGCTGTACCGCGGCATCATGGGCCCGGCAATGCTGGCCAGCCTGGTGTTCGGTATCTGGCTGATCGCCCTTAACCCCGGCATCTTTCAATCGGGCGCCTGGATCCACGCCAAGTTGACCCTGGTAGTGTTCCTGATTGGTTACCACCACATGTGCGGCGCGCAGGTAAAACGTTTCGCCCGTGGCGAAAACACCCGCAGCCATGTCTTTTATCGCTGGTTCAATGAAGTCCCGGTTCTGATATTGCTGGCTATCGTAATTTTGGTCGTGGTCAAACCGTTCTAACTTCACTTACTCGGGGTACCTCCAATGTCGCTGCCCGCTCTGCTTGAACAACGTCTGCGCCTGCCCGTGGTGGCTGCGCCGATGTTCCTGATTTCCAATCCGCAATTGGTGCTGGCCTGCTGCCGCAATGGGGTAGTCGGGAGTTTCCCGGCGCTCAACCAGCGCGAGAGCAGTGGCTTCAAGGCCTGGCTGGAGGAAATCGAAGCGGGCCTGGCGCAGTTGGACAATCCCGCGCCCTACGCCGTCAACCTGATCGTGCACAACAGCAACCCTCGTCTGCAGGCGGACCTGGCGATCTGCGTCGAGCACAAGGTGCCAATCGTGATCACCAGCCTGGGCGCGGTGAAAGAACTGGTGGATGCCGTGCACAGCTACGGCGGCCTGGTATTTCATGACGTCACTACCCGGCGCCATGCCGAAAAAGCCGCCGAAGCCGGCGTGGATGGCCTGATCGCCGTGGCCGCAGGCGCCGGCGGCCATGCCGGTACCTGGAGCCCATTCTCGCTGATCGCAGAGATTCGCCAATTCTTCGACAAGACCCTGCTGCTGGCCGGCTGCCTTAACCACGGCCATGAGATACTCGCCGCCCAGTTGATGGGGGCAGACCTGGCCTATTTCGGCACACGTTTTATCGGTACCACTGAAAGCCACGCCCCGGATGCGTATAAAGAGATGCTGCTCACATCGCGCGCTGCCGACATCGTGCACACTCCCGCTGTCTCCGGCGTACCAGCAAGCTTTATGCGCCAGAGCCTGGAGAATGCCGGTTTCGACCTCGCTGCCCTGCAAGGCAAAGGCGAAGTAAACTTCGGTTCCAAGCTCAAGCCGCTGAGCGACGAAGCCAAGGCCTGGAAGACCGTATGGTCCGCCGGCCAAGGTGTCGGTGAAATTAATGATTTACCCAGCGTCGATGAACTCGTTGCCCGCCTGGATGCCGAATACCGCAAGGCGCGCGAGCGGGCGACACAGTTGCGCTGGCCACGTTGACCCAACCGCAAGGTCTGCCGATCGAGCAGTCCTGCATTACCCCCACTGATTCAGTGACAAGGATGCCCGCATGAGCGACAACCGTTTCAAGATTGTGTTTGATGGGGCCTTGCTCCCGGGTGTCGAAAGCACCACGGCCAAGCTGAACCTGGCTGAACTGTTCAAGAGCACAGTCGAGGACATCGAGAAACTCTTCACTGGCCGCCCGGTTGCACTGAAGCGCGACCTGTCGCGCCCCGACGCCGAAACCTACCTCACCGCGCTGAAAAACGCCGGGGTCGATGCCCGCATCGAAGCAGAACAACCCGTGGCCTTCAGCCTCGCCGAAACCCACGAGACAGATTCCGACGCTGCGGACCTCTCCCGCCCTGTCGCTTCACCGTACGCACCACCGCGTGCTGCCGTAGGTGAAAGCCTGCCGGAATACGCCACCCTCAAGGTCTTCACCATCAATGGCCGTATTGGTCGTCTGCGGTACCTGGCATGGACGCTGGTACTGACCGTCGCCATGCTCGTCGCAGCAGGTATCCTCAGTACTGTGGGCTTTGCCATAGCGACCGCGTCGCCGACGATAGCCATCATCCTCGGCTCGCTGCTGGGCTTCGCGCTGTTCGTCGCGGTTGTGGTCGTGAGCGTGCAGATCGGCGTGCAGCGTCTGCACGATCTGGGCTGGTCCGGCTGGTTGTACCTGCTGAACCTGGTCCCGCTGGTGAACAGTATTTTCCCGCTGCTGCTGTTGGTAGTGCCAGGTAACACCGGTGCCAACCAGTACGGCGCACCGCCACCGCGCAACTCCACCGCGGTGAAGGTCCTGGCCTCACTGTGGCTGGCATTCATTCCGCTGATGCTCATCATCGTGGTGTCGCTGGGGATGAACGGCTATCTGGATCAGCTCGAGGCCAATGTGGATAGCAGCTACGAAAGCAGCTCCATCACCTCTGACGAAGACGCGGATCAACGCGCCACCGTCGAGGAAGACGAAGCGCAAAGTGCTGACGAAGCGGCCGAACCTGTAGACTCTCCAGAACAGTAAAAAACGCCCGCCGCCTGTGATGCCTCCGTCACAGGCCCGGCGGCGTTGTGATGGAGAAAGGCATGACCCGTTACGCTCTGATCACCGGCGCCTCCAGCGGCATCGGCCTGGCTTTGGCCGAAGCCCTGGCACGTCGCGGCCGCAGCTTGATTCTGGTGGCCCGCCAGCGTGATCAGTTGGAAAGCATTGCAATCGAATTGACCCAGCGCTTCGGCGTCGAAGTGCTGTTTCGAGCGTGCGACCTGGGCGAGCCATTGCGCTTGTCCGGGTTCCTGCTGGAGCTTGAAGAAGGCGAACGGCAGATAGATTTACTGGTGAACTGCGCCGGCATTGGCACCAGCGGGCCATTCCTGGCCCAGGACTGGATGACCGAGCAGGACCTCATCGAAGTCAACATCCTCGCCCTCACCCGCATGTGTCACGCCCTGGGCAATAGCATGGCGCTGCACGGCGGCGGGCAGATTCTCAACGTCGCCTCGGTCGCCGCGTTCCAACCCGGTCCCTGGATGAGCAGCTACTACGCCAGCAAAGCCTATGTACTGCACTTCTCCGAAGGCTTGCGCGAAGAACTGAAGACCTGTGGTATCAAGGTCTCGGTGCTTTGCCCCGGCCCTACGCGCACCGCCTTCTTCGGTACAGCGCAAATGGACACAGCCAAACTCGACCGCAGCGAGCAATTGATGAGCCCGGAAGAAGTGGCGCTCTATACCGTGCGCGCACTGGAAAAGAACAAAGCCATCATCATTCCTGGACGACGTAATCGCTGGCTGGCCTTCAGCCCGCGTTTCAGCCCGCGCTGGCTGACCCGCAAGATCGCCGGCGCCATCAACAAGGCCTATTGCCCACGCTGATCGCCTGAGTACACTCACCTTGCACTTTCATAATGGAGAAACAGCTGTGGATACTCTGTTCACCAAGATCATCAACAGAGAAATACCCGCGAAGATTATCTACGAAGATGATCAAGTCCTCGCCTTCCACGATATTGCCCCACAGGCGCCGGTACATTTTCTGGTTATCCCGAAGAAGCCCATCCGCACATTGAATGACCTGACCGAGGACGATAAGGCCCTGGCCGGCCATATTCTGTTCACCGCCCAGCGTTTGGCGGTGGAGCAAGGCTGTGAGAAAGGTTTCCGTGTGGTGATGAACTGCAATGAAGACGGCGGGCAGACTGTTTACCACATCCATATGCATGTACTGGGTCAGCGCCAGATGAATTGGCCACCGGGCTGAACTAGCCCGCAACAAGGGGCGCAGTCCGAGGCTGCGACCCCATGCCCTTGACTCGGGGCAAACGCGTTCCTCTCTCTTGCGGTAAACTGGCCGCCGAGATTCCTCCCGGAGGTCAGCATGACTACCCAACGTCACTACTCGCCGATAGACCGTCTGTTGCTGCAAGCCGACACGGCCATGCGCACGTTGCTGCCCTTCAGCGGCCAACCTTACCGTCCATCACCCGCCATCGTGCAGCCTGATGCGCAGATGAGCGAGACCGAAACCCGTCATGTGGCCGGCCTCATGCGCATCAACCATACCGGCGAAGTCTGCGCCCAGGCGCTGTACCAGGGCCAGGCCCTGACCGCCAAGCTGCCACAGGTACGTGCAGCCATGGAGCACGCGGCCGAAGAAGAAATCGACCATCTTGCCTGGTGTGAACAACGTATCCGTCAGTTGGGTAGCCATCCCAGTGTGCTCAATCCTCTATTTTACGGATTGTCATTCGGCATCGGCGCGGCTGCCGGCCTGATCAGCGACAAGGTCAGCCTCGGTTTTGTCGCCGCGACTGAACATCAAGTGTGCAAGCACCTGGATGAACACCTGGAACAATTGCCGGCCGACGACGAAAAGTCCCGGGCAATTCTTGAGCAGATGCGTATCGATGAAGCGCACCACGCCGAGAGTGCATTGGATGCCGGCGGTTTCCGCTTCCCGGCGCCAGTGCGATTTGGCATGAGCCTGCTGGCCAAGGTCATGACCAAAAGCACCTACCGCATCTGACGAAACCTGCAGCTGCAAAAAAGGGCGCTATCGAAGCGCCCTTTTCTTTTGCCGATTGGCGGTCAACCCAACTCGATGATCTCGTAGTCATGGGTGATGGCCACACCCGCCGCGCCGAGCATGATTGACGCCGAGCAGTATTTCTCGGCCGACAACTCGATAGCCCGCTTAACCTGAGCTTCTTTCAACGCCCGGCCCTTCACCACGAAATGCATGTGGATCTTGGTAAACACCTTGGGATCTTCAGTGGCGCGCTCGGCTTCCAGGAAGGCTTCGCAGCTTTCCACGGCCTGGCGAGATTTTTTCAGGATGCTGACCACGTCGAAATTGCTGCAACCGCCCACGCCAAGCAGGAGCATTTCCATCGGGCGTACGCCCAGGTTACGGCCACCGGCTTCCGGCGGGCCATCCATGACCACCACATGGCCGCTGCCCGATTCACCGAGGAACATGGCTTCGCCCGCCCATTGGATGCGTGCCTTCATCGCCCAGACTCCACTGCTAAAAAAGGGTCGCCAGCTTAGCACAGGGCCCGGGCGCAACCGCGCTTCTCATCAAAGCGATCAATAACCGGGCTGACTCGGTAAATTCGCTAATCGAGTCAGAATGTGTCTGTTAAGCTGGCGCCAAATGAGTGGCGTATTGCCACCCTTTATACAACGTGTATCAATGCCGATACCGCTGAGTACAACAAATCCAACCACCTCGCGCTGCCTTTCGGGATACAACCATGGTTGCTCTTACGCCCATACCCAAGATCAAGAATCTCGACAAGTTGCTGATGCACTGCCAGCGCCGGCGTCATCCCGCCAAGCACAACATCATCTGCGCCGGTGAGCGCTCCGAAACCCTGTTTTTCATTATCAAGGGGTCAGTCACCATCCTGATCGAGGATGAAGACGGTCGCGAAATGATCATCGCCTACCTGAACACAGGGGATTTTTTCGGCGAGCTGGGACTGTTTGAACAAGCAGGGAAGGAGCAGGAGCGCAGCGCCTGGGTGCGGACCAAGGTCGAGTGCGAAGTGGCCGAGATCAGTTACGCAAAGTTTCGCGAACTTGCCCAGCAGGACCCCGAGATCCTCTACGCCCTCAGCGGTCAAATCGCTCAGCGCCTGCGGGATACCACCCGCAAAGTCGGCGACCTGGCGTTCTTCGATGTCACCGGGCGTGTGGCCCGTTGCCTGCTGGAACTGTGCAAGCAGCCCGATGCAATGACTCACCCCGACGGCATGCAGATCAAGATCACCCGCCAGGAAATCGGGCGCATTGTCGGCTGTTCACGGGAGATGGTCGGCCGCGTGCTCAAGGATCTGGAAGAGCGCAACCTGGTGCACGTCAAAGGCAAGACGATGGTGGTGTTCGGTACCCGTTAACCCGGCAGGAAGCTGGCCAGCATCTGACGGTACAAGGTGTCCAGCCGGCTGATTGCATCCGACGCGGGGAAAGCTTCGTGCAGCGCGATATGGCTGTCGGCACGAACCCGCTGCTCCAAGCCGCAGGCTTCGTTGAACCGATTGACCGCCGCGATCAGTTCTTCGCGATCGTTATCCAGCAACAACGCACCGTGCACCAACCCCACCGGGCGGCCCCCGCTTTGCCGCCAGCGCTGGGCAGTGCCGACCATTTTGCGCCCGTTGAGGTTGACGTTGTAACGACCGTCGCAGAATGCACCTTCGATTTCCCCGACAGAGGCATCGCCGCCCAACTCGATCAGCAAGTCGCAGATGGGTTGGCACAAGCGCAAGTAGCCAGTTTCGATACGATTGTGATCACCTTCACTGCGCGGCGGTGCGTAGACCAAGGCGATATTGACCGTAGCGCTGGACTGCGGCACTGGTTCGCCGCCAGTTTCGCGCAAGAGCACCGGCCAGCCGGCATCCGCAGACACGCGGCTGGCGACATCGAAAGCAGGCAATCGGCTCAAGCGGCGTGGCATCACCAATGCCTGATCGCTGGGCTGCCAGAACAACAACCCAAACACCTGCTCACCCGCGCAAACGGCGGCCAACAAGGCTTGCTCGGCGGCAAGGCCTGCTTCAACACGCATCGATACTGGCTGGATCAATCGGCACCTACCTATCTGAATAAACACAAACCCAAATGTGGAAGGGGGCTTGCCCCCGATAGCGGTGTGTCAGTCAAGGATGCTCCAACTGAACCGCCGCCATCGGGGGCAAGCCCCCCACATTTTGATCGCATTTCAAATCAATCGAGAGTGGAACCGCTGACCGCCACGCCACGCTCCGGGAAGAACAGACGCTGCAGTTCCGCCCCTGGGTTCTCGGCGCGCATGAAGGTCTCCCCCACCAGGAACGAATAAACGTCACTGATTTCCATCAGTTCCACATCGGCACGGTTGACGATGCCACTTTCGGTAATCACCAGGCGGTCGCGCGGAATACGCGGCAGCAGGTCGAGGGTGTTTTCCAGGCTGACTTCGAAGGTGTGCAGGTTACGGTTATTGACCCCCACCAACGGTGTATCGAGGGTTTTCAGTGCGCGCTCCAGTTCATCGCCGTCGTGCACCTCCACCAGCACATCCAGGCCGACACTTTTGGCAACGGCCGCCAGCTCAGCCATCTTCACATCATCCAGTGCGGAGACGATCAACAACACACAATCGGCGCCCAAAGCACGGGCTTCAACGATCTGGTACGGATCGACCATGAAATCCTTGCGGATCACCGGCAACTTGCACGCCGCACGGGCCTGCTGCAGGAACAGGTCGGAACCCTGGAAAAAATCGATATCGGTGAGTACCGACAGGCAAGTCGCCCCACCCTTCTCGTAACTGACAGCGATTTCCGCCGGTACAAAGTTTTCGCGAATCACGCCCTTGCTCGGCGAAGCTTTCTTGATCTCGGCAATCACGGCCGGCTGCTTGAGCTTAGCCTGTGCAATCAGTGCCTTGGCAAATCCACGCGGTGCGTCAGCGGCTTTCGCTTGGGCTTCCAATTCAGCCAGGCTCACACGGGCACGGCGTTCGGCAACTTCTTCAGCCTTGCGGGCCAGGATTTTTTCCAGAACGGTCGGCACACTCATCCTTCATTCTCCATCTTGAATACAGCGGTGAATGCTCCCAGCTCTTCGAGCTTTTCACGAGCCAGACCGGTGTGCAGTGCATCGTGGGCCAATTCGACACCTTCCTTAAGACTATAGGCATGATCGGCTGCGTAAAGTGCCGCGCCAGCATTCAGAACAATCATTTCTGCAGCTTTTTGACCGTTCTCAGTCTTGCGACGCCCCAGGGCATCGCGAATCAGTTCCAGCGACGCCGCCGGGCTTTCCACCGCCAGGCCGTGCAGGCTCTGGCTCTTCATGCCGAGGTCTTCCGGCTCGACCCAGTATTCGGTGATCTGGTCATTCTTCAGCTCAGCCACAAACGTTGGCGCCGCCAGGCTGAACTCGTCCAGGCCGTCTTTGGAATGCACCACCAGCACATGCTTGCTGCCCATGCGTTGCAGCACTTCAGCCAATGGCCGGCACAGCGCCTGGCTGAACACGCCCACCACCTGATGCTTCACACCGGCCGGATTCGTAAGCGGGCCGAGCATGTTGAACAGGGTACGCAGGCCAAGGTCTTTGCGCGGGCCGGCGGCGTGCTTCATCGCACCATGATGGGACTGGGCAAACATAAAGCCGATGCCGACGTTGTCGATGCAGCGCGCCACTTGTACCGGTGTCAGGTTCAGGTAGATGCCGGCCGCTTCCAGCAGGTCGGCACTGCCGCTCTTGCCGGATACCGCACGGTTACCGTGCTTGGCCACGGTGCAACCCGCCGCCGCGACCACAAAGGAAGAGGCCGTCGAGACGTTGAAGATGTTCGCACCGTCACCGCCGGTGCCGACCACGTCGACCACGCCGTCGAGAGTCTTGAGCTCGACCTTGTCCGCCAGCTCACGCATCACCGAGACGGCGCCGACGATCTCGTCGATGCTTTCGCTCTTCATGCGCATCGCCATCATGAACGCGCCGATCTGCGCGTCGGTGCATTGACCGGTCATGATTTCGCGCATCACATCGCTCATTTCAGCGGTGCTCAGGTTCAGATGGCCGACGATACGGCTCAGGGCAGTCTTGATATCCATGGAAAGTCCTTAGCGCGTGCCGCCGCTCTGCTTGAGAAAGTTGGCGAACAGCTCGTAGCCCTGCTCGGTCAGGATCGATTCGGGGTGAAACTGCACCCCTTCCATGTTCAGTGTCTTGTGACGCAGGCCCATGATCTCGTCGACGGAGCCGTCTTCCAGTTGGGTCCAGGCGGTCAGTTCCAGGCATTCCGGCAAGGTTTCGCGCTTGACCACCAGCGAGTGGTAGCGGGTTACGGTCACCGGGTTGTTGAGCGCCTGGAATACGCCCAGGTCCTTATGGAATACCGGGCTGGTCTTGCCGTGCATCACCTGGCGCGCGCGTACCACGTCACCACCAAAGGCCTGGCCGATGGATTGGTGACCCAGGCAGACGCCCAGGATCGGCAGCTTGCCGGCGAAGTACTTGATGGCTTCAAGGGAAATACCCGCCTCGGTCGGCGTGCAGGGGCCCGGCGAAACCACGATGCGCTCCGGGTTCAGGGCGGCGATTTCGGCCACGGTCAGTTCGTCATTGCGAACCACCTTGACCTCGGCGCCCAGCTCCCCCAGGTACTGCACAACGTTGTAGGTAAAGGAATCGTAGTTATCAATCATCAGTAACATGGGGGAAACCTCAAGAATTGGGGGTCTGTTCAGCCAGCGCTACGGCGCGGAACATCGCGCGGCGCTTGTTCAGGGTTTCTTCCCATTCGAGTGCCGGCACCGAGTCGGCGACAATCCCGCCACCGGCCTGCACATGCAGCTCCCCGTCCTTGATCACCGCCGTGCGAATCGCAATGGCGGTGTCCATGTTGCCGTTCCAGGCGAAATACCCCACGGCGCCGCCATAGACACCCCGCTTGACCGGTTCCAGCTCGTCGATGATTTCCATCGCACGGATCTTCGGCGCGCCCGACAAGGTGCCCGCCGGCAGAATCGCCCGCAATGCGTCCATCGCAGTCAGCCCGGCTTTTAACTCGCCGGTGACGTTGGACACGATGTGCATCACGTTGGAGTAGCGCTCAATCACCATCTTTTCGGTGAGTTTCACCGAGCCGATTTCCGAAACTCGCCCGGTATCGTTACGGCCCAGGTCGATCAGCATCAGGTGTTCGGCAATTTCCTTGTCGTCGCTGAGCAGGTCTTCTTCGAGCGCCAGGTCCGCTTCTTCGGTCGCGCCACGCGGGCGTGTGCCGGCAATCGGGCGCACGGTGATCAGGTTGTCCTCGACACGCACCAGCACTTCCGGCGAGCTGCCCACTACGTGGAAGTCGCCAAAGTTGAAGAAGTACATGTACGGCGTCGGGTTGAAGCAGCGCAGCGCCCGGTACAGGTCAATGGGCGCAGCCTTGAAGTCGATGGACATGCGTTGCGACGGCACCACCTGCATGCAGTCACCGGCGAGGATGTATTCCTTGATGGTGTCGACCGCACGCTCGTAGTCATCCTGGGTAAAGCTGGAGCGGAACACCGGGTCGGCTGCCGGTGGACGGGTAAGGTCCAGGCCGCGACGCGGGGTGATCGGCTGGCGCAGTTTTTCCAACAGCGCTTCGAGGCTGGCCTGGCCTTGCTCGAAGGCGTCGGCCTGGGACGGGTCGGCGAGCACGATCGCGTGCATCTTGCCGGCGAGGTTGTCGAACACCACCACCGCGTCGGAGACCATCAGCAGAATGTCCGGCACACCCAGCGGGTCCGGGTTCGGGCATTTGCCCAGGCGTTTTTCCACATAGCGCACGCAGTCGTAGCCGAAGTACCCCACCAGGCCGCCGTTGAAACGCGGCAGGCCAGGGATGGTCGGCACGTTGTAGCGCGCCTTGAAGGCTTCGACGAAGGCAAGCGGGTCTTCGACGTCATGACTTTCGATCTCGACGCCATCATGGGTGATGCTCACATGATGGTCGTGCACCCGCAGCACAGTGCGGCATGGCAGGCCGATGATCGAGTAACGGCCCCACTTCTCCCCGCCCTGTACCGATTCCAGCAGGTAGGAGTTGGGCTCGTCAGCCAGCTTCAGGTAGATCGACAGCGGCGTGTCGAAGTCGGCCAGGGTTTCGCAGGCCAGGGGGATACGGTTATAGCCGGCAGCGGCCAAACGCAGGAATTCTTCGCGGATCATGAGGTGCCTCGTGGCGTGAGGGTCTAACAGTCAGGTATGCAAACGTGCCGCAGGGTGCGGCCAGGATCAGTCAGGCGCGCCAACGCCAGCGGGCCAGGGCCTTGATGACTTTCATCCAGAGTTTGCGAGTGACCACCACGATGGAATTTCCAGAAGAGGACGGATCGATGTCGGGCAACGTTATCTCAGCGCCAGCTCCCAAGCAACCGGGGATTAGCAGTCTCAGGTCATCAATCACCAGCGACGGCGACTCTTCGGCGATCGGACGGCCATGGTTGTAGCCGTAACTCAGGGCCACGCACTGCACGCCGGCCGCTTTCGCCGCCAGCACGTCACTGCGCGAATCGCCGACAAACAACGACTGGGACGCCGGAATATTGGCCATTTTCATCACGAAAAACAGCGCCGCCGGGTCGGGTTTCTTCTGCGGCAAGGTATCGCCCCCGATGATCCAGCGGAAATAACGGCCAATTTTCATCTGGTCCAACAGCGGCGCGACGAAGCGCTCCGGCTTGTTGGTGATCAGGGCCATTTCCACGCCCTGCTTGCTCAGCCATTTGAGGGTGTCGCGCACGCCAGGGTAAACGACGGTCAGTTCGTGGCTGCGCTCATAGGCTGCGTTGAACAGCTCCAGGGCGTGCTCGGCCTCAACCTCATCGACACCTTCGGCATCGATCTGATTGGCCAGGGCCCGGCGCACCAGCATCGGCGCACCATTGCCGACCCATTCGCGTACTGACGCAAGCCCCGCCGGCTTGCGCCCAAGCTTGAGCAGCATCTCGTCCACCGCCGCCGCCAGGTCTGGCACCGAGTCGATCAAGGTACCGTCCAGATCGAACATCACCAGCCGTGGCAGTTTGCCGGGGAACAGCTGCTCAAAGCCGCTCATGGACGCGCCAGCGCCAGTTCGGCGCGCATCTTGGCGATGACTTCCTGATAGTCCGGGGCGTTGAAGATCGCCGAGCCGGCCACGAAGGTGTCGGCACCGGCAGCCGCGATTTCACGGATATTGTTGACGTTGACCCCACCGTCGATTTCCAGGCGGATGTCGCGGCCCGACGCATCGATCAGCGCACGGGCTTCGCGCAGCTTGTCGAGGGTGCCGGGGATGAACTTCTGCCCGCCGAAGCCTGGGTTGACGCTCATCAGCAGCACCATGTCGACCTTGTCCATCACGTACTTGAGCACGTCCAGCGGGGTGGCCGGGTTGAACACCAGGCCGGCCTTGCAACCGCCTTCACGGATCAGTTGCAAGGTGCGGTCGACGTGCAGCGAGGCTTCCGGGTGGAAGGTGATGTAGGTCGCGCCGGCTTCAACGAAGTCACCGATGATGCGATCCACCGGGCTGACCATCAGGTGCGCATCGATCGGCGCGGTGACGCCGTACTTGCGCAGCGCCGCGCAGACCATCGGGCCGATGGTCAGGTTGGGCACGTAGTGGTTGTCCATGACATCGAAGTGCACGAAGTCGGCACCGGCGGCCAACACCTTGTCCACTTCCTCACCCAGGCGGGCGAAATCGGCGGAGAGAATCGATGGAGCAATAACGAAGGGCTGCATGACGCACCTTTTTTGAGCTAAATCACGATGGCGCGCATTGTATACCTCATGCTTTGCCCTGCGCACCGTGACCTAACTCAACGGCTAGTACGCCGCCCGATAGATTTTCTCGATATCGGCCGCGCTGAGCTTGCGCGGGTTGTTACGCATCAAGCGCTCGATACCCGCCGCTTCCGTGGCCATCGCCGGGATGGCGTCCTCGGGAACCCCGAAACTGCGCAGGCCGGAAGGAATCTCCACGGCGGCACACAATCGCGTCATCGCCTCGACGGCCTGGTCGGCGGCATCGTTGACACTCAGGCCGCTGACATTCACGCCCATGGCCTGGGCGATGTCCTGCATGCGCTCGACACAGGCCA
The DNA here is from genome assembly GCF_012030485.1 of Pseudomonas sp. B14(2022). NCBI lineage: Bacteria > Pseudomonadati > Pseudomonadota > Gammaproteobacteria > Pseudomonadales > Pseudomonadaceae > Pseudomonas > Pseudomonas sp. B14(2022). The sequence goes on from NZ_JAAUVM010000014.1 coordinate 18,719, forward strand.
GTTTGTTCCAGTGCATCACGTACGGCAGCAACAGCGCATTGCTCACGCCATGGGCGATATTGAACCGTCCTCCCAGCGGATACGCCAGCGCATGCACCGCGCCCACCCCGGCATTCCCGAACGCCATGCCAGCCATCAGGCTGGCGGTGGCCATATCATCGCGGGCCTGCAGGTTGGCCGGATTGGCGTAGGCCTTGGGCAGCGCCTTGGCGATCAGCTTGATCGCACCGATGGCCAAGGCATCCGTGATCGGCGAGGCGTTCAGGGATAGGTAGGACTCAATGGCATGCACCAGCGCATCCACGCCACTGGCGGCGGTGACACTGCGTGGGCAGGTCAGGGTCATTTGCGGGCTGATCAGCGCGACGTCCGGCAGCAGGTAGTCGCTGACGATGCCTTTCTTCAACTGCGCGACCTTGTCGGAGAGGATCGCCACATTGGTCACTTCCGAGCCGGTACCGGCCGTGGTCGGGATGGCGATCAGCGGCGGGCCTTTGCGCGGCACCTGGTCGACGCCGAATAAGTCCGCCAGGGCGCCGTGGTAACCGGCATAGGCGGCAACGCTTTTGGCAATATCGATGGCACTGCCGCCACCCAGGCCGATCAGGCCGTCGTGGCCACCGTCGCGGTACGCCTGCATGCAGTCTTCGACGATGGAGATTTCCGGGTCGGGCAGCACGCGGTCGAAAATCTCGTAAGGGCGTTCACCCAGGTGTTCGAGCGCCAGCGCTACCGTGCCGGACTTGACCAGCGCCGCGTCGGTGACAATCAACGGGTTATCCACATCCAGGCGCGTCAGTTCAGCAGCGAGTTGCTCAATGGCGCCAGCGCCAGTCAGCAGTTTGTGGGCGATCTTGAATGAGGAAGTACTCATGTGCGCGGCCTCTTATCGGTGATGGGCTGGCACAAGAGTAGCTGACTGGATCGGGTTGTCTTCCATTCAGGCGCTGAATGGTCACAGCCCCCCTGTGGGAGGGGGCTGTGCTGGGCTTTAGACCTGGGCTGTGCGCAGTTTCTCGCTACGCCCACGTAGCCACTCCAGGGTCAGCAACAGCAACACCGAGAAGGCAATCAGCAAGGTCGCCGCCGCCGCAATCGTCGGGCTGAGGTTTTCGCGGATGCCGCTGAACATCTGGCGCGGCAGGGTCGCTTGCTCGGGGCCGGCGAGGAACAGCGTCACTACTACCTCATCGAACGAGGTGGCGAAGGCAAACAGCGCGCCGGAGATGACCCCCGGTGCAATCAGCGGCAAGGTCACCCGACGAAACGCCGTCAATGGCGAGGCGCCCAGGCTGGCGGCGGCCCGTACCAGGTTATGGTTGAAACCCTGCAGGGTCGCAGACACGGTGATGATCACAAACGGCACCCCAAGCACGGCGTGCACCACGATCAGCGAGAAGAAACTGTTGCCCAGGCCCAGCGGCGCAAAAAACAGGTAGCTGGCCACACCGATAATCACCACCGGCACCACCATCGGCGAAATCACCAGGGCCATCACCAGCGCCTTGCCGGGGAAATTGCCGCGGGTCAGGCCGATCGCCGCCAGGGTGCCGAACACCATGGCCAGCACCGTGGCCGCCGGGGCGACGATGATGCTGTTCTTCAACGCACGCATCCATTCCGCCGAGGCGAAGAAATCCTGGTACCAGTGCAGCGAGAAACCTTGCAACGGATACACCAGGAAACTGCCGCTGTTGAACGACAGCGGGATGATGACCAGCACAGGCAATATCAGGAACAACAGGATCAAGCCGCAGAGGATCCGCAAGCTGTAGAACCACACCCGTTCTACTGGTGACATATAAGGGCTCAGCATCGCAAGGTCTCCTCAGCTCAGGCGCAGGCGGCTGGCGCCCACCAGCCAGTTGTAGATCAGGTACAGCACCACGGTCGCCAGCAGCAGCAAACCGCCCAACGCCGTCGCCATACCCCAGTTGATGCTGGTGTTGGTGTAGAAAGCCACGAAGTAGCTGACCATCTGGTCGTTCGGGCTGCCCAGCAGCGCCGGGGTGATGTAGTAACCAATGGCCAGGATGAACACCAACAGGCATCCGGCGCCGACACCGGCATACGTCTGAGGGAAGTACACGCGCCAGAAGCTGGCGAACGGGTGACAGCCCAGGGAGATGGCCGCACGCATGTAAGTGGGCGAGATGCCTTTCATTACGCTGTAGATCGGCAAAATCATGAACGGCAGCAGGATATGCACCATGGAGATGTAGACCCCGGTGCGGTTGAACACCAGCTCCAGGGGTTTGTCGATCAGGCCGATGCCCATCAGCGCGCTGTTGATCAGCCCGCCGGATTGCAGCAGCACGATCCACGCCGCCACACGCACCAGGATCGAGGTCCAGAACGGCAGCAGCACCAGAATCATCAGCAGGTTACTTTTGCGCGCCGGCAGGTTAGCCAGCAAATACGCCAGCGGATAAGCCAGTAACAGGCAGATGGTGGTGATCACCAGGCCCATCCAGAAGGTGCGGGCGAAGATGTCCAGGTAGATCGCCTGGTCCGGGGTGGCCGGGGCCACTTCACCAAGGTCGTCGATGCGGTGATCGACGGCCGCCAGCAGGTAGAACGGTGTCAGGCTGCTGGTATTGCGCCGGATCGCCTGCCAGTACGCCGGGTCGCCCCAGCGTTCGTCGAGGTTTTCCAGCGCTGCTTTATAAGAGGCAGGCGCTTCGGTAAACGGCAGCGCCCGCGCGGTTTTGGTTAGCAGGCTGCGATAGCCGGCCAGTTCCATGTTCAAGCGTTTGGACAGATCGCCCAGGGTCTGGTTTTTGCGCGCCTCGCCCAGGTCCTCACTCAGAGCCTGATACACCGGTTCACCCGGCAGACCACGACCGTCCCAGGCCGTCACCGCCACCACGGTGCGCGGCAGACCGCCCACCACTTCCGGGTTGCCGACGCTTTTAAACAGCAGCGCAACAATCGGCACCAGGAACACCAGCAGCAAAAACAGCACCAGCGGCGCAATCAAGGCCTGGGCCTTCCATCGATTGAGCCGCTCGGCACGCGCCAGGCGCTGCTTGAGGGTGGGGCTGTTGACCTCGTTCGAGGGAACGGCGATGGCCATGGCTGACTCCGAAACTTGAAAATGAATGCAATCTTTCACACGCAAGAAATCCCCTGTGGGAGGAGGTGGCCCCCCACAGGGTTATGCGGTGTTACTTGGCAGCCCAGGAGTTGAAGCGCTGCTCCAGTTGCTCGCCGTTATCGGCCCAGAAGCTCACATCGATCTGTACCTGATTGGCGATGTTCTCTGGCGTAGTCGGCATATCCTTGAGGATGTCCTTGGCCAGCAGCGGGACGGCTTGGGTGTTGGCCGGCCCGTAGGCGATGTTTTCCGAGTAGGTCTTCTGCTGCTGCGGCTGCACCGAGAAGGCGATGAATTTCTTCGCCGCTTCGGCACGGTCCTTGGCCAGGCCTTTAGGGATGGCCCAAGCGTCGAAGTCGTAAATGCCGCCGTTCCACACCACTTTCAGGTTGCTTTCTTTTTGCACGGCGGCGATGCGGCCGTTGTAGGCCGAGCTCATCACCACGTCACCCGAGGCAAGGTATTGCGGCGGTTGTGCGCCGGCTTCCCACCATTGGATCGACGGCTTGAGTTCGTCGAGCTTCTTGAACGCACGGTCCTGGCCATCTTTGCCGGCCAGCACTTTGTACACGTCCTTCGGCGCCACGCCGTCGGCCATCAAGGCGAATTCCAGGGTGTACTTGGCGCCCTTGCGCAGGCCGCGCTTGCCCGGGAATTTCTTGGTGTCCCAGAAATCCGCCCAACTGGTTGGCGCAGAAGCCAGTTTGTCCGCGTTGTAGGCCAGAACGGTCGACCATACGAAGAAGCCCACGCCGCACGGCTGAATCGCACCCTTCACATAGTCGGCGCTGTTACCGAACAGTTTCGGGTCCAGCGGCTCGAACATGTCTTCGTCACAGCCGCGGGACAATTCCGGCGATTCCACTTCCACCAAGTCCCAGGACACGCTCTTGGTGTCGACCATGGCTTTGACCTTGGCCATCTCACCGTTGTACTCACCGGCGATAATCTTGCCGTTGCCCGCGCTTTCCCACGGTGCATAGAAAGCCTTGACCTGTGCAGCCTTGTTCGCGCCACCAAAGGATACGACGGTCAGGTCCGGACCGGCCATGGCCTGTGTCGCGCCCATCAAGCTCAGGGCCAGGACGGAATATTTCAGGGATCTCAACATTGTTGTTCTCTCCACGTGCAGGGTTGGTGAAGCCATGGGGGCGATCAATTCGCCTCTAGAAGTGGGTCGAGTGCGCGAACGTGCTCGACTTGCCAGCCAATCGGTACCACGTCGCCGACCGTCAGGGCCGGGTCCAGCTCGGCGATCGGTTGTTTCACAAAAAAATCGGCCTTGCCGCAGACTTCCAGGCGCACACGCACGTGGTCGCCCAGGTAGATAAATTCCGCCACCCGTCCGGAGAAACGGTTGACGCAGCTTTCGCTGGAGCCATTGAGGCTGACACGCTCGGGGCGCACCGACAGGGTCACCGGGCCGCCGATCTGGCCGACGTTCACCGCCAGCGCCTCGACCTTCTCGCCGCGCGCCAGCTCTACCACGCAGCGCTCGCCGGTATGGCTGTGCAGGCGGCCATTGAGGCGGTTGTTTTCACCGATGAAGTTGGCGACGAAGGTGTTTTTCGGCTCTTCATACAATGTGCGCGGCGCGGCGATCTGCTGGATCTCGCCCTGATGGAACACCGCCACACGGTCGGACATGGTCAAGGCTTCGCCCTGGTCGTGGGTCACGTACACCACGGTCACGCCGAGGCGCTGGTGCAGGTGCTTGATCTCCATCTGCATGTGTTCGCGCAATTGCTTGTCGAGGGCGCCGAGGGGTTCGTCCATCAGCACCAACTGCGGCTCGAACACCAGTGCCCGGGCCAAGGCCACACGCTGCTGCTGGCCGCCGGACAGTTGCGCCGGATAGCGCTGGGCGAAGGCGTCGAGCTGGACCATGCTCAGCACGCGTTTGACCCGCTCGCTGATATCGGTCTTGCTCAAGCCCCGCACCGACAGCGGGAACGCGAGGTTCTCGGCAACCGTCATGTGCGGGAACAGTGCGTAGTTCTGGAACACCATGCCGATGTCGCGCTTGTGCGGCGGCACGTTGTTGATCGAGCGCCCGGCCAGCTGGATTTCGCCGGCGGTCGGCGTTTCGAAGCCAGCCAGCATCATCAGGCTGGTGGTCTTGCCCGAACCGGAAGGCCCGAGCAAGGTGAGGAACTCGCCCTTGCGAATCTCCAGGTTGAGGTCTTTGACGATCAGGTTCTCGCCGTCGTAGCTCTTCTGCACGCCACGAAAGCTGACCAGCACATCATTTGAATCCGCCTCGCTCATACCCGCACCTTTGTGTTTTGGACTGCTGTGGCACAAGCGTAGTCCAGGCGCGAGCCCCCGAAAATCGGGGGCCAGGAGAGAATCGCATCAGCCGGATGGAAGGTTTGGGGTAGGGATCGCCCTACACGGATGGCGGGGATTGAACAGTGCCCCGGCGGCGTACGCCGAGAATGGCTTTACCGGGGCTCAAGGCCTGTCGCAAACAGGCATGGCGTCACAACAGCTTGTGTTCCATCGCGTACTTCACCAGCTCCGCCAGGGACGTGATATTGAGCTTCTGCATCAGCCGCGCTTTGTGAGTGCTGATGGTCTTGCTGCTCAGCGCCAGTTGCTGGGCGATGTCATTGACGTTGGCGCCCTGGGCCAGGCGCTCGAACACTGAGAATTCACGCTCGGACAGCAGCGAATGCAAGGGCCTCGAGTCGGTCAGGCCGACCTCGAAGACCATGCGGTCTGCCAGGTCCGGGTCGATGTAGCGCCCGCCGGCCGCGACCTTGCGAATCGCCATCAGCAGCAGCGCCGGGTCGCTGTCCTTGGTGGCGTAACCAGCCGCGCCCACCTTCAAGGCGCGGGCGGCCATTTGCGCCTCATCGTGCATCGACAGCACCAGGATTGCCGGCGGATTGCTCAAGGCGCGAATGCGCGCAATCGCTTCCAGGCCATTGACGCCGGGCATCGAGATGTCCAGCAACACCACCTCGCAAGGCACATGGCGCAAGGTCTCCAGCAACTGCTCGCCATTACTCGCCTCGCCCACCACCAGCAGGTCTTTGGCCAGGCCGATCAATTGCTTGATGCCTTCACGAACAATGGTGTGGTCTTCGGCTACCAGTACACGGATCACAAGGGCGTCCTCTTATCGTTATGCATCCAAAGGCACCGTGACACTCAAGGTGGTGCCCTCGCCCAATTGACTGTCCAGGCTCAGTTGCCCGCCCATGATCAGCACCCGCTCGCGCATCCCCACCAGGCCAAACGATACCGGGCGCCCCTGGGCCTGGACGAAACCGACGCCATCGTCGCTGATGGTCAGCCGCAGGTCGTTGCCTTCCAACGCCAGGGTCAGCTCGACAGTATGCGCCTGGGCATGGCGCATCACATTGGTCAGCGCCTCTTGCAGGATACGGAACAGGCCGATGGCCTTGGCATCACTCAAGGTCGGCAGGTTATCCGGTACCTGCACCAGGCAGGGGATTTGCGTGCGCGCTTCGAAACGCCGCGCTTGCCATTCAATCGCCGAGGCAATACCGGCATCGAGAATCGGTGGGCGCAGCGCCGTCGCCACGTCCCGCACCAACTGGAACAGTTGGGCGATCAGGCGCTTCATGCTGTTCAAGCGCTCGTGCAGGCCAGGATCCAGTTGCGCGTAGGACAGCTCGCACATGGAGGTTTCCAGTTTTAGCACCGTGAGCATTTGCCCGAGTTCGTCGTGCACTTCCCGGGCGATGCGGGCCTTTTCTTCCTCGCGCACGGTTTCCAGGTGAGCGGACAACTCGCGCAGTTGCGCTTCACTTTGCATCAACGCGGCCAGGGTGCGGCGCAGTTCGGTGACATCGTTCAGGTAGACCACCAGGTACTCGGCCTCGGCAAATCGCAGAAAGCTCAAGGACACGTTGGCCGGCAGGATGCTGCCATCGGCGCGCAAACAATCGGTGGCGAAATTCTGCGGCCCCTCTTCGCTGGCCCGTGCGCGCTTCCACAGGTTGAGCCAACGGTCCATATCCAGGGTCGGGTCGAGGTCGACCAGCGGTCGTTCGATCAGTGCGCCGGGCTCGTAACCGAGCATGCTTTCGGCCGCACGATTGGCGTAGCGCACATGGCTATCCCAATTGACCCACAGGATGCCGACGGTGCTTTGGTCGATGGAAAACTGCGTCAAGCGCAGCGCTTCGGCACCGGCGGCACGGGCCGCGCTTTCTTCGCGGGCAGCCAGCAGGTCATGCTCCAGCACGCGTTGCTGGCGGCGCAGCCAGAACACCACGGCCAGGCTGGCGAGCAGAAACAGGCCGAGGAGCAGGCTGAGGTTCTGCCAAAGGCCCTTGGATTCGGATAAACGTGGATATTTGGGTTGCAGCCAGCGACTGTGCAGTTGATCCAGGTCGCGGGCCGGGATGGCGCTCAGGGCACTTTCCATGATGCTGGCCAGTTCAGGCCAATCCCGGCGAGTAGCCACCCGCAGCAATTGCGGCAGGCCGATGTCCCCCACCACCGCCAGCCCGCTGAACTCCGCCTCTGCGGACAAGCGGCTTAATTGCGCTTCATCCACAACGGCATAACGCGCCTGCTGGCTGACCAACAATTGCAAGGCCTGGCGCTCCATGGGCACGCCTTGCAGATTGAGGCCGGGGTAGGTACTGCGCAGGTAATCGGCCACGGCGCTGGGCATGCGCACGGCAACACGGGATTGATCGTCGAGCTTCTCCAGGTCCACGGCACCACCGCCCTCGCGAATGCCGACAATATGTTGAGGCACACGCATATACGGGTCGGTGAACTGCCACAGGCGCAAACCGGCCGGGGTTTGCTGCAGGCCGGGGGCAATGTCCACCTCGTCGTCGCGTACCGCCGCTTCCAGTTGTTCCTGATCAGGGAAGTTACGCCAGGTCAGCTCGATGTTCAGCGCCTTGGCCAGCCACTGCATCAACTCGACATTCGCCCCGGACAAGCGCTGCAGACGCCGGTCGTATTGCGCGTAAGGCGCCTGCAACACCACGCCCACCCGCAACTCCGGGTGCCGGGCCAGCCATTCGCGCTGCTGCGCATTAAGCTGCGCCTGCGGTGCGGCAGGCGCGGGGGAAGCGTTTGCCATCAAGGCAAGGCACAAACAGCCGATAACCAGCAGACAGCGAAAACCCATGATCCACGTCTCACATCACTGACAAATACTGACCAACCCATTAGGCTGCTGGAATCACTTCTGGCCGGAAATCAACGATGTCCTATCGAAACCGTTCGGCACTGCCAGCATTGTGCCTGTCACTGCTGTTTACCAGTGCCTTTTCTGCGCAGGCGGCTGAGGCCCCCGCGCCGGCCGCCGAAAAACCCGTCGAACGCCAGCCCCTGCCCGAGCGTAGCCAGGAAGAGGCCAGCGCGCTGGAACGCAAAATTCCGCAGCAGGAACAACAACAGTTGCAGGCCGGCAGTGATTCATTCCTTGCCCTGTGGAAACCGGCCAACAGCGCCGAGCCCGAAGGTGTGGTGATTATCGTACCGGGCGCCGGCGAAAATGCTGACTGGCCGCAAGCAATCGGTCCGTTGCGACAGAAATTGCCGGATGCCAATTGGGGCAGTCTCAGTCTTTCGCTACCGGACGTGAGCGTAGACACCCTGCCGCCGCGCGTCATGGAAGCGCCCAACGCCACCGTCGACACCAGCAGTAAAGAAGCGAGCACCGCCGACAAACCGATCGAGCAAGCTGCCAGCGCCGAGGCGGAAGGCACCGACCCGGCGGTGGTGCCGGGCGCCGACGAGCAGGACAAGACCGACGCCTCGCGCATCTTTGCGCGCATCGATGCCGCCGTGGCCTTTGCCCAGACCCAGAGCGCACGCACTGTGGTGCTGGTGGGCCATGGCACCGGCGCCTGGTGGGCGGCGCGTTACCTGAGTGAAAAACAACCCTCCCAGGTGCAGAAGCTCGTGATGGTCGCGGCCAAGACACCCACCGGGCGCCATCCCGACGTGCAGCAACTGGCCCCCGGCCTGAAACTGCCGACGGCCGACGTCTTCTATCAAGACAACGCTCAAGCACGCAAAAACGCCCTGGCACGCGCCCAGGCCGCGAAGCGTTTGAAGAATGATGGTTATAAGCAGGTGTCATTGAAGACCCTGCCCGGCAACAGCGCCGCCGAGCAGGAACAGTTGTATCGCCGGATTCGCGGCTGGTTGAGCCCGCAGGCCAGCGCCGACTGAGGATCAGCGCAAAACCAATGTGGTTATCCGTGAAAGAGTGGCCTCTAACGAAAATCCCGGCGCTCGCGAATCAACGCATAGGCGTTGTGCAATTCACGGGTGCGCTCGGTCGCCTCACGCACTTGCGCAGGGCTGGCACCACTGCCGGCCACCTTGTCCGGATGGTGACGGCTCAGCAGACGGCGATAGGCACGCTTGATGGCCGAGGGCTCTGTGGTAGCTGTCACACCGAGCAAGCGCAATGCTTCCTGATAGGTCGTACCGCGATTGACCAGCGGCTTGCGCTCAGGAGTGTAGTCGGCCGCCAATGCCTGGAGCTGTTGCGGTGTCCAGCCCAACCACTTACCCCACAGGTCGATCAAATCACGCTCGGCGTCATCCGCCTTGCCGTCCGCCCAGACCATCCGCCAACACGCACGCAACACACCTTCCGCCGCATGGGGTTGGGACTTGAGCACACGCAGGTAGCGGCGCACCCGGTCGGAACCGGATTTGCCTCGGTTGAACGCCGCAATCGCGCGGCGCTGGGCCGACTCGGTCATGTCCAGCGAGCGCATTTCTTGCCGCGCCTGCTGGATATGCCCGTCCACCACCCGCCCGTTGCTTTTGGCCAGGCGCCCGAGCAACACAAACAATAATTCGTCATTGCGTAACGCCGGACGCCCGCCCAAGCGCTCGCGCAACTGTGCCCAACTGTGCAATTGCATTCGGCGATCCAGCGCCTGCCCCAACAGCGCACCTAACAAGGCCCCCGGAATACTGGCAATGGCAAAGCCAGCCCCGGCGCCGATCAGCGTCCCTGGCCACAACATGCTACTGCCCCGCTGTCAGCAGGGTTTCGACGTGCGCCAGGCGCTCCAGCGTGCCGACATCAATCCAGTGTCCCGCCATGTGTTCCCCCGTTACCAAACCTTTCGCCATGGCCGCACGCAGCAGCGGCGCCAGCTTGAAGGCACCGGCGCTGCAACCCTCGAACAGCCGGGGGTCTAGCACTGAAATGCCACTGAAGGTCAGGTTATCGGCACCGGGCGCCGCATCATGAAGCAAGCCCTGATCAAGGTAGAAATCACCCCCCGAGGGATGATGTGCCGGGTTGTCGACCATCACCAGATGGGCCAGGCCCTGGAGCGGTTGCTTGAGCCGAGTGAAGTCGTAGTCGGTCCAGATATCGCCGTTGACCACCAGGAACGGCTCATCCCCCAGCAACGGCAGCGCCTGGAAAATCCCGCCACCGGTTTCCAGCGGTTCGCCCTCCGGGGAGTAGCGAATGCGCAGGCCGAACTGCGCACCATCGCCCAGATAGCTTTCGATCTGCTGGCCGAGCCAGGCATGGTTGATAACGATATCGGTGAAACCGGCCTTGGCCAGCGCCTCCAGGTGGTACTCGATCAGGCGCTTGCCGCCGGCCTGCACCAACGGCTTGGGGGTGTGCAACGTCAGCGGGCGCATCCGCTCGCCTTTGCCGGCGGCCAGGATCATGGCCTTCATACGCTGGCCTCAACGGGTTGGCGCAGGCTGGTCAGCAACTCGCCCAATTCGCTCAACTCCGCACGATCCGCGAGCACCGCCTCTATATAAGCAAAGAAGCGCGGCACATCGGCCAGATAGCGAGGCTTGCCGTCGCGATGGCAGATGCGCGCAAAGATACCGATGACCTTGAGGTGGCGCTGCACGCCCATCAGGTCGCTGGCGCGCAGGAAATCTTCAAAGTCCGGTTGTACCGGAATGCCGACCTGGGCCGCACGCTCCCAATAGCCGCGTTGCCATTCGCGTACGCGGGCCTGGGGCCAACTGAGGAAGGCGTCCTTGAACAGGCAGGTGATGTCGTAGGTGACCGGACCATACACTGCATCCTGGAAATCCAGCACGCCAGGGTTCGGCTCGCTGATCATCAGGTTGCGTGGCATATAGTCGCGGTGCACCAGCACTTTGGGTTGCGCCAGGGCGCTGTCGATCAAGTGATCGCTGACACGCTGCCAAAGTGCCTGTTGCTGAGTATCCAGCTCGATACCCAAGTGTCGGCGCACGTACCATTCAGGAAACAATTCGAGCTCGCGTCGCAGCAAGGCGACGTCATAGCTGGGCAATGGCGCGTCCATCGGCAACTGCTGATAAGCCAGCAAGGCGTCGATGGCATCAGCAAACAACTGATCGGCGTTTTCGTCGTTTATCACGTCCAGATAGGTTTTTCTGCCCAGGTCATTGAGCAAAAGAAAGCCTCGGGGCAAGTCTTGCGCATAAATTTTCGGAACATTTATTCCCGAAGTGGATAGCAAATACGCGATATCGACGAAAGGTTTGCAGTTTTCCTGGGGGGGTGGCGCGTCCATTATCACGAAAGTTCGACCGCCGCCGTCCCAACGGAAATAGCGCCTGAAACTCGCGTCGCTGCTGGCCGCAGTCAATGTGGCCGGGGGTACGGCACCCCAGCCTTGAGCGTTGAAAAGGATCGGCAACTGCTCATCCAGCCAGACTTCCAGCTGTTGTAAACGTAGATCTTGCTCGGGCATTACAAGGGTCTCCGACGGCGCTAGCCGTCAAGCGGGGCATGCTTTATTATCACGCATCTTTTTCAGACCATCGAGAGGCGTGCGGCCCAAACCGCGGGCAGATGGCACGCAGGAAGCCCGGACTAATAAGATGGCATTGAAATCCCCCGCGTTTCGTAGAAAATTTCCGTTGCTGGTAACCGGCAGTCTGCTGGCCATGCAACCCTTCGCCACCTCATTCGTGGTCGCCGCGGAACAGTATGACTGCTCAGTCTCTGCTTCGGGTGCCTGGGACTGCGCGCCGAAGACCGCCGCCGCCCCATTGCCACCGCGCCCGGTGCATGACGGCGCGGCCGTCAGCTCGGCCAACAGCACGGCGCAGGCCGACGCTGGCGGCAGTGCCGAAGCCGAGCCGAAGACCGCACTGGTCACCGAGTCCAAGGGCCGTGGCCTGCGTTCGCGCAGCGCCGACTACAGCCACTTGGACTGGGTGCCTCGCGAAAAGTTGACCGCAGCCCAGCTGGCAGAAACCGGTCCTTACTGCGGCGGTGCGTACATCGAGCCAACTCGTCCTGGCATGAACGACAAGACGAACAAAAGCGATGCGCCCACCTTCATCGGTGCCAAGGCCTCTCGTTACGAGCAGGAACAACAAGTCGCAACCCTGGCCGGTGACGTCGTCATGCGCCAGGGCAGCATGCAGCTGGAGTCGGAAGAAGCCAGCCTGTATCAGGCCGAGAACCGTGGTGAGCTGAACGGTAACGTGCGACTGCGCGACAACGGTGCCTTGATCGTCGGCGACCACGCCCAGGTTCAGCTGGACACCGGCGCGGCGCAGATCGACAACGCCGAATACGTGATGCACAAGTCGCGTATCCGCGGTAACGCGCTGTACGCCAAGCGCGCCGAAAACGCGATCATCCGTCTCAAGGACGGTACGTACACCACCTGCGAGCCGGACAGCAACGCCTGGCAGCTCAAGGGCAACAACATAACGTTGAACCCGGCCACCGGTTTCGGTACGGCCACCAACGCGACGTTGCGGATCAAGAACATCCCGATCCTGTACACCCCTTACATCTATTTCCCGATCGACGACCGTCGTCAGTCCGGCTTCCTGCCACCGAGCTTCAGCACCGGCAGCGAAACCGGCTTCACCCTGGTCACGCCGTACTACTTCAACCTGGCGCCAAACTACGATGCCACGTTGTACCCGCAATACATGACCAAGCGCGGCATGATGATGGAAGGCGAATTCCGCTACCTCACCAAGTCCAGCGAAGGTCAGTTCGGCGGCGCGTACCTGAACGACGACAGCGACGAACGCAAGCTGCAGACCGATTACGACAAAACCCGCTACATGCTCAATTGGCAGCACAAAGGTGGCTTGGATTCGCGTGTACTGACCCAGGTCGACTACACCAAGATCAGTGACCCTTACTACTTCCAGGACCTCAAGTCCTATCAGGAGGGTGTTGAGAGCCGGACCTTCGTCAACCAACAGGGCTCCGTGGCCTATCGCGGCGACTCCTTCCAGGCGCGCTTGAATGTCCAGGCTTATCAGCTGGCGACGATTTCCCAGATCACACCGTATGACCGGCTGCCACAGATCACCTTCAATGGTGCCCTACCTTACAGCCCGGGGGGCTTGCAGTTCGCTTATGAAACCGAAGCTGTAAGATTTGATCGGGATCTTGAGAACGGCGACTTCACCGATAAAGACGGTGTCACCAGCGCTCGACTGGATACCAACGTGAGGGGCCTGACCCGCGCAAACGGCACGCGCCTGAACCTGGCACCGAGCATTTCGCTTCCGCTTAATACGACGTACGGTTTCATCACGCCGAAGCTGAAATACGTTTACACCAAGTACGACCTCGATCTCGATACCATCGGCAAGAACTCGCTGGCTGCTGGGGACGAATTCAAAAGTTCTCAAAGCCGCGCCGTTCCAATTGCCAGCGTCGACAGCGGCCTGTACTTCGACCGCAACACCAACTGGTTCGGCAAGGAATATCGCCAGACCCTGGAGCCGCGTGCGTTCTACCTTTACGTTCCAAACAAAGACCAGAGCGATATTCCTGTCTTTGATACCAGCGAGTACTCGTTCAGCTACGCCTCGCTTTTCCGTGACAACCGCTTCAGTGGTTCCGACCGCATCGGCGATGAGAACAAACTGTCGCTCGGCCTGACCAACCGCTGGATCGAAGAAAACGGCTTCGAACGTCAACGCGTCAGCGTCGGCCAGGCTGTGTATTTCAAGGACCGCGAAGTTCAACTGCCGGGCGTGCTGGCAGCCGACCGTGCCGATGCGCAGTCCGATGTATCGCCTGTTGCGCTGGACTACGAGTTCCGCTTCAACCGCGACTGGCGCGCCACTGCCGACTACAACTGGGACACCGAGGAGCACAGCCCTCGTTCCGGTAGCGCGATGCTTCACTACCAGCCGGAAGACAACCCGAACAAGATCATCAACGTCGGTTATCGCTATCGTAACGATCAGGTCGTCTACAACCAGCTGACCGGCAAATGGCAGTTCGGCGGTGACTACGGACAGCCAGGCGATCCGAACTTCGTGAAGGATTACTACAAAATCCAACAACACGACTTCTCGATGATGTGGCCGATCATTCCCCAGTGGAACCTGATCACCCGCTGGCAGTATGACTACGCTCGCAACCGTACCCTGGAAGCCTTCGGTGGTTTCGAGTACGACAACTGCTGCTGGAAACTGCGCGTCATCAACCGTTACTGGGTTTCCAACGACGAATACAGCCAGATCGCCCCGCTTAACGAAAAGGGTGACCACGGGCTCTTCCTGCAGATCGTCCTCAAAGGACTCGGCGGCCTGACCGGCGCCAAGGTAGAGAGCTTCCTCGACAAAGGCATTGAAGGTTATCGTGAACGTGAAGACCAAGCTTTCTGATTGTCTGCGCCCGCTAGTGCTGGGCGCGCTGTTCCTGGGCACCGTATCGGCTCACGCTGCGGTTCAGCAACTGGATAAAGTAGTGGCCATCGTCGATAACGACGTGATCATGCAGAGCCAACTGGACCAGCGCGTCAAGGAAGTGCAGCAAACCATCGCCAAGCGTGGCGGTGGCGTGCCACCTACCAGCGTGCTGGACCAACAGGTACTGGAGCGCCTGATCGTCGAAAACCTGCAACTGCAGATCGGCGAGCGTTCCGGCATCCGTATTTCGGACGAAGAATTGAACCAGGCGGTCGGCACCATCGCTCAACGCAACAACATGAGCATTGATCAATTCCGCGCAGCCCTGGCCCACGACGGTCTTTCATATGAAGACGCCCGTGACCAGATCCGCCGCGAAATGATCATCAGCCGTGTGCGTCAGCGTCGCGTTGCCGAGCGAGTTCAGGTGTCCGAGCAGGAAGTGAAGAACTTCCTGGCCTCAGATTTGGGCAAGATGCAGCTTTCCGAAGAACTGCACCTGGCCAATATCCTGATCCCGACCCCGGACAGCGCCAACTCCGAGCAACTGAACGCGGCAGCGGCGAAAACCCAGGCTATCTATGATCGCCTGAAAGCCGGTGCTGACTTTGCCCAGATGGCCATTGCCCAGTCCGGCAGCGACAACGCCCTTGAAGGTGGCGATATGGGCTGGCGTAAAGCTGCTCAACTGCCACCTCCGTTCGACCGTGAACTGAGTGCCATGGAAGTGGGTGGCATCACCCAGCCAGCCCGCACCCCAGGCGGCTTCATCATCCTGAAGTTGCTGGAACGTCGCGGTGGCGAGACCTCGCTGAAAGACGAAGTGCATGTTCGTCATATTCTGGTCAAACCAAGCGAAATTCGCACCGAAGCACAAACCAAGGAACTGGCCCAGAAGATCTATGACCGCATCGAAAGCGGTGAAGACTTTGCCACCCTGGCCAAGAGCTTCTCGGAAGACCCGGGTTCCGCCCTCAACGGCGGCGACCTGAACTGGATCGACCCGAAAGCCTTGGTGCCCGAGTTCCAGCAGGTGATGGCCGATACTCCGCAAGGCGTACTGTCCAAGCCGTTCAAAACCCAATATGGCTGGCATGTGCTGGAAGTCCTTGGCCGTCGCGCCACCGACAACACCAGCCAAGCCCGCGAGCAGCAGGCTCTGAACGTACTGCGTAACCGCAAATACGACGAAGAGCTGCAAACCTGGCTACGTCAGATCCGTGACGAAGCCTACGTGGAAAACAAGCTGCCAGGCGCCGAGCAAACAGGCACCGACCAGGCAGCTCCGTGAAACCCCAGCGTTTCGCCGTGACACCCGGCGAGCCGGCCGGCATTGGTCCAGACCTGTGCCTGCTGCTCGCCTCGCAGCCCCAGCCTCACCCCCTGATTGCCATTACCAGCCGCGACCTCCTCCTTGAGCGGGCCGCGCAGCTGGGTGTGGTCGTCAATCTGCTGGACGTGGCACCGGGCAACTGGCCCGACCTGCCGGCAGCCGCTGGCAGCTTGTATGTGTGGAACACCCCGCTGCACGCCAAGGTCGTTGCCGGAGAACTCGACAGGGCCAACGCGGCGTTCGTCCTGGAAACCTTGACCCGCGCGGGGCAAGGCTGCATCGACGGCGACTTCGCCGGCATGATCACCGCGCCCGTCCACAAGGGCGTGATCAACGAATCGGGCATTGCGTTTTCCGGCCATACCGAATTCCTGGCCGAGCTGACCAACACCGCTCAAGTCGTCATGATGCTGGCAACACGCGGCCTGCGGGTCGCCCTGGTGACCACGCACCTGCCATTGCGCGACATTGCCGACGCCATCACCGCCGAGCGTGTGGAGCGCGTTACGCGCATCCTGCATGCCGACCTGCAACAAAAATTCGGCATCGCCCAACCGCGCATTCTGGTCTGCGGGCTCAACCCCCACGCCGGCGAAGGCGGACACTTGGGCCATGAAGAAATAGACATCATTGAACCAACCCTGGAGCGTCTGCGCCAAGAAGGCATGGACCTGCGCGGCCCACTGCCAGCAGACACTCTGTTTACCCCAAAATATCTGGAGCACTGCGACGCAGTGCTGGCGATGTACCATGACCAGGGGCTGCCGGTGCTGAAGTACAAAGGTTTCGGCGCCGCGGTCAACGTGACGCTGGGCCTGCCGATCATCCGCACCTCCGTCGACCATGGCACCGCCCTGGACCTGGCGGGCAGCGGCAAGATCGATACCGGCAGCCTGCACGTGGCCCTGGAAACCGCCTATCAGATGGCCGAGACCCGTATATGACCGAGCATTACCAACACCGGGCGCGTAAGCGCTTCGGGCAAAACTTCCTGCACGACGCTGGCGTGATCGACCGTATCCTGCGCTCCATCCATGCCAAGCCAGAAGACCGTCTGCTGGAAATCGGCCCGGGCCAGGGCGCGCTGACCCAAGGCTTGCTCGCCAGCGGCGGCCAACTGGACGTGGTTGAACTGGACAAGGACCTGATCCCCATCCTCAACCAGCAGTTCGCCGACAAGCCCAATTTCAACCTGCATCAGGGCGATGCACTGAAGTTCGACTTCAATACCCTCAACGCCGCGCCCAACAGCCTGCGCGTGGTGGGTAACCTGCCGTACAACATCTCCACACCGCTGATTTTCCACCTGCTGAACAACGCCGGGATCATCCGCGACATGCACTTCATGCTGCAGAAAGAAGTGGTGGAACGCCTGGCCGCCGGCCCAGGTGGTGGTGATTGGGGTCGCCTGTCGATCATGGTTCAGTACCACTGCCGCGTCGAACACCTGTTCAATGTCGGCCCGGGTGCGTTCAACCCACCGCCGAAGGTCGATTCGGCCATCGTGCGCCTGGTGCCTCACGCCGTACTGCCGCACCCGGCCAAGGATCACAAATTGCTGGAACGCGTGGTACGTGAAGCGTTCAACCAACGCCGCAAGACCCTGCGCAACACGCTCAAGGCGCTGCTGAGCAACGCCGAGATCGAAGCCGCCGGCGTCGACGGCAGCCTGCGCCCAGAGCAACTGGACCTGGCCGCGTTCGTGCGTCTGGCCGACCAGCTTGCCATCCAGCCTGCGCCGTCCGCCGACTGAAGCACCCAGGCATGGCCAGACACATGTCTGGCCTAGTGCCCACCTCTTGGCCTAGACTGATCCGCATCTGCTGTCCTCCGCTTTTGCTTTTAAGGCCTCTTGCATGTCCGATCCTCGCTACCAGATCGACGTCAGCGTCGTCACCCGCTTCCTGGCGGACCAATCGCAACCTGAACAGAACCGCTTCGCCTTTGCCTACACCATCACGGTGAAAAACAACGGCCAGGTGCCGGCCAAGCTGCTGTCACGCCACTGGGTGATCACCGACGGTGACGGTCAGGTCGAGGAAGTTCGCGGCGCAGGCGTTGTCGGCCAACAACCGTTGATCGACATCGGCGCCAGCCACACCTACAGCAGCGGCACGGTAATGACCTCCAAGGTCGGCACCATGCAAGGCTCGTATCAGATGAAAGCCACTGACGGCAAACTGTTCGACGCCATCATCAAGCCTTTTCGCCTCGCCGTACCAGGGGCCCTGCACTGATGGCAACGTACGCGGTCGGCGACCTGCAAGGCTGCCTGGAGCCCCTCAAGTGCCTGCTTGAACGGGTGGCCTTCGATCCGGCGAATGATCGCCTGTGGCTGGTAGGCGACCTGGTCAATCGCGGCCCCGAGTCCCTGGAAACGCTACGTTACCTGTATAGCGTGCGCGATTCCCTGGTGTGCGTACTGGGCAACCATGACCTGCACCTGCTGGCGGCCGGCAGTAACATCGAGCGCCTGAAAAAGGGCGATACCTTGCGCGAAATCCTCGAAGCGCCAGATCGCGCGCAACTGCTTGACTGGCTGCGTCGGCAAAAGATCATGCATTACGACGAAAGCCGCAATATGGCCTTGGTCCATGCCGGTATCCCGCCGCAGTGGACGCTGAAAAAAGCCCTCAAGTGCGCCGCCGAAGTCGAAAACGCCCTGGCCGATGACAGCCTGTACACCGCCTACCTCGACGGCATGTATGGCAACGAGCCAGTGAAGTGGGACAACGACCTCACTGGCGCGGCCCGCCTACGGGTGATTACCAACTATTTCACACGCATGCGCTTCTGCACTGCCGAGGGCAAGCTGGACCTCAAGAGCAAGGAAGGCGCCGACACGGCGCTGCCCGGCTACAAACCGTGGTTTGCCCACAAGGAACGCAAGACCCGCGACACCAGGATCATCTTTGGTCACTGGGCAGCCCTTGAAGGCAAGTGCGACGAACCTGGCGTGTTTGCCCTCGACACCGGCTGCGTGTGGGGCGGCGCCATGACCTTGATGAACATCGACACCGGCGAGCGCCTGAGCTGCCAGTGCGAATCTCCCCTTCCCGTTACACTGCCAGCTGCCGCCAAACGCTAGTCCCGCAGCCATGCACAAGGAGCCCACCATGAGCGAATTCAAACGTATCCCTCCCGAACAAGCCCAAGCCCTGCGCGAGCAAGGTGCGGTGGTGGTCGATATCCGCGACCAGCCGACTTACGCCGCCGCTCACATCGCCGGCGCCCAGCACCTGGACAACGTCAACATCGCCGATTTCATCCGCGCCGCCGACCTTGACGCGCCGGTGATCGTGGCCTGCTACCACGGCAATTCCAGCCAAAGCGCCGCCGCCTACCTGATCAGCCAGGGCTTCTCCGACGTCTATAGCCTGGACGGCGGCTTTGAGCTATGGCGTACGACCTATCCTGCAGAAATTTCATCCGGCGATTCGCAATAATTTTTTTCACACACCGCTACCCCGCGTGACGCTTGGGCTCGCGCCGTTTCTGACGAACGGCGCAGGCAAACTAATTGCTCATCGTCCCTTGCCCTCTCCGATTCCGACTATCCTTAAGCCCAGGCCATCCGAATCAGGGGAGAGCCGGTACACCGGCGTGCGGGTCATCGGTAGCGTTTAGGGTGTTCTGGGGGGAAAACGGCCATTGGCGTTCGTCAATGACTGCCAGCATCGACTGATAGATCCGGCGTCGGCTCCACGTATCGAGCGAGGTGACGACGTCATGAGTATTTTTAGCCACTTCCAACAACGCTTCGCATCCACACAGCAGGAAGAACTCACGCTTCAGGAGTATCTCGAGCTGTGCAAACAGGATCGCAGCACCTACGCGTCTGCCGCCGAACGCCTGCTATTGGCGATTGGCGAGCCGGAGCTGGTGGAAACCGCCAATAATTCGCGCCTGTCGCGAATATTTTCCAACAAGGTGATCCGCCGCTATCCGGCCTTTGAAGACTTCCACGGGATGGAAGAATGCATCGACCAGATCGTCTCCTACTTCCGCCACGCCGCTCAGGGCCTGGAAGAGAAGAAACAGATCCTCTACCTGCTCGGCCCCGTTGGCGGTGGTAAATCGTCCCTGGCCGAAAAACTCAAGCAACTGATCGAGAAGGTGCCCTTCTACGCCATCAAGGGCTCACCGGTCTTCGAGTCGCCCCTGGGCCTGTTCAACGCCACGGAAGATGGCGCGATCCTCGAAGAAGACTTCGGCATCCCACGACGTTACCTCAACACCATCATGTCGCCCTGGGCCACCAAGCGCCTGGCCGAGTTCGGCGGCGACATCAGCCAGTTCCGCGTGGTGAAACTCTACCCGTCGATCCTCAACCAGATCGGCGTGGCCAAGACCGAACCGGGCGATGAGAACAACCAGGACATTTCGGCGCTGGTGGGCAAGGTCGATATCCGGAAACTGGAGGAATTCCCGCAGAACGACGCCGACGCCTACAGCTACTCGGGTGCACTGTGCCGGGCCAACCAGGGCCTGATGGAATTCGTGGAAATGTTCAAGGCGCCGATCAAGGTGCTGCACCCACTGCTCACCGCCACCCAGGAAGGCAACTACAACAGTACTGAAGGCCTGGGCGCGATTCCGTTCACAGGGATCCTGCTGGCTCACTCCAACGAATCGGAATGGCACACCTTCCGCAACAACAAGAACAACGAAGCCTTCATCGACCGGATCTATATCGTCAAGGTGCCTTACTGCCTGCGGGTCAGCGATGAAATCAAGATCTATGACAAGCTGCTGTTCAATAGCTCACTGGCCAAGGCCCACTGCGCACCCGACACCCTGAAGATGCTCGCCCAGTTCACCGTGCTGTCGCGTCTCAAGGAGCCGGAAAACTCGAATATCTATTCGAAGATGCGTGTGTACGACGGCGAAAACCTCAAGGACACCGATCCCAAGGCCAAGTCGATCCAGGAATACCGCGACACAGCGGGCGTGGATGAAGGCATGAACGGCCTGTCGACGCGCTTTGCGTTCAAGATCCTGTCCAAGGTCTTCAACTTCGACCCCCACGAGATCGCCGCCAACCCGGTGCACCTGCTGTATGTGCTGGAGCAGCAGATCGAACAGGAACAATTCCAGGCGGAAACCCGCGAACGCTACCTGCGCTTCCTCAAGGAATACCTCGCGCCGCGCTACATCGAGTTTATCGGCAAGGAAATCCAGACCGCGTACCTGGAGTCCTACAGCGAGTACGGCCAGAACATCTTCGACCGCTACGTGCTGTATGCGGACTTCTGGATCCAGGACCAGGAATACCGCGACCCGGAAACCGGCGAAATCCTCAACCGCGTAGCCCTAAACGAAGAATTGGAGAAGATCGAAAAACCCGCCGGCATCAGCAATCCGAAGGATTTCCGCAACGAAATCGTCAACTTCGTACTGCGCGCCCGCGCCAACAACAACGGCAAGAATCCCACCTGGCTCAGCTACGAGAAGCTGCGGGTGGTCATCGAGAAGAAAATGTTCTCCAACACCGAGGATCTGCTGCCGGTCATCAGCTTCAACGCCAAGGCCAGCAAGGAGGACCAGCAAAAACACAACGACTTCGTCACACGAATGGTCGAGCGCGGCTACACCGACAAACAGGTACGACTGCTCTCCGAGTGGTACCTGCGGGTTCGCAAATCGCAGTAAGGCAGCGATAGGCGTGCACTGCCAGGTCATGGGCCTGGCAGTTGACCGCTTGTCTCTAAGCTTCCAGCTCGCCGCTTGAAGCTTGTAACGTGAAGCTGCCCGGAGGGCTCCTCATGAGCTATGTGATCGACCGACGCCTCAATGGCAAGAACAAGAGCACGGTAAACCGCCAGCGTTTCCTGCGGCGTTACCGTGACCACATCAAAAAGGCCGTTGAAGAGGCCGTCAGCCGCCGCTCCATTACAGACATGGAGCATGGCGAACAAATCAGCATTCCCGGACGCGACATCGACGAACCGGTGCTGCACCACGGCCGGGGCGGCAAACAGACTGTCGTGCACCCCGGCAACAAGGAATTCACCACCGGCGAGCATATCCAGCGCCCGCAGGGCGGGGGCGGTGGCAAAGGCCCGGGCAAGGCCGGTAACTCCGGCGAGGGCATGGACGAATTCGTGTTCCAGATCACCCAGGAAGAGTTCCTCGAATTCATGTTCGAGGACCTGGAGTTGCCCAACCTGGTCAAGCGGAACCTGACCGGCACCGATACTTTCAAGACCGTACGGGCGGGGATCAGCAACGAAGGCAACCCCTCTCGAATCAACATCATCCGCACGCTGCGCTCGGCCCATGCGCGGCGTATCGCCCTGTCGGGCAGCAGCCGCGCCAAATTGAGGACGGCGAAGGAAGAGTTGGTGCGTTTGAAGCGCGAAGAGCCGGATAACTTCGGCGATATCCAGGAAATCGAGGCAGAAATAGAGAAACTCAGCGCGCGCATCCACCGCGTGCCGTTCCTCGATACTTTCGACTTGAAGTACAACCTGCTGGTCAAGCAGCCTAATCCCAGTTCCAAGGCGGTAATGTTCTGCCTGATGGACGTGTCCGGTTCCATGACCCAAGCCACCAAGGACATCGCCAAGCGATTCTTCATCCTGCTGTACCTGTTCCTGAAGCGGAACTACGACAAGATAGACGTGGTATTCATCCGCCATCACACCAGTGCCAGGGAAGTCGACGAAGAAGAGTTCTTCTACTCGCGGGAAACCGGCGGCACCATCGTCTCCAGCGCCTTGAAGCTAATGCAGGAAATCATGGCCGAACGCTACCCGGCCAACGAGTGGAATATCTACGCAGCCCAGGCCTCTGACGGCGACAACTGGAACGACGATTCGCCGATCTGCCGCGATATCCTGATCAACCAGATCATGCCGTTTGTGCAGTACTACACTTACGTCGAAATCACCCCCCGTGAGCACCAGGCCCTGTGGTTCGAATACGAGCGCATCGGCGAAGCCTTTGCCGACACGTTCGCCCAGCAGCAACTGGTCTCGGCCGGCGATATCTATCCGGTCTTCCGTGAACTCTTCCAGCGCAGGTTAGTGACATGACCGCCAAAAAAGAGACTAAGCGCCAACCCATTTCCACCGGCTCCGAGTGGACCTTTGAACTGATCCAGGCTTATGACCGGGAAATCAGCCGCATCGCGGCAGGTTATGCCCTGGACACCTACCCCAACCAGATCGAAGTGATCACGGCCGAACAAATGATGGATGCCTACGCCTCCGTCGGCATGCCCTTGGGTTACCACCATTGGTCCTACGGCAAACATTTCCTTAGCACCGAGAAGTCCTACACCCGGGGCCAGATGGGCCTGGCCTACGAGATTGTGATCAACTCCGACCCGTGCATCGCCTATCTGATGGAAGAAAACACCATCTGCATGCAGGCATTGGTGGTGGCTCATGCCTGCTATGGGCACAACAGCTTCTTCAAAGGCAACTACCTGTTCCGAACCTGGACAGACGCCAGCTCGATCATCGATTACCTGGTGTTCGCCAAGCAGTACATCATGCAGTGCGAGGAGCGCCACGGTATCGACGCCGTGGAAGACTTACTCGACTCCTGCCACGCCCTGATGAACTACGGCGTCGACCGGTACAAACGCCCGTACCCTATTTCTGCCGAAGAAGAACGCCTGCGCCAGAAGGAGCGCGAAGAGCACCTGCAGAAGCAGATCAACGACCTGTGGCGCACCATTCCCAAACGCGCCGGCAAGAACAGCGACAAGGACAACGCGCGCTTCCCCTCCGAACCCCAGGAAAACATCCTGTACTTCCTGGAAAAGCACGCACCGCTGCTGGAGCCGTGGCAACGGGAAATCGTGCGCATTGTGCGCAAGATCGCTCAGTACTTTTACCCACAGCGCCAGACCCAGGTGATGAACGAAGGTTGGGCGACGTTCTGGCACTACACGCTGATGAACGACCTGTACGACGAAGGCCTGGTCACCGACGGTTTCATGATGGAGTTCCTGACGTCCCACACCAGCGTGGTGTTCCAACCCGGCTTCGACAGCCCGTATTACAGCGGGATAAACCCTTACGCGCTGGGTTTTGCCATGTACCGCGATATCCGGCGCATGTGCGAACACCCCACCGATGAGGACCGCCGCTGGTTCCCGGAAATCGCCGGCAGCGATTGGCTGTCGACGATTAAGTTCGCCATGAGCAGTTTCAAGGATGAGAGCTTTATCCTGCAGTACCTCTCACCCCAGGTTATTCGGGATCTCAAGCTGTTCAGTATTCTCGATGATGACCTCAAGGACGACCTGGTTGTACCGGCCATCCATGATGAGCCCGGCTACCGCATCATTCGTGAGACGTTGGCCGCGCAGTACAACCTGGGCAACCGTGAGCCCAATGTGCAGATCTACAGCATCGATGTGCGCGGCGACCGCTCGCTGACCCTGCGCCACCAGCAGCACGACCGTAAACCCCTGGGGGAATCCACCGAGGAAGTGCTCAAGCACCTGCATCGGCTATGGGGCTTCGACATCCATCTGGAAACCCTGCAGGGCGACCAAGTGATGAAGACCCACCATGTGCCACCGCGCAACGATCATAACGACAACGACTACGGCCGCCTGGACCTGGCTGTCGTTCATCTCTGAAACAGCAAAGCCTCCATTGGTCAGGTACAGGCGGTATCCTGTGCCGCTAATGGAGGCTTTTTCATGAAAATCTACAAAGTCGGCGGCGCCGTGCGTGACCGCTTGCTGGGCATCAAGGTCACTGATATCGACCGCGTGGTTGTCGGCGCCACTACCGAGCAGATGCTTGCCAAGGGCTTCAAACCGGTCGGCGCTGACTTCCCGGTGTTCCTGGACCCGAAGAACGGAGACGAATATGCCCTGGCCCGCACCGAGCGCAAAAGTGGTCGGGGTTATGGCGGGTTTGTATTTCACGCCAGCCCCGAGGTTACGCTGGAAGAAGACCTGATCCGTCGTGATCTGACCATCAACGCGATGGCCGAAGACGACGATGGCAATCTGACCGATCCTTACAATGGTCAGCGCGATCTCAAAGCACGCACTCTTCGTCACGTTTCCCCCGCGTTCGCCGAAGATCCCCTGCGAGTTCTCCGTGTTGCGCGCTTTTCTGCACGCTATGCGCACCTGGGTTTTACAGTGGCACCGGAAACGCTGGAGCTGATGCGGCAACTCGGCGAGTCCGGCGAATTGGAAGCCCTGACACCGGAGCGCAGCTGGAAAGAAATCTCCCGGGCGCTGATGGAAGATCAGCCTCAGGTGTTTATCCAGGTACTTCGGGACTGTAATGCGCTGAAGATCTTGATGCCGGAAGTGGACGCACTCTTTGGTGTGCCACAACCCGAGGCCCATCACCCCGAGATAGATACTGGCGTGCACACCTTGAGCGTGCTGGAACAAGCTGCCTTGCACAAACAGCCACTGACCGTGCGCTGGGCCTGCCTGCTGCACGACCTGGGCAAGGGCCTGACGCCTGTGGATAAGTTACCGCAGCACATTGCTCATGAGCATCGAGGCTTGAAGCTGATCAAGGCCGTCAATGAACGCTTCAAGGTGCCGAGGGATTGCCAGGAATTAGCGCTGTTGGTGGGCCAGTATCACACCCACGGTCATCGTGCGCTGGAGCTGAAAGCCTCGACGCTGCTGGAGTTGCTGCAAAGTTTTGACGTATACCGCAGGCCACAGCGCTTTGAGGAGTTTGTGGTCGCCTGCGAAATGGATGCCCGGGGCCGCAAGGGGCTGGAGCAAAGAAGTTATCCACAGGCGGATTACTTGCGCGGCGCGGCGAAGGCAGCGCGCGAGGTTGCCGTTGCGCCACTGCTCGAGAAAGGCTTCAAAGGCCCGGAGTTGGGCGAGGCACTCAAGCGCGAACGGCTCAATGCACTTAAAGCCTACAAGGAACAACACAAACCCTTGTAGGAGCCGAGCTTGCTCGCGAAGAGCGTCAACGATAACGCAGCGCTCTCAGTTTTTCGCGAGCAAGCGCGCCCCTACAAGAGCGAGTCCGGGGTGAGTTGCTGGCCCCGCCATTCAAACCCGACAGGCGCCAGCACCTGATCAATCTGAGCATCACGCCACAGCGCAGCCATCGTCTTGCCCGCTTCGGGGTGCAAGCGATCCGGTGCCATCATCGACAACGGCCACAACACAAAGGCATTTTTCAGGATCTCTGCCCGCGGCAGGATCAAACCATCGAAGTTGCCCACCAACTCGCCGTAAAGCAGCACGTCGATATCCAGCGGCAAGCCTTTGCGGTCCGGCGCATAGCGACCGTTTTCGGCCTCGATGAATTTCAACCGGCGATCCAACTCCATCAATGGCAGGTCGGTATAGGCCGACACCACCAGATTGAAGAACGGCCCGCTTTTGATGCCCACCGGTTGGCTTTCGAACACCGCCGAGCAGCGCATATCCGTCAGAAAACTCGCCAACGCGTCGAGCCCGGCGCACAGATGGAGCTCGCGCTCGATATTGCTACCGAGGCCAAGGTAAACCTGAGTCAGCGACATCCGCGCTCAATCTCCACGCCCACACCCTTGGCAGCCGGCACTGCGCCGGGCTTGGTCAGTTTGAGGTGCAGCCAGGGAATCTGGAACTCGCTCATCAGCACTTCGGCCAGGCGCTCGGCAAAGGTCTCCACCAGTTGGTACTGGGACTGCTCGGCAAAGGCCTGGATACGCGCGGACACGCTGGCGTAATCCAGCGCCAGGGTCAGGTCGTCGCCGGCCGCAGCCGGGCGGTTATCCCACGCGAAGCTCAGGTCCAGGCGCAGGCATTGGCGGATCCCGCGCTCCCAGTCGTAGGCCCCGATCACGGTGTCGACTTCCAGGCCTTCGATAAACACTCTGTCCAAGCTCTTCTCCGCAGCACGACAAGGGCGCGATGCCCCGTTAGAATCAGGGCGTCCTCGCCCGGAATAGTTAGCATGTTTTGGTCACTGGCGATTCTCGCCTACCTGCTCGGCTCGCTGTCCTTCGCCATTTTGCTCAGCCGCCTGACGGGAAATCCCGACCCGCGAATGAGTGGCTCTGGCAATGCCGGCGCCACCAATATGTTGCGCCTGGCCGGCAAGAAGCTCGCCGTACTGACGCTGCTGGGTGACGTGTGCAAGGGCCTGTTGCCCGTACTGATCGCCAACCTCGCCGGCCTTACCCTGCAACAGCAGGCCTGGGTGGGCGTGTGCGCCGTCCTCGGCCATCTGTTTCCCCTGTACTTCCGCTTTCGCGGCGGCAAAGGTGTCGCCACGGCAGCCGGCATGCTGCTGGGGATCTACCCGCCGGCGGCGTTGCTCGCCGTACTCGCCTGGCTATTGACGTTCTACCTGACCCGCACCAGCTCGCTGGCTGCGCTGATCGCCACACCGCTCACCCTGCCGTTGCTCGCCTGGCAGGAACCGGCGGCGCTGCTGCCGATGAGCGTGCTGACACTGCTGATCGTCTGGCGACACCGGGGCAATTTACGCGACCTGTTTGCCGGGCGCGAACGGCATTTTTAAATACCGTCAATGAGCACGGCTCACGTTGCGTATTTACAAGGGCGGCAACTGCTCCATCGGCCAGCGCGCCTGCACGCTGATCGCCAGGCTTTCGTGCTGCCCGGCCTGCAGGCGCTGACACCCGGCATAGGCGATCATCGCGCCATTGTCGGTGCAGAACTCAGGGCGGGCGTAGAACACATCTCCCTTCATATCACCGAGCATCTTTTCCAATGAGCTGCGCAACGCCTTGTTGGCGCTGACGCCACCAGCGATCACCAGGCGCTTCATGCCTGCCTGTTTCAGGGCGCGTTTGCACTTGATGGTCAAAGTCTCCACCACGGCCTGCTGGAACGCCAGCGCGATGTCGCAACGGGCTTGCTCACTGTCGTCCCCGGCGCTGACGCTGTGCTGCCAGGTATTCAGCGCGGAGGTTTTCAAGCCGCTGAAGCTGAACATCAGGCCAGGGCGATCGCACATCGGGCGCGGGAAGGTGTAGCGGCCGATAACGCCTTTTTCGGCGAGGCGGGCGATTTCCGGGCCGCCCGGATAATTGAGGCCCATCATCTTCGCAGTCTTATCGAAAGCTTCGCCGGCGGCGTCGTCCAAGGACTCGCCCAAAAGCGTGTATTGACCGATTCCGTCGACCTGAACCAGCTGCGTATGCCCGCCCGAAACCAACAAAGCGACGAACGGGAACTGCGGCGGGTTTTCTTCCAGCATCGGCGCCAGTAAATGGCCTTCCATATGGTGCACGCCGAGGGCCGGAATACCCCAGGCAAAAGCCAGCGCCTGGGCGCAAGAGGCGCCAACCAGAAGGGCTCCGACCAATCCGGGGCCCGCCGTATAGGCAATCGCATCGATCTCGGTCGGCACGCAACCGGCCTCGTCCAACACCTGGCGAATCAACGGCAGCATACGTTTGACGTGATCACGACTGGCCAGCTCCGGCACAACGCCGCCATAGGCCCGATGCAAGTCGATCTGACTGAACAGTGCATCGGCCAAAAGCCCGCGTTCACTGTCGTAAAGTGCGACACCGGTTTCGTCGCAGGAGGTTTCAAGTCCCAGTACTAGCATGGGTTTGCGCCTTGTAGAGGCTGAATTCGAAGCCGCGCATAATAGTCGCCACTCCCCCTCCCGACTAGCGGTTTTCGATCAGAGGCTTTGCATTCCTGCCAATGAGGGGTTAACATCCGCAACCCTTAAAAACCGACGACCTCAGCCGCGAATTTTTTGCGACGAGAACGTTGATTCCCGGTAATGAAAGAAGGTAGCTCTGGATGCCAGCCGTCAAAGTAAAAGAGAACGAACCCTTCGACGTAGCTCTGCGTCGTTTCAAGCGCTCCTGCGAAAAAGCCGGTGTTCTGGCTGAAGTTCGTAGCCGCGAATTTTATGAGAAGCCAACTTCTGAGCGTAAGCGTAAAGCAGCAGCCGCTGTTAAGCGTCACGCCAAGAAAGTTCAGCGCGAACAGCGCCGCGCCGTTCGTCTGTACTAATACACAGACGTTCGTAGCAAGCTTCTGCCAAGCCCGGCCCTCAGCCGGGCTGTTGGCATTTGCGGATATCGCTTGATGCTTCATCGTTGAGGCCGCACACGCGACTGATACACCTGCTTCAAACGTCAGGACTGGCTCTTTTGCCAGCGGTGCACGTCTCTTCTGACGAGCCTAACAAGGCTACTGACGAGCACACTCATTTATAAGCAGGCGATCAACTGTATCGACTGTGCCCACCGATGAGCATCCGAGGCCACCATTGGTCAACGCCGGACTCCAGGGCAACATTTCTACGCCGAAAAACTGATTGAAACTAACGTCAGTGATTGTTCGGCAGATACACTTCCTGACAGCCCAAGCAGACGATCGATGGTCGAGCCATTCGATACGTGCACTTGAGCACTTCACGGGCACTCATTTACACGCAGTGATGACGAGAACGCCATGGCCGGGCTGATTCCCCAGAGCTTTATTGACGACCTTCTGAACCGCACCGACATCGTCGATGTTGTCAGCTCACGCGTGCAATTGAAGAAAGCCGGCAAAAACTACACAGCCTGCTGCCCGTTCCACAAGGAAAAGACCCCGTCATTCAGCGTCAGCCCCGACAAGCAGTTCTATTACTGCTTCGGCTGCGGCGCAGGCGGCAACGCCCTCGGCTTCCTGATGGACCACGACAACCTGGACTTCCCCCAGGCGATCGAGGACCTGGCGAAAGCCGCCGGCATGGAAGTCCCCCGCGAAGAAAGTGGCCGCCCACATAAATCACGGCAGCCCACCGACTCGCCGCTGTACCCGCTGCTGACTGCCGCTGCCGACTTTTACCGTCAGGCACTTAAAAGCCATCCGCAGCGAAAGGCCGCCGTCGACTACCTGAAGGGGCGCGGCCTGACCGGCGAAATCGCCCGCGACTTCGGCCTCGGCTTCGCTCCACCCGGGTGGGACAATCTGTACAAACACCTGAGCAGCGACACCCTGCAGCAAAAAGCCATGATCGACGCCGGCCTCCTGGTTGAGAACGCCGAGACCGGCAAGCGCTACGACCGCTTCCGCGACCGTGTGATGTTCCCGATCCGCGACAGCCGTGGCCGCATCATCGCCTTCGGCGGCCGGGTGCTGGGGGATGACAAGCCCAAGTACCTGAACTCCCCGGAAACCCCGGTATTCCACAAGGGCCAGGAACTCTACGGCCTGTTCGAAGCGCGCAAGAACAATCGAAACCTCGATGAAATCATCGTGGTTGAAGGCTATATGGACGTGATCGCCCTGGCCCAGCAAGGTCTGCGCAACGCTGTGGCCACCCTAGGTACCGCCACCAGCGAAGAACACTTGAAGCGCCTGTTTCGTGTAGTGCCCAGCGTGCTGTTCTGTTTCGACGGTGACCAGGCCGGCCGCAACGCCGCCTGGCGCGCACTCGAAGCCACGCTGCCGAGCCTGCAAGACGGGCGCCGCGCGCGCTTCCTGTTCCTGCCCGAAGGTGAAGACCCGGATACCCTGGTGCGCTCGGAAGGCACCGACGCATTCCGCGCACGCATCAATCAACACGCGCAGCCGCTGGCGGATTATTTCTTCCAGCAACTGACCGAGGAGGCCGACCCGCGCTCCCTCGAAGGCAAGGCGCATATGGCCACCCTTGCGGCGCCATTGATCGACAAGGTTCCAGGCGCGAACCTGCGCACCCTGATGCGCCAACGCCTGCTGGAAATTACAGGGCTGAGTGGCGAAGCCGTCAGCCAGCTGGTACACAGCGCACCGCAGGACGCGCCACCTGCCTACGACCCAGGCATGGATTATGACGCCATGCCGGACTATGCCGACTTCCATCAACCCCAGGATGCGTACGCGCCCCAACAGGAATGGACGCCGAAGAAACCCGGTGCCGGCGGCAAGAAATGGGATAAGAAACCCTGGAGCAAGAATGGCAAACGCGGCGATCGCGATGAGGCTTACGCCCCGCGTACGCCGGTCGCTGTAGAAGCGCCTACATTGATTGCCCTGCGCACGCTTATCCACCACCCGCAATTAGCGAGCAAGGTCGAAAGCGCTGACCATTTTGCCAACGCGAGCAATACCTACGCTCAGGTGCTCATCGCACTGATCGAGGCCGTGCAGAAAAATCCTAAGCTAAACTCCATTCAGCTGATGGCTCGCTGGCATGGCACAGAGCAGGGTCGTCTGTTGAAGGCACTCGCGGAAAAGGAGTGGCTAATTGACGGCGATAACCTTGAACAACAGTTTTTAGACACCATTACTAGGTTATCCGCGGGTCAGCACACGCAGACCCTCGATGAACTCATCAAGAGAGCAAGACAGCCGGGATTATCGGCTGAAGAGCAAATTCAGATAGCAAAACAGATGCGCGACCTCTTAAAACAGAATGTTTCCGCATCAAACCCGACCTCAGCTGGCGTGTGAGGTCATAGCTCGGGTATAATCCTCGGCTTGTTTTTTGCCCGCCAAGACCTTCAGTGGATAGGGTGTTATGTCCGGAAAAGCGCAACAGCAGTCTCGTATCAAAGAGTTGATCACCCTTGGTCGTGAGCAGAAGTATCTGACTTACGCAGAGGTCAACGATCACCTGCCTGAGGATATTTCAGATCCTGAGCAGGTGGAAGACATCATCCGCATGATTAATGACATGGGGATCCCCGTACACGAGAGTGCTCCGGATGCGGACGCCCTTATGTTGGCCGACGCCGATACCGACGAGGCAGCCGCTGAAGAAGCCGCTGCCGCGTTGGCCGCGGTGGAGACCGACATCGGTCGCACGACTGACCCAGTGCGCATGTATATGCGTGAAATGGGTACCGTCGAGTTGCTGACGCGCGAAGGCGAGATCGAAATCGCCAAGCGTATCGAAGAGGGTATCCGTGAAGTGATGGGCGCAATCGCGCACTTCCCTGGCACGGTTGACCACATTCTCTCCGAGTACACTCGCGTCACCACCGAAGGTGGCCGCCTGTCCGACGTCCTGAGCGGTTATATCGACCCGGACGACGGCATCGCGCCGCCTGCTGCCGAAGTACCGCCGCCTGTCGATGCCAAAGCCGCGAAAGCGGACGATGACACCGAAGACGACGAGGCTGAAGCCAGCACCGACGACGAAGACGAAGTCGAAAGCGGCCCAGACCCGATCATTGCTGCCCAGCGTTTCGGCGCGGTTTCCGATCAAATGGAAATCACCCGCAAGGCCCTGAAAAAGCACGGTCGCTCCAACAAGCTGGCAATTGCCGAGCTGTTGGCGCTGGCAGAGCTGTTCATGCCGATCAAGCTGGTACCGAAGCAGTTCGAAGGCCTGGTGGAACGTGTTCGTAGCGCCCTTGAGCGTCTGCGTGCACAAGAGCGTGCGATCATGCAGCTCTGTGTCCGTGATGCGCGCATGCCGCGTACCGACTTCCTGCGCCAGTTCCCGGGCCACGAAGTTGACGAAAGCTGGAGCGACGCTCTGGCCAAAGGCAAGGCGAAGTACGCTGAAGCCATTGGTCGCCTGCAGCCGGACATCATCCGTTGCCAGCAGAAGCTGACCGCACTTGAGACCGAAACCGGTCTGACGATTGCCGAGATCAAGGACATCAACCGTCGCATGTCGATCGGTGAGGCCAAGGCCCGCCGCGCGAAGAAAGAGATGGTTGAAGCGAACTTGCGTCTGGTGATCTCCATCGCCAAGAAGTACACCAACCGTGGCCTGCAATTCCTCGATCTGATTCAGGAAGGCAACATCG
This sequence comes from Pseudomonas sp. B14(2022), assembly GCF_012030485.1. Lineage (NCBI taxonomy): Bacteria > Pseudomonadati > Pseudomonadota > Gammaproteobacteria > Pseudomonadales > Pseudomonadaceae > Pseudomonas > Pseudomonas sp. B14(2022). The sequence continues at coordinate 51,436 of NZ_JAAUVM010000014.1, forward strand.
GCTTGATGAAGGCTGTGGACAAGTTCGAATATCGTCGCGGCTACAAATTCTCGACTTATGCCACCTGGTGGATCCGTCAGGCGATCACTCGCTCGATCGCCGACCAGGCCCGCACCATCCGTATTCCGGTGCACATGATCGAGACGATCAACAAGCTCAACCGTATTTCCCGGCAGATGTTGCAGGAAATGGGTCGCGAACCGACCCCGGAAGAGCTGGGCGAACGCATGGAAATGCCTGAGGATAAAATCCGCAAGGTATTGAAGATCGCTAAAGAGCCGATCTCCATGGAAACCCCGATCGGTGATGACGAAGACTCCCACCTGGGTGACTTCATCGAAGACTCGACCATGCAGTCGCCAATCGATGTCGCCACTGTTGAGAGCCTTAAAGAAGCGACCCGCGACGTACTGTCCGGCCTCACTGCCCGTGAAGCCAAGGTACTGCGCATGCGTTTCGGCATCGACATGAATACCGACCACACCCTTGAGGAAGTCGGTAAGCAGTTTGACGTGACCCGCGAGCGGATCCGTCAGATCGAAGCCAAGGCGTTGCGCAAGTTGCGCCACCCGACGCGAAGCGAGCATCTGCGCTCCTTCCTCGACGAGTGACACCAGAACCCCCGGCCCAGGCCGGGGGTTTTGCTTTGTATCGATAAAATTCCCCGCTACGCCCCTCCCCCGCAATGCCCGTCTACACTCGAAACATTCCCCGTGCCATAACGAGACCGTTATGCCCAGATTGCCGACTGTGTTACTCCTGTCGCTGCTGACCTGGACCGCAACGGCTGACGCGTTGACTCTTAGCGATGATGAGCGCGGCTGGCTGGCGGACCATCAGGAGTTGCGCGTGGGCGTGGACGCCTCCTGGCCACCCTTCGAATACCGTGATGAAGATGGCCGCTACCAAGGCTTGGCGGCGGATTACGTTCGCCTGATCCAGGAACGCCTGGGTGCCAGGATCAAACTGATCGAGCCGGTCAATTGGAGTGCCTTGCTGGAGCAGGCACGCCACAACCAACTCGACCTGCTGCCGGGCATCATGTCTACCCCCGAGCGCCAGGGCTTTATGGCATTCACACGGCCTTACCTGGACTTCCCCATTGTCATCCTTGCCCATGAAGGCGGCGCCCGACCACGCAACCTCAATGACCTTTATGGGTTGAAGATTGCCGTGGTGGAAAATTATGCGCCCCATGAACTGCTACGCACCCACCATCCAGATCTCAACCTGGTGGCCATGCCAAATGTCAGTTCGACGCTGCAGGCCTTGGCCACCGACGAAGTCGACGCCGTGGTAGGCGACCTCGCATCGAGCGTCTGGAGCCTGCGCCAGCTCAAGCTTGATGGCCTGTACGTAAGTGGCGAAACGCCATACCGCTATCAATTGGCGATGGGGGCACCACGCGACAACAAAATACTGGTGGGCATCCTGGACAAGGTTCTTGCTGACCTCAGCCCGGCCGAAACCGAAGCCATCCAGCAACGCTGGGTGGGCAGCCTCACCGACCACCGTACGTTCTGGACCGACCTGCTGATGTACGGCTTGCCCGCTGTGCTGTTGTTGAGCACCGTATTGGCCATCGTCATTCGGATCAATCGCCGGCTCAGCTCGGAAATTTCCCGCCGTGTCGCCCTTGAACAGGAACTGCGCAGCAGCGAATACCACTATCGCGGCCTGGTGGAGAGCTTGTCCGCTATCGCCTGGGAAGCCAGCGTTACCGATTTCACCTACAGCTATGTATCACCTCATGCAGAGGAACTACTCGGCTATCCACGCGCCCACTGGCTGATTCCAGGCTTCTGGCGCAACATCATTCACCCCGCCGACCTGCTCCGTGCAGAAACGTACTGCTACCGCGAAACCCGTGCCAACCGCGATCACAGCGTTGATTATCGCGTGATCACCGCCGACGGCCGCTGCCTGTGGGTGCGTGACATTGTCAGCCTGATCGAGCACGGCCATGAGCCGGTGCTGCGGGGCTTGATGATCGACATCAGCGAAGCCAAACGCACTGAAGAGGCGCTGCAGCTTTCCGAGCAAAAGTTTGCTTCCGTGTTTCAACAATGCCCGGACATCCTGGTGATCGCGCGGCTGTCCGATGGCTGCCTGCTGGAGGTCAATAAAGCGTTTGAGGATCAAGTAGGCCTGAAGGCCGCAGACGTGATCGGAAAAACCGCCACCGCCCTGAATATCTGGGACATCCCAGGCATTGGCCCGGACCTGTTGCAACGGGTGCAGACCACCAGCATTCGCAACCTGGAAATGCCTTTTCTGCGCAGCAACGGCCAGGCCTTTACCGGGCTGGTTTCCGCCGAGCCGTTTCAACTCGACACCACGGAAGCCATCGTGGTGGTGGTACGTGACATCACCCAGCTCAAGGAAACCCAGCAGCAACTGCAAACCTCCGAGGAAAAATTCGCCAAGGCCTTCCATGCCTCTCCCGACGGCTTGCTGTTGAGCCGCCAGAGTGATGGCCTGCTGATTGAAGTGAACGATGGTTTCAGTCGCATCACCGGCTTCGCCAGTGCGACATCCATCGACCAATCAACCCTGGACCTGGGCATCTGGGTCGACCTCAACGAACGTAAACACATGCTGGAATTGATGCAGCGAGACGGGTTTGTGCGTGATTTCATCTGCCATATACGGCGCAGCGACGGCCAGATTCGACTGTGTGAAGTCTCCAGCCGCCCACTGCCAATCGCCGGTGAAGAGTGCATGCTCACCATCGCCCGGGACATCACCGAGCGCCAGCTGATGCAGGAAAAGCTGCAACAGGCCGCGACGGTATTCGAAAGTACCGCCGAGGGCGTATTGATCACCGATACCCGCCAGAACATCAGCGCCGTCAACCGCGCCTTCAGCGAAATCACCGGCTACAGCGAAACCGAAGCACTTGGCCAGACACCGCGCCTGCTCGCCTCCGGCCTGCATGACAGCGCCTTCTACGCCGCAATGTGGCACCAGCTGACGGCCCAAGGTCATTGGCAGGGCGAGATCTCCAACCGCCGCAAGAACGGCGAGTTGTACCCCAGTTGGCTGACCATCAGCGCCGTGCGCAACCGCGATCAGTTGATCACGCATTTTGTCGCGGTGTTTGCCGACATCTCCAGCCTCAAGCTGGCCCAGGCGCGCCTCGACTATCAGGCGCACCACGACCCACTGACCGGCCTGCCGAACCGCACGCTGTTTGAAAGTCGGTTGCAGGCGGCCCTCAACGGCCATCAGGAAACCGGTAAACAAGGCGCGGTGCTGTTTCTCGACCTGGACCGCTTCAAACACATCAACGACAGCCTCGGCCACCCGATCGGCGACCTGCTGCTCAAAGACATCGCCGTACGCCTCAAGGAGCAATTGCGCGACATCGACACCGTCGCGCGCCTGGGCGGCGATGAGTTCATCATCCTGCTACCCGGCCTGCAACACGCCAGCGATGCCGAGCAACTGGCCAACAAGCTGCTGGCCTGCTTCACCCCGCCGTTCCAGGCCGGCGAACACGAATTCTTCATCAGCGCCAGCATCGGCACCAGCCTGTACCCCCAGGACGGTACCGACGTTGCCACCCTGGTCAAGAACGCCGACGCCGCGATGTACCGCTCCAAGGCCAAGGGCCGTAACCGGGTCGAAAGTTACACCCGCGACCTGACAGCCCAGGCCAACGAGCGTGTGGCACTGGAGCACGAACTGCGGCGTGCGATCGAACGTGATGAGTTGAGCCTGTATTACCAACCAAAACTGAGCCTGGTGACACAAGAATTGATCGGCGCCGAAGCCTTGATCCGCTGGCACCACCCCACCTTTGGCGATGTCCCGCCCGAACACTTTATCGCCCTGGCCGAAGAGAACGGCACGATCCTGCAGATTGGCGACTGGGTCCTGGAGCAGGCCTGCCTGCAAATGCACGCCTGGCAGACCCGCTTTGATGACTTCGGCCCGCTATCGGTCAACCTCGCCGGCGCGCAATTGCGCCACCCTGGTTTACTGGATCGCATCGAACAGCTATTGCGCGACTACAGTCTCGAACCGGGCTGCCTGCAACTGGAGATCACTGAAAACTTCATCATGAGCCAGGCCGAAGAAGCGCTGGCAGTCCTGCACCAACTCAAACGCCTGGGCGTACAACTGGCGATCGACGATTTCGGCACCGGCTATTCGTCCCTCAGCTACCTCAAGCGCCTGCCGCTGGATTTCCTGAAGATCGACCAATCCTTCGTCCGCGGCCTACCCGACGACCCCCACGACGCCGCCATCGTGCGCGCCATCATCGCCCTGGGCCACAGCATGCAATTCACCATCATCGCAGAAGGCGTGGAGAACCCCGCGCAGCAAGCCTTCCTGGCCGCTGAAGGCTGCGAACAGATGCAGGGCTACATCGTCAGCCTGCCGCTACCGCCCGAGCTTTTTGCCGCTACCTTCCTTCGCAGGAGCATTGAGGATTTTTCGGATAGCACAGTGGAGAAACCATCGTTATAATCCGCGACCTGTTACAGGGCCTATAGCTCAGTTGGTCAGAGCAGAGGACTCATAATCCTTTGGTCCACGGTTCAAGTCCGTGTGGGCCCACCATACTCAAAGCCGCGCATTGCGCGGCTTTCGTGTTTCTGGGTGGATCACCACAGATACAGTCCTATGGTCCAAGAGTACAATTTAGGTACAGTGCTGGTTCGCCAGCCGCCTAGGAGCACCCTCTCATGGCTACTCTCGTAAAGACCCCTTCCGGCACCTGGAAGGCACTCATTCGCAAAACTGGCTGGCCCACCGTCGCCAAAACCTTTGGCACCAAGCGTGATGCGGAGGACTGGTCTCGGCGTACCGAAGACGAAATGGTTCGGGGTGTGTACATCCAGCGCAGCGGTTCTGAGCGTATGACGCTGGAAGCGGCTCTCAAGCGATACCTGAGTGACATTACCCCTACCAAGAAGCCCACCACCCAGCGTGGCGAAACCTCGAAAGCCAAGAAGCTCACAGAACACCTGGGCAAGTATTCACTCGCAGCCCTTTCCGCTGAAACCATTGCAAACTATCGCGACAAACGACTCAATGAGCCGGGCCGCGCCGGCACCATCAGTAACAACACCGTACGCCTGGAGCTGGCTCTGCTCAGTCACGTATTTACCGTCGCTATTCAGGAATGGGGATTGGGCCTTACGTTCAACCCGGTACTGAACATTCGCAAGCCAAGCCCAGGGGAAGGCCGCAATCGTCGACTGTCGGCCGACGAGGAACGCCGGTTACTGGCTGCCGTGAATGAGCACAGCAATCCCATGCTGGGCTGGATCGTTGGCATCGCCCTGGAGACGGGTATGCGCTCCACTGAAATTGGCTCGCTACGCAAACCCCAGGTCGATCTTAAGCGACGCATCGTGAAGCTGGTGGATACCAAGAATGACGCCCAGCGCACGGTGCCCTTGAGCAAACGGGCCACGGCGCTTTTCCAAGCAGCCATGGAAAATCCAGCTCGGCCGAACGACTGCAATCTGGTGTTCTTCGGTGAGCCTGGTAAGGATGGAAAGCGTCGGTCTTATGCGTTTACCAAAGTTTGGGGCTTGCTGGTGAAAAAGCTTGAGTTACCCGATTTCAGGTTCCACGACTTGAGGCATGAGGCGGTGAGTCGTTTGGTTGAGGGCGGCCTGTCTGACCAGGAGGTATCTAGCATCAGCGGCCATAAATCAATGCAGATGCTAAAGAGATACACGCACTTACGATCGGAGGATCTGGTAGCGAAATTGGACAGAATCTCCAACAGGAACAAAAAATCTTTAGCTAAACAACAACAATAAGTTTAGCTAAAATAAAATGCTTAAAGGCCCATCCAAAATAATCTGCTAAATCGACTATAAAATTTTAGCGGCTAAAACCCAACACAATAAGCCGCCTAGTTTAGCTAAAACCCCGAAGCGAAGTTTAGCTAAAGTTATAAATGTCAATATAATTTTTCACAAAGAGCTTCCAAATCTACTTAAGTATGTCATACGATATTCGAAGTTAATCGGATGAGACCTAAATATGACTACTGAAGAATCAATACGCGCGCTTTTTTCAGGGGCTCCGCTCTTGTCTATTGACCAGTTAGCGGAGTTACTTCACAGGAGCAAGGATGGTCTACGGATTAGCTTGAGCGGCGACAATGAAGTTTCCAGAAAATTCTTACCTTGCAAGATAAAAATCGGGAGAAGGATCTACTTCCGGACTGCAGATGTCGCCAAAGCTATAGATCAGGGCTAGTTGTATGTCTATAACTTTGATCGTGGAAAGACAGGGCCACTCAAAGGGTTTCACAATGATACCCAATCATATAATCAATGACGAAAACCTTAGCCTGAAGGCTAAAGGAATAATCGCATCATTACTTTCATTGCGCCCAGACTATGAGGGTCTCAGTATCGAGCATCTTGCCAAAATACACCAGGCAGGGACCACGGCCATTAGGTCTGGGGTGCAGGAGCTGAAGGATGCAGGCTATTTAGAAATCGAGCAAAAATATGACGCGCGAGGGCATTACTCTGGGTACGAATGGAGACTAAGGGATCGTTCAAAGCGGTCCAAAATGCCAGAGCCCGGCATCGAAATTCCGAATGTGGAAAATCCGCGATCGGATCATCCGACTGCGGGAATACCTAGACCTACAAATACATATACAAAACAAAAACTAAAAAAACCAAATACAACTACATCTCAGGCAAATGCCGATGGGCTTCCGGTGCCGCCGCTGCGGTTGACAGCCCCAATGCTTACGGAAACCCGTGAGCAGGTTTTCAAAGCACTTGAGCAGGTTCCGCTCGCCGACCAGCAGCGGATGCTCGACGAGTTGTCCGCTGCGATCAAGGCGGGGACGATCAAAACGACGGCTATCCGCTGGTTCCACGGGGTGATCAAACGATATCGGGAAGGGACCTATAACTTTAAGCCACAGGCCCTACAACCTGATTTGGAGCGAGGCCCACAGCCACTGCCCAGCACGCCTCAAAAAGCAGCGCAAAACGCCCCCCCAAGTGTTAGGGCTAACGAGCGCTCTGATTTAGGCAAGGAGTACTTAAGCAAATTAAAGAGATCTAGGCGTAGCTCGAATTCGTCTCCAGTTTGCGAGTTATCAAATGAGGGGCGGCTACTAGGTCAAGACGAATAACGTCGTCAGGAGGAAGCAATGAAACCATTAACGCTCAGAATCGCAGAGTATGTGATTCAACACGCAGATCCATCTAGTCCATCAGCCCATCGTGCAGTGATGGTCATACATCGGCCGCAGATACAGGATGCGGTTCAGCGCGGATATTCATTGTTGAGTATTTGGAAAACGCTGAGCGAGGAAGGCGTAGTTAATTTTGGTTACCAGGCTTTTCGTCGGTACAGTCGGAAGCTCATCACGAAAAAAAGCGACGATTGCTAAAGAGATCAATCAGGCTTTCACCTATCGGTATTTAGCCGTTGTTATCCCGAACAATATTGCTTTTGACGTTCATTTACCGAACAACAGAGTTGTTTTTCAGATCAACACTCGATTTATCCGCAAAACAACGTCATAGCTCGTCCTAAGAAATGGACACTGTTCGCCAAAACAACAGCGAGATCTTGGGCAAGATAGGTGAAGTTAGCCAACCGACAAGTCGGTTAGCCAATTTCACTATCGCGTATTCGCGCCTGCGGCACTCAATGCTGTCTTGCTCTGCGAGGCATGTCGCTACCGCAACGTTCTGGACACCAGAAGGAGGTTAACTATGAGTTCTAACAAACGGCTGGAACACACTCGAAAACACGGAAAGCATCTTCGAGTGCCGGTCTTACCGAGCGAGGAGCAAATCATTAAAGAGAATGCAGAAAATGTGAGTTTGACAGTTGCGGAATATCTACGGCGGCTAAGTCTAGGTTACGTGATTAAAAGTACGCTCGACTCTCAATACGTATTGCAACTCGTTAAGGTCAACGCGGACCAGGGCAGACTTGGTGGATTACTGAAGCTGTGGCTAACCGATGACCCCAAGCTGGCTGCCTGCGGCAGTGCTTGGACGCCCGGTGTCGTGCGAGCTCTTTTGAAGCGAATCGAAGCCAACCAAGACGAAATGCTCCGGCTAGTCCAGGCGCTGAAATTTTAGCGGCTAAAAAATCCGTACCTCACTTTTCCTTTTGGAGTCCACATGAGCATGCCACGAACCATACGAAGAATAAGCTGGCTGATTGTAGCCCTGCCCTTCCATGTCGTTGCCGGCATTCCGGTGATCGACGCTGCCAACGCCGGTCAAGCGACGATCAGCGCGCTTCAAAACGTCGCGGCGGTGACCAAGCAGATTGAGCAATACAAGACCCAACTGCAGCAGTATCAAAACATGCTGCAAAACACTGCTGCGCCTGCGGCCTACATCTGGAGCGAAGCCGACCAGACGATTTCTAAGCTGCTCGCAGCGCAGGACACACTCAGCTATTACAAAACTCAAGCAGGGAGCCTCGAACAATACCTTTCGCGCTACCAGGACACAGCTCATTACGACGAAGCACCCTGCATAGGTGTGGACACTTGTACGACTCAGGACCACGAAGCCATCGCCAATGCACAGAGCCAAGCCACCACTGCCCGTAAAAAGGCAAACGACGCCCTTTTAACCAGCGTCTCGAACCAACAGGGGACCCTGCAAACAGATGCCGACGCGCTTGCGCGCATGCAACGCTCGGCGACCAGTGCCACTGGCCAAATGCAGGCGATTCAATCGGCCAATCAGTTGGCCAGCGCTCAGACCAACCAACTTCTACAAATTCGCAGCCTGCTAATCGCTCAGCAAAATGCTCTCGCCACCAGTGCCCAAATTGAAGCTGATCGTGACGCTCAAAGTCTTGCAGCTAGTAACAGGGCGCTTGCCGGTCGCAACAGCAAAAGCAGCGACAAGGAGTGGTGAGCAAATGCGCCGAGCTATTCGACTTATCTCCGGTATAGCGCTCGTGGTTCTACTCATGAGCGGTTGCGATGCACCGGACAATCCCAAGCCTCCCGGTTGCCTTGGATCAGATGGACGACAGTTACAGCAGAGCGGCCCCACCGACTATGCAGGCTGCGTCCTAGGGCATGGAAACACCCCAAGCACAGACAGGAAATGGTGACCCATGAAGAAGCTACTCCCCATCTACCTATTGCTCATCACACTGGCATTTAGTCATACCGCTCAGGCAGCCGGCCTGGACAGCGGCAACATGCTCAACAAAATTCTCGATAGCTTTTCGACGGTTGCGGTCACCTGGCGCTCCGAGATCACCAGCAAAGCATCTTGGCTATTTTGGGGATTAGCGTTAATCAGCATGACTTGGACCTATGGCCTGATGGCACTGAGGAACGCTGATATACAGACCTTCTTTGCCGAAACAATTCGCTTCTTCGGTACTTTGGGCTTCTTTTGGTGGCTACTCGTCAATGGCCCCGCTATATCTTTAGCCATCATCGATACCATGCGGGCCATCAGTGCAAACGCCTCTGGGCTAGGTAGCGGCTTGTCGCCATCGAGCATCATCGATATCGGTTTCAATATTCTCACGAAGGTCGGGGAATCCTCATCGGTGATGTACCCAGTAATTACAGCGCTGATGCTTGCCGCTGCCATCGTGGTGCTGGTGATACTGGCCCTAATCGCGGTCAATATGCTCCTGCTGCTCGTATCGGCATGGTTGCTTGCTTACGCAGGTATCTTCCTCTTAGGATTTGGTGGCAGCCGCTGGACCTCGGATATCGCAATCAACTTCTATAAAACCGTGCTTGGCGTGGGCATCCAGCTTTTCACCATGACGTTTCTGATCGGCGTAGGTAAGTCATTCCTGGACCAGTACTACAAGGCGTTTGAGGTTGGAACTCCAGATTTGAATAGCCTCTGCGTGCTGCTTGTGGCTTCCGTGATATTGCTCACGCTGGTCAACAAGCTCCCGCCCATGCTGGCTGGCATCGTCGGCTCAGGCGGACAAGCTTCGGGGATCGGCAGCTTCGGTGCTGGAGCCGCACTAGGGGCAGCCACAATGGCGGCATCAGCAGTAGCGTCAGCAGGTAGCGCCGCATTGGCAGGAGCTAATGAGTTATCAGGAGGCGCTTCGGCAATCAGCGCAGCTTTCAAATCGGCTCACGCCAATATGGAAGGCACCTCGAACGACACCGGTACCGTTATGAGTGACTCAGCGAGTGATCAGCAAACATCAGGCGGCCAAGGGCAATCTGCTTTTGCGCAAGCTATGGGCTCAGGCACCGGGCAAGAATCAGGGTATGCATCGCGAGTGGCGACTGCGGGAAGGCTAGCCGCTAACGCAGCTTCGCTTGTTGCGGACCATGTGGGTCAAAGCATCAGCAACCGTGCCAGTGACGCGATAGCAGGTACGGCAGGTGGAAGGTTAGCGACAGAGATTGATGAAAGCAGTAAGAAATCGCAGTCTGGCGAGAATCCTGTATTCGAGGGCAACAGTTTGAGCATGCGCTCTGATGACATTTCGGACTTCGTTAACAACCATCCAACCCAGGACTAGGCTCAAATGGCACCGCCGCAGGCATACTGCTGCGACCAGTCCTAACCTTTCAGCTCGGGAGCAGGCATATGAAGCAATCTATTCCTCCAATTGAACCACGATTCATTGATGATCAAAACGAACTTATTGATTCGCTGCCTACCTTCGTCACGCGCACGACACTTCGATCTATCCTTCATGCGAATGGCGCGAAAACCCTCCTGGAGCTTAAAGCTCGTTCAACCGCCTCAATAGGGGTTGAAGCGGTGCCCTCTGAGGAACGTAGGATCGAATAGCTACTATCTGACACGGCAGCCCCCATTGGCAGCCTTGGCAGCCTTGTCTGCCTTATTCACGAGCTGAAGGACGATAGGCGTTTCGTTCCTGACCTATCCTCGCCCGCTGTGTATCAACGAACTAGTTCATCGAAGGCCAATGTAGCTCGGGCATTTGCAAGAAATCCATCTTCCTTTTCGAATTTCTCACACACGTACTCACCATCCCGATTTCGGTAGCCCAAGGCCAGATCCGTCAGATGCTCTCGATGAATCATGTATGCCGCAGTTACTCTCGCTTGGCTAGCGTACGCTGAGCCTTGAAAAATCGCCCTCAGCCCACCCATGGCGCAATCCATTGCCTCGTTTTGCTCGCGCAAAAAGTCGATGAAAAGCTGTTGTCGTTCAGCCGGTTCCGTTTTGACGCCCCTCGGCCGGCCGTCCTCATGCTCAATCCCGAAGATGAATGCGGCACCATTGGACTCAACGAACATTACGTCGCTGAACACCTGACATTTGCCGCCTGACACACATGCTTTGATATCAGCTACCCATAGCTCGTCGGCATTGCTATCTGGAAATTTCCCAGCAAAGCGTGGGGTTGACGCTGCATAGATCGATGCGGCCCGCATAGACTCAGCCATAGACGGTTCCTCCTATTGAGCAGTTCACTGGTCCACAATTGTAGTATCAACTCAGGCATGTGCAGACGTTGCTGGCAATGGCTCCTATCAGCTTCAAAGGTGGTATCGACACGCTGCTTTACTAGGCAGTGGTCAACGTATCTGGAGCCACTGCAAACCATCACTTGGGCGAATAGTGAGAAACACCGGATGCGGCCTCTGTCTGGCCGCAGGCGCAGCATCCACCTCCAACTCGATAATGGGATGCCTGCGTCAGAGAAGCGACTTGAGAAAGCGGGGGCCGAATGGCTCCGTAGAGATGCCCACGGCTGACTTGCTCAAACTGCGATCAATTTCACCTAGTTACGTTAGAATCAGCAGCTGGACATATTGGAGGCAGGATCGGTCGATCTGTATGGGCAGAGGTATCCATGACATAGATGAGCACCCAAACTGACCAGACCAGCTGCCCTCGCGGAAATCTGCTGTTCTGGGCGGAGCATCCGCACACGGGTTGATCTCAAAGTCGCTAAATTGGAAGAGACTATAAAAAATGTTTCAATCGGAAGCGCAAACACGATCAGAGCTTGTAAATCAGCAGCTTGCGCGATCTGGCTGGAACGTCAAAGACCCCACACAGGTGGTTGAAGAGTTCGATATCTTGATCGGCTTGCCTGAAGGCGTGGCTGAACCACGTACGACTTACGAAGTTCATCAGTTCAGTGACTACGTTTTGTTGGGCAAGGATCGCAAGCCGCTGGCCGTCATTGAGGCCAAGAAGACCAGCCGAGACGCCGCCATAGGCCGCGAGCAGGCCAAGCAGTATTGCTACAACATTCAAAAGCAGCTGAGCGGCGAACTGCCTTTCTGTTTCTACACTAACGGTCACGATATCTACTTTTGGGATCTGGAAAACGCCCCGCCGCGCAAGGTCATCGGCTTTCCCACGCGCGACGATTTGGAGCGCTTCGCCTATATTCGCCGCAATCGCAAGCCGCTGACGCAAGAGTTCATCAACACTTCGATTGCAGGTCGTGATTATCAGATCCGCGCCATCCGTTCAGTACTCGAAGGCATCGAGCAGAAAAAGCGCGACTTTCTGCTGGTGATGGCTACTGGCACCGGAAAAACCCGCACCTGCATCGCCATGGTCGATGCGCTGATGCGCGCGGACCACGCCGAGAAGGTGTTGTTTCTAGTCGACCGTATTGCCCTGCGCGAGCAGGCACTGGCGGCCTTCAAGGAACACATGCCCAACGAGCCGCGCTGGCCCAATATGGGCGAAAAGCTGATTGCCACGGACCGTCGCATTTACGTTGCCACCTATCCCACAATGCTCAACATCATTCGGGATGAGGCGCAACACCTGTCGCCACACTTCTTCGATTTCATCGTCGTCGATGAAAGCCATCGCTCCATTTACAACACCTTCGGCGAAGTACTCGACTATTTCAAAACCATCACCTTGGGTTTGACGGCTACGCCAACCGATATCATTGATCACAACACATTTAAGCTCTTTCATTGTGACGACGGCCTCCCGACCTTTGCCTACACCTTCGAAGAAGCCGTGAACAACCTACCGCCTTACCTCTCCGATTTCCAGGTCATGAAGATCCAGACCAAGTTTCAGATGGAGGGCATCAGCAAGCGCACCATTTCGTTGGAAGACCAGAAAAAGCTGATATTGCAGGGCAAAGAGGTTGAAGACATCAATTTCGAAGGCACCCAGCTCGAAAAGCAGGTAATCAATAAGGGCACCAACACCCTGATCGTCCGCGAGTTCATGGAAGAATCCATCAAGGACGCCAACGGCGTGCTGCCAGGCAAGACCATTTTCTTTTGCGCCACTAAGGCGCACGCCCGGCGTATGGAAGAAATCTTTGACAAGCTCTACCCACAGCACCACGGCGAGTTGGCCAAGGTGCTGGTGTCGGACGATCCGCGCGTCTACGGCAAAGGCGGTCTGCTCGACCAGTTCACCAACAACGACATGCCACGCATCGCCATCAGTGTGGACATGCTCGACACCGGCATTGATGTGCGCGAAATCGTGAACCTCGTGTTCGCCAAACCAGTTTATTCTTACACCAAGTTTTGGCAGATGGTCGGGCGCGGCACTCGCTTGCTGGAAACCAGCAAGCCCAAGCCCTGGTGCCTTGAGAAAGATGCGTTCCTGATCCTCGACTGCTGGGACAACTTCGAATACTTCAAGCTCAATCCCAAGGGCAAAGTACTCAAGCCGCAATTGTCGCTGCCCGTGCGGCTGGTGGGTCTGCGGCTCGATAAGATCGAGAAGGCCAACGACAGCGGCCATGTCGACATTGCCAGTCGTGAAATCACCAAGCTCCGCCTGCAGATTACTGCGCTGCCCAAGGAATCCGTGGTGATCAAGGAGGCCGCCGCTGCCCTGGCAAGGTTGGACGACGACAACTTCTGGATCAGCCTCAGCCACGACCGGCTAGAATTCCTGCGCGCCGAAATAAAGCCGCTGTTCCGCACCGTCTCCGAGGCCGACTTCAAGGCCATGCGTTTCGAGCGCGACCTGCTCGAATATTCGCTGGCCATACTGAACGAAGACAAGGAGCAAGCGGAAATCCTCAAAGAGGGCATCGTCGAACAGATCAGCGAGCTGCCACTCTCGGTCAGTTTCGTGAAGCAGGAAGAAACCCTGATCCGCGCCGCGCAGACCAGCTACTACTGGGCCAAGGCCGATGAAGACGCCTTCGACAATATGGTCGCCAAACTCGGCCCGCTGATGAGATTTCGAGAACAGAGCACTGGCCAGGAGCAAACCCACCTCGACCTGGCCGATGAACTGCACAAGAAGGAGTGGGTGGAATTCGGCCCGCAGCACGAGGCCGTGAGCATCACCCGCTACCGTGAAATGGTAGAAAGCCTGATTGCGGAACTGACCGAGCGCAACCCTGTGCTGCAGAAAATCAAGAACGGTGAAGTAGTGAGTGCAGATGAGTCCTGTGAGCTAGCCGATATACTCCACGAAGAGCATCCGCATATCACCGAAAACCTACTGCGCCAAGTCTATAGAAACCGTAAGGCGAGCTTTATCCAGTTCATCCGCCATATCCTGGGCATAGAAGTGCTCAAGAGCTTCCCGGACGAGGTCAGCGCGGCCTTCGCCCAATTCATCCGCGCCCACACCACGCTCAGCAGCCGGCAGATGGAGTTCCTCAACCTGCTGAAGAACTTCATCATCGAGCGCGAAAAGGTGGAGAAGAAAGACCTGATCAACACCCCCTTCACGGTCATTCACCCACAGGGCATCCGTGGAGTATTCAGTCCGGGCGAAATCAACGAAATCCTGCAGCTGACCGAACGGTTGTCTGCCTAAATATCAGGGCAACTCATGCTACAGAACAACCGCGAACTCAAAGGCAAAATCGATCTGCTCTGGGACAAATTCTGGAGCGGTGGCATCAGCAACCCGCTCACCGCCATCGAGCAGATCACCTACTTGCTTTTCATGAAGCGGCTAGATGAGCTCGATCTCAAGCGCCAGTCCGACGCCGAATGGACAGATGAAAAGTACACATCCAAGTTTGAGGGTGTCTGGGTTCCACCGGAACATCGAACCAAGCTCAGTGGTCGTGAGAGCGCGACGGAGTTAGTCGAAATCCTTGCACATGACCGACACCAGTACGGCGTTGATAAACGTACTCTGCGCTGGAGCGAGTTCAAGCGCATGCAGGCCGAAGAGATGCTGCAGCATGTGCAGGGCAAAGTATTTCCCTTTCTCAAAGACCTGAACGGCGCGGAGTCCAACTTCACCCATCACATGAGAAACGCAGTATTCATCATCCCCAAGCCCGCCCTGCTAGTGGAGGCGGTGAAGACTATCGACGACATCTTCGAGGTGATGGAGCGCGACTCGCGCGAGAACGGCCAGGCCTTTCAAGACATACAGGGCGATGTCTATGAAATGCTGCTGTCAGAGATAGCCACCGCTGGCAAAAATGGCCAATTTCGCACCCCCCGTCACATCATCAAATTGATGGCCGATTTGGTGCAGCCTCAACTGGGCCACAAGATCGCCGACCCGGCCTGTGGTTCCGGCGGTTTTTTGCTCGGTGCTTACCAGTACATTGTCACGCAGCTAGCCATCAATGCGGGCACAAACAACCTCACACCTGATGAAGACGGCTTCGTCCGCACCTCAGTAGCCGCAACCCTCACGGAAAAAGCTCAGGCAATTCTCGCCAGCTCACTGTGGGGGTACGACATCGACGCCACCATGGTACGCCTGGGACTGATGAACCTGATGATGCACGGCATCGACGAACCACACATTGACTACAAAGACACCCTCAGCAAGAGTTACACCGAGGAATCTGAATACGACATCGTGCTGGCCAACCCTCCCTTCACCGGCAGCATCGACAAGGGAGACATCAATGAAAATCTGCAACTGGGCACAACCAAAACGGAGCTGCTGTTTGTCGAGAACATCTTCCGCTTACTCAAGAAAGGCGGCACTGCCTGCGTGATTGTGCCGCAGGGTGTGCTGTTCGGCTCAGGCGGCGCATTCAAGACCCTTCGCCAGTTGCTGGTGGAGCGCTGCGACCTCAAGGCCGTCATCACGATGCCCAGCGGCGTGTTCAAGCCCTATGCCGGAGTCAGCACAGCCATTCTGCTGTTCACCAAGGTCTGGGGGTCGAAGGACAAAGTCACCCAGCCTGCGACCGAAAAAGTCTGGTTCTATGAGATGGCCGCCGACGGCTATTCGCTAGACGACAGACGCAGCAAGCAAGAAGGCAACGGCGACCTTCAAGACATCATTGTTCAATTCCATAACCGCGATTCCTGCAGTACCGCCGCCGACACCGACACCGACCGCACGACCAAGTGCTTCATGGTGCCGCGCACCGAGATTGCGAGCGAAAAAAACAACTACGACCTCTCGCATTCCCGCTACAAAACCAACGTGTTTGAGGACGTACACTACGACGCACCGGGCGTGATTCTGGAACGTTTGATTCAGGCCGAAGTAGGTGAAGTGGATGAAATGGAACTCGCCAGGGTGCAAAGCGGCATAGTGCGCGAGCTTCTCGAATTGAAGGGGATGCTGGGATGAAGTGGTACCCCTTTTCCGAGGTTATTACAGATGCCACTTCCAAGTTTTCGAAAATCAAGGCCTCTGAATATCACGCTCAAGGCAAATACAAAATCATTGATCAAGGCAAAGCGCCAATTGCCGGTTACACCGATGACACAAACCTTGTTAATGGCCAATTACTTCCAATATTGATTTTTGGCGATCACACGCGTGCACTGAAATATGAAAATGATCCGATTGCACTCGGTGCAGACGGTGCCAAAGCGCTTTGGGTAAATCCTGACCTGGCGCACACCCGCTACATTTACTACTACCTTCGTTCCATTCAGCTTAAAGAAGCCGGATACAGCAGGCATTTCAAATTTCTCAAACAGATTGAAATACCGATTCCTTTCGAGAATAACGCCCCAGATTTCAACAACCAAATACGCATTGCACATCTGCTCGGCAAAGTGGAAGGGCTCATCGCCGTACGCAAACGAAATCTGAAGGAGCTTGACGACCTGCTTAAGAGCCTATTTTTAGAATTCTTTGGCGATCCGGTGCGGAATGAAAAGGGGTGGGAACCAACGATAATTGGGCAGCTCATCAAGGTGGCCAGTGGAAATGGCCTAGTGGCCAAAGACATGAACACCGAGGGGCCGCATAAAGTTTACGGCGGGAATGGTGTAAATGGTGTTCATTCAGAATATATGTTTGATGCGCCAACGCTTGTCATTGGACGAGTGGGGTACTACTGCGGTTCAGTGCACATCACAGAGCCAAAGTCATGGGTTACTGATAATGCGCTTTACGTTAAAAAATTTTTGAAGAGAACAGACCTCGTGTTTCTCAAGCACTTGTTAGCAGCTCATGATCTCAACAAGATAGCAGGAAGGGCCGCGCAGCCGCTTGTGTCTGGTTCTCGAATATATCCAATCCCCACAATTGACGTGCCGTTTGAAAAACAACAGGCGTTTTCAGCCATCGTCGAAAAAGTCGAAGAGCTCAGATCCCGCTACCAACAAAGCTTCATTGATCTGGAAGCCCTCTTCAACACGCTGAGCCAGCAGGCATTCAAGGGTACGCTGGATTTGTCGCGCGTTCCGTTGCCGGGCATACAACCTGAAGAAGAGAAAGCCATGCCAGTAGAACTCTTACATAATCCGTCCGCAGAAGGCTTCGCCATCCACCTACCCGACACTGAAAACTTGCTGGAGACGCTTGAGAATGCTGACGCGAGAGCGGCGTTGATCACGCAGTGGCTGGAGGCCTACCGAGGTCAACTGGGAAACACGCCGTTTTCGATACAGCACTTTATGACGGCGGCGCAAACCCGCTTGGTGGAGCGGCATCCCGACAACGATTTCGAGCTGGGCACTAATGAATTTGAACACATCAAGACGTGGGTGTTCGAGGCACTGGCTGCTGGCAAGCTGGTGCAGGCTTTTGACGACGCAGGCAACCGTATCGAACTCAAGGCTGTGCAGGTATGAAACTGCTGCGCATCAAGATCACCGACCCGGCAGGCTTTCGCAGTTTGCCCTGCGGCTTTGAACACCTTTTTCGCACCGAATGGGGACTCCAGGACGAGCTGACAGAACCCGAAGACTTCGCCCCTTTCGTATGCGCAGGCCCCAATGGCAGCGGAAAATCCAACTTGCTTGAAGCCCTGGCAGCGATCTTTTTCCAACTTGAAATTTTGCGTGTACGCCGTAGCTTCCTGCCAGAGGTACTCCAGAACGCAGGTGAGGATTTCTCGCCTGTGGCGTTCGAGTTGGACTACCTGATTCGTGTGCCAGCGGAATACATCCAGCCCGATGGTCCAGTGTGGGCCGAGGTAGGCGTCTGGAAAAAACCCGGCGAATCCGTACGTTTCCTTTGGAACAACCAAGGCGACTTCAACGCTAATGTTTACGACGCGCTTGACGGCGGCCACGCTGACATTCTGATGCCGCAATACGTGCTGGGCTACTCGTCAGGCGAAAACGAAATTCTCAGCCTGCCATTCTTCAAACTGCGCTTCGTGCAGTTCGACGAATACTGGAATTCGCTGATTCAACAGTTGAGCTATCCCGGGCACCCCGAAACACGGCTGGCCTACCTGGACAACGGATTCAGTCAGGCCATTCTGCTTTGCAATCTGCTTTTCCAAGACCACACAACACTGCAACCCTTCCGCGAAGATGTAGGTATCGAGGCGCTTAGGCAGTTTCGCATCATCCTCAAGCGGAGCATTGAGGTGCCTGCTAAGCAAGCAGCACAATTGACTTCAGGCGACTACTTCTCCCTTGGATATTCAGAGGACGGCTATTTCACAGACAACCCGGCCATATCATGGAATTCAGAGACGGGTGCCTATACAGTTAATCTAATGCGCCTTCTGGAAGGCGATGAAAGATCTTCAATAATAGAAAAGCTAAAGCGTTGCGCCACTTTGAGTTATCAAGATGACGCCACAGACACACTGACTCTCGATTATTGGGTAAATGAAGCTACCAGGGAGGCATTTCATGACAACTTCGACGGGTCCCCCCTCAACTTGTTTCAAGCTTTTCAAGTGTTACTAGTACTAAATCTTCATTCGGTGAGTGACAGCCTAAAGACCGATATCTATCGATCAAAAAGTTACTACGTGAGTGAAACGGTACCTACGCTGGCCTCCGACGAACGTGCTATGCGCTTTAAGAATTTTTACTTAAAGAAGAAGGGTGTAGCCAAACCGATGCTACTCAAAGAGTTGTCGGACGGTGAGCACCAGTTATTGCACAGCCTAGGCCTATGCCTGCTATTTCGTAATACTAACAGTCTGTTTCTGCTGGATGAACCTGAGACTCATTTTAATCCAGCGTGGCGAGCGAGTTTCATCAGCCGTCTACGTGAATGCTTACAAGCACAAGCGGAAACCAGTCAGGAAATGCTCATTACTACCCACTCGCCGTTCCTAATATCAGACAGCAAGCCCGGTAAGGTACTGGTATTCGACAAAGACTCGGATACCGGTACGGTTAGCATCGCGCACCCTGAGTACAACACGCTAGGCGCATCAATCAACAAGATCACCATGACAACTTTCGGCAAGCGCGAAACCATCGGTGGACATGCTCAGTCAATCCTTGCAGGGTTACGGGAACGCTTTGAACGTGGAGAGGATGTCTCCACTCTCATTACCGAGCTTGATCGAGAGCTTGGCGACTCGTTGGAAAAAGTACTTTTGGTCAACACCATGCTCGACCGCGTTCAGATGCGCCGAGAGAGGGGGGAAAGCTGATGTTGTTCCCTTATACCTATGTGCCGCACCAAATGGAGAAGATGCAGGAGTTCGTCGACTACATCTTCTTTGAAGTGTGGTGCAACGCGCCAACTGTGGGTACGTTCGGTCTGCACCTATTTGATTACAAGATCGAACTGCGCGAGGTGATGGAGGCGTTTTACTACTCAGATAAAAATAACGCAGACTTTTTTTATGGTCACGTTGAGAGGATTTTCCAGGGCTTTAGCAATCTGAATCAAAAACAGATTCGGCGGTTGAAATGGTGGTACTGTAGTAACAATAATATCGAGCAGCTATGTACCAACCATTCTGGAAATCACGCTACTCGACATTCAGACATTGAAAGCAAATTCCCAGCTATCGCTCGCGACATACGCATGTTCTTTGTCGGGCTCTATGACTTCGATGCCTCAGCCATGAAGAAAAAAACCGGTGACATAGGTGATCATTATAAGCAATTCGTAAATACCAACGACAGTGGCACTTGCCCTTTCTGCGGCATCAGCGATCTGCTGGGGGGAAATCATACCAAACGCGAAGCATATGACCACTATATGCCAAAGACGATCTATCCATTCAACTCTATCAATTTCAAGAATTTAGTACCGGCCTGCCACCACTGCAACAGTAGCTATAAGAGCAGTAAAGATACGGCATTTTCACCTAAAGACCCGTGCGGCTTGCAGGTTCGCCGCAAGGTGTTCTACCCGTTTTCGACCCAGCCTTACAGCATTAGTTTGCAGGTGCTCATCCGGCACGCTGACCATGAAAAGCTGACTACCGCCGACATTAGCCTTAGCTTCGGCCCACCTGAACTGGACGAGCAAATTGCTACCTGGAAGGAAATCTATAGCATTGAAGAGCGTTATCGCGCAAAGCTGTGCGGCTCAGATGCAAAGGCATGGGTCGTAGAAGTTATGGATGAATGGCGCTGGCACGAGGAATCAGCAGGCGCGGACGGAAGAGCCCCCGAAGCCTATCTGCAAGCTGTGGCCCGGCACACAGCAAAATCACCATATACCAACGAGAATTTTTTGAAGTATGGATTTCTGCAAGCCTGCAAAGCAGCCGGAACTTTTGGTTAAAAAGCTAACGCGCCCTCCGACAGTTCGAGGCGTGGCCTTTAGTACCAAACGTTTGACCAGCGGTACACCAGCAGTACAGTGCAAAGCTTCCGCTTCTTTCCCCAAATTACGTTCAACACCTTTAACTATGATATTTTCAGCTCTTTGTACCTACGTTAAACTACCGCCGCTTTATCTAGACATATCAGCTCGCCCAACAACTCATAATCCTTTGGTCCACGGTTCAAGTCCGTGTGGGCCCACCAAACAAGAAAGCCGCGCATTGCGCGGCTTTTGCGTATCTGGAAGATTGTAATATGGCTCCCCTCACCGCCCATACTGGAGCCACCCTTGGCCGTCCTCGATGAAATCGATCGTCAATTGATCGCCGCCCTGCAGATCAACGCACGCGAAAGCGTGGCCATGCTTGCCCGGCAGTTAGGCATCGCGCGCACCACGGTGACGTCGCGCCTTGCGCGCCTGGAAAAAACCCAGGTGATCACCGGCTATGGTGTGCGCCTGGGCCAACGCATGGCAGATGGCGGCTTGCAGGCCTATGTGGGGATCACCGTGCAACCGCGTTCGGGCAAAGAAGTGCTGCGCAGGCTGAGCGCCATGGCCCAGGTTCAACAACTGTGCGCGGTCAGCGGCGAGTTCGATTACGTGGCCTGGTTGCGCACCGATTCGCCGGAACAGCTCGATCAACTGCTGGACCAGATTGGCAGTGTCGATGGCGTGGAGAAAACCACCACATCGATCATCCTCAGTAACAAATTAGACCGCGGACAACCAATCTGACCACTAAATTCGTCACTATGACTAAAAACAATTCATTCCGACGACACTTTGCGTCTTATTAACGAACGCAACGCTCCCTAAACTGGCTGCCATCTTTTCCTATACTCAGCGGGTCACTTCCCGCCGAGTCGTCAGCAAGGGCCCGCCATGAGCATTCCGTCCAGCACCATCAGCAAGACCAATCGCCACCCAGCAGACGGTAAAAAACCCATCACCATCTTTGGCCCGGATTTCCCGTTCGCCTTCGATGACTGGATCGAACATCCGGCTGGACTCGGCAGTATCCCCGCCGCCAACCATGGCGCTGAAGTGGCCATCGTCGGCGCCGGTATCGCCGGGCTGGTCGCCGCCTACGAATTGATGAAGCTGGGCCTCAAACCTGTGGTGTATGAAGCCTCGAAGATGGGCGGCCGTTTGCGTTCCCAGGCCTTCGAAGGCGCCGAAGGCATCATCGCCGAGTTGGGCGGGATGCGTTTTCCGGTGTCATCTACCGCGTTCTATCACTACGTCGACAAGCTGGGCCTGGAAACCAAACCCTTCCCTAACCCGCTGACACCAGCCTCCGGTAGTACGGTGATCGACCTGGAAGGCCAAACCCACTACGCACAAAAGCTGTCCGATCTGCCTGCGCTGTTCCAGGAAGTGGCTGACGCCTGGGCCGACGCCCTGGAGGCCGGCTCGCAGTTCGGCGATATCCAGCAAGCCATCCGCGACCGTGATGTACCGCGCCTCAAAGCGCTGTGGAACAAGCTGGTGCCCTTGTGGGACGACCGCACCTTCTACGACTTCGTGGCGACCTCCAAGGCTTTCGCAAAGTTATCGTTCCACCACCGCGAGGTGTTTGGCCAGGTAGGTTTCGGCACCGGCGGCTGGGACTCGGATTTCCCCAACTCGATGCTGGAAATCTTCCGCGTGGTCATGACCAACTGCGACGATCACCAACATCTCATCGTCGGCGGCGTTGCCCAGGTGCCGATGGGCATCTGGCGCCATGTGCCGGAGCGTTGCGCCCATTGGCCGGCCGGTACCAGCCTGAGTTCGCTGCACCGCGGTGCACCGAGGGCCGGGGTCAAACGCATTGCCCATGCTGCCGATGGCCGTTTCGCGGTGACCGACAATTACGGCGACACTCGCGAATACGCGGCCGTGCTCACCACCTGCCAAAGCTGGCTGCTGACCACCCAGATCGAGTGCGATGAAACCCTGTTCTCGCAAAAGATGTGGATGGCCCTGGACCGTACGCGCTACATGCAATCGTCAAAGACCTTCGTGATGGTCGACCGCCCGTTCTGGAAAGACAAAGACCCGGAGACCGGCCGCGACCTGATGAGCATGACCCTCACCGATCGCCTCACTCGCGGCACTTACCTTTTCGACAACGGCGACGACAAACCAGGGGTGATCTGCCTGTCGTACTCGTGGATGAGCGACGCACTGAAAATGCTCCCGCAGCCCATCGACAAGCGCGTGAAACTGGCGCTGGACGCCTTGAACAAGATCTACCCGAAAGTCGACATCAAGGCGCGCATCATCGGCGACCCGATTACCGTGTCCTGGGAAGCCGACCCGCATTTCCTCGGTGCCTTCAAAGGCGCGTTGCCGGGTCACTACCGCTACAACCAGCGCATGTATGCGCACTTCATGCAGAAGGACATGCCCGCCGAACAGCGTGGGATTTTTATCGCCGGTGACGACGTTTCCTGGACCCCAGCGTGGGTGGAGGGTGCGGTACAAACCTCGCTGAACGCGGTATGGGGCGTCATGACCCACTTTGGCGGCAGCACTCACCCCGAGAACCCGGGGCCGGGTGATGTGTTCGATGAGATCGGGCCGATAGCCCTGGCTGACTAAGGAGTTGAACATGCGCGTCGCCCTTTACCAATGCCCACCGCTGCCGTTGGATGTCGCAGGCAATCTCAAGCGTCTGCACCAACTGGCGCATGAAGCGTCGGACGCCGATGTACTGGTGCTGCCGGAGATGTTCCTCACCGGTTACAACATCGGTGCTGAAGCCGTGGGTGCGTTGGCCGAAGCGCAGGATGGGGAGTCTGCGCAAGCTATTGCCGAAATCGCACAAAACGCCGGGCGGGCCATTCTGTACGGCTACCCGGAGCGGGCCGATGATGGGCAGATCTACAACGCCGTGCAGTTGATCGACGCCCACGGCCAGCGCCGGTGCAACTACCGTAAGACCCATCTGTTCGGCGATCTGGACCACTCGATGTTCAGTGCCGGCGACGATGATTTTCCGCTGGTGGAACTCAACGGATGGAAGCTGGGGTTCCTGATCTGCTATGACCTCGAGTTCCCGGAGAACACTCGACGCCTGGCCCTGGCCGGTGCCGAGCTGATCCTGGTGCCCACCGCCAATATGGTGCCGTTCGACTTTGTCGCCGACGTCACCGTGCGGGCACGGGCCTTCGAGAACCAGTGCTACGTGGCCTACGCCAATTACTGCGGGCACGAAGGCGAGATTCAGTACTGCGGGCAAAGCAGCATTGCCGCACCGGATGGCCGGCGAATCGCCCAGGCGGGCTTGGATGAAGCCTTGATTGTCGGGACCGTGGATCGGCAATCGATCCTCGACGCCCGCGCCGCCAACCATTACCTGCAAGACCGGCGTCCCGAGCTTTACGGCCCGCTGCACAAGCCCTGATTGAACGGGTTTGTTAGCATAGGCACTTGCCCCGTTCTGGAAGTGCCCATGCCCGCCCCGGCCCACCTTTATCCCGTTCATCTGACCCTGGCCAATGGCCTGCGGGTTTCCCTGCGCCATGCACCGCGCTTAAAGCGTTGCGCGGCGGCGCTGCGGGTGGCTGCCGGTAGCCACGACGTGCCGTTGGCCTGGCCGGGGCTGGCACATTTTCTTGAGCATTTGTTGTTTCTGGGAACCGAGCGCTTTCCTGCAGGCGAAGGGCTGATGGCCTACGTGCAGTGTCACGGTGGACAGGTCAACGCCAGCACTCGCGAACGCACCACAGACTTCTTCTTCGAACTACCGGTGTCGACCTTTGCCAATGGATTGGAGCGACTGGCTGACATGCTGGCGCGTCCGCGCCTGGATCTGGAAGATCAACTGCGCGAGCGCGAAGTGCTGCACGCCGAGTACGTCGCCTGGTCCCAGGATGCCAAGGCACAGCAGCAGGTGGCGCTGCTCGAAGGTTTGGCAGCGGATCATCCGCTACGCGGCTTTCACGCGGGCAACCGTGACAGCCTGCCGGTGGAGCACGAGGAATTTCAAAAAGCACTCAGGGAATTCCACGGACATTTCTATCAAAGCGGGCAGATGACCTTGAGCCTCGCCGGCCCACAGACGCTGGATGAGCTGGAAGCCCTGGCGCAACGCTTCAGCGCGCAACTGATCACTGGCCCCCTGCATCCGCAGGCCTCACCACCGGCCTTGATGCAAGGCCAGGCTCGGCGTTATCAACACATCGACAGCGGCCATCTGCACCACGTCATCACCTGTGACGCGCCCCGTGAAGCCCTGGATTTCCTCTGCACCTGGCTCAATACCTCCGCGCCGGGCGGGCTGCTCGCCGAGTTGAAAAACCGCCACTTGACCAGCGCACTGCAGGCGTCAGTGCTGTATCACTTCGCCGGACAAGCCGTGCTGGACATCGACTTTACGCTCGATAGCGAAGACGAACCGACCACACACATTGAGGCGCTGCTGTACGACTGGCTGAGCTTTTTCGCACACAGCGATTGGACGCCACTGCGCGAAGAGTTCGCCCTGCTGAACGCTCGCCAACAACAGACCCAGGGCGCCCTGGCATTGGCCCGCAACGATAGCGAAGACCTCAGTGAACAGGGCGTCGCTGCGCTCAAGGCCCTGCTTGACTCACTGCATTTGCCGCCCGCCGAACACCGTTGGCAGTTGCCCCCGAACAACCCGTTCCTGCGCCCACCGGTCAAAGAAGAACGCGCCGGCCTGATTCGCGGCCAAACCAGCGCTCACCGAGGCTTGCGCACGTTTGCCCAAGATCGTTCACGGGGGCGAAGGGGCGTAACGGCGCTGACCTTCAGCCAAGCCTTGACGGATGACAGCGATGAGGGCGCGCTGTACCTGAACTGGCGCTTCGACGCGCCAGCGCCTGCTGGGCTGGAAAACACCTTGCAGCCATTGCGTGAGAACGCGCGCCAGGCGGGCGTGGAATTATCTTTCGAAACCACCGGCCATGATTGGCTGGTGAAGATGACCGGGCTGCACGAGCCCATGCCGGCCGTGCTGGAGGCGTTGGCGCAGAGCCTGCATCTGACGCAAGACGCCGCCCCGCCAGCACCGCCCATGATCGCAATCCGAGAACTGCTCAAGGCGCTCCCCACGTGCTGCGCCACCGACAGTGTCGACGCCAGCGATCAGCCTGCATCTTGGGCCACCGCACGCTGGCACGGCCTGGGGCTGGGTGTGCCAGCCGCGTGTGAGGCATTGATAAAGGCCGCAGCCGTCCGTCTGCCTGGGCAACCTGCACTCATCGAACGATCTCTTCAACACCTCGGCGGTCAACGTGTGTGGCATGAGGTTAAAACCGACTCAACCGAAGCCGCCTTGCTGCTGTTTTGCCCGGCGCCCAGCCAGTCCCTGGTCGATGAAGCTGCATGGCGACTGCTTGGGCACGTGCTCCAGGGGCCGTTTTACCAGCGCCTGAGGGTCGAGTTGCAGTTGGGTTACGCCGTATTCAGTGGCATTCGGCAGATCAACGGGCAAACCGGGCTGCTGTTTGGGGTGCAGTCACCCAGTGTGTCCCGTGACGCAATCGTTGATCACGTGCTGACCTTGCTTGCGCAGCTACCTGAGCTGATAGACAGTCGCGATGACCTGAGCAACCTGGCCTTGGCGCAACAGTTCTCATCCGAAGTGCTGACCCCATCCCAAGCCGCCGAACTGCTTTGGCAGGCGAGCTTGGCCGGTCATTCGTCGGATTACCTGGAACAGCTCCAGCCACTGATCCAGAGTCGCTCCCGCGAAGACTTGCAGCGCGCGGCGCAGCAACTGAACGAGGCGGCAGGCGGTTGGCGGTGTGTCGCCAACGGCCCGCGCATCTCGGAGGCCTGGCACTCGGCAGGCTGATCATTGCCAACCCTGCAACAGGCTTTTTCCACCAAGACAGCGCTAACTTGCAAAGAATTGCGTAACATTCCTACGCACACATCTGAACATCTCCGACTGGAGGTGGACTATATGTATTACTTGGTAGTAAACGTCCCATCCCTTCGTAGGAGTAAGAATATGACCTGGTCCAAACCTGCTTACACTGATCTGCGCATCGGCTTCGAAGTCACCATGTACTTCGCCAGCCGCTAAGCCGCTGGGTAATACAACGCCTCGGTTCGCCCGGGGCGTTTTTGTTTTGAGCTTTGCTTGATGGAGCGGCCATGTTTGTCCAGATTCTAGGTTCCGCCGCTGGCGGCGGCTTCCCGCAGTGGAACTGCAACTGCGTGAACTGCGCAGGTTTTCGTGACGGCAGCCTGCGGGCGCAGGCGCGGACCCAGTCATCCATCGCCATTTCCGACGATGGCGTGAACTGGGTACTGTGCAATGCCTCGCCGGATATCCGCGCGCAACTCCAGGGTTTTGCGCCGATGCAGCCCGGCCGCGCACTGCGCGACACCGGCATCAGTGCCATCATCCTGATGGACAGCCAGATCGATCACACCACCGGTTTATTGAGCCTGCGCGAAGGCTGCCCGCACCAGGTGTGGTGCACCGATATGGTCCATGAAGACCTGAGTACCGGCTTCCCGCTGTTCACCATGCTCACCCACTGGAACGGCGGCCTGGCCTGGAACCGCATCGAGCTGGATGCCAGCTTCACCATCCCGGCCTGCCCGAACCTGCGCTTCACCCCACTGCCACTGCGCAGTGCCGCCCCGCCCTACTCGCCGCACCGCTTCGACCCGCACCCAGGCGATAACATCGGCCTGATCGTCGAAGACCTGCGCACCGGCGGCAAACTGTTCTACGCCCCGGGCCTGGGCAAAGTCGATGCGCCGTTGCTGGAGATCATGGCCGGCAGCGATTGCCTGCTGGTGGACGGCACGATGTGGGACGACGACGAAATGCAGCGCCGTGGCGTCGGCACCCGTACCGGCCGCGAGATGGGCCACCTGGCGCAGAACGGCCCCGGCGGCATGCTCGAAGTACTGGAGCAGTTGCCCGAGCAACGCAAGGTGCTTATCCACATCAACAACACCAACCCGATCCTCGATGAAGACTCCCCCGAGCGCGCGGAACTGGTGCGGCGCAATGTCGAAGTCGCTTACGACGGCATGAGCATCGAACTGTAGGAGCGGGCTTGCCCGCGAAAAACCCAAGGGCACCGTGCTCATTCAGAATGCCCACGTCATCGTTAACGACCTTCGCGAGCAAGCTCGCTCCTACAGGAGACCTCTTATGACTGATAGACCTATGAACACCGACGAATTTGAAAAAGCCCTGCGGGCCAAAGGCGCCTTCTACCATATTCATCACCCGTACCATGTGGCGATGTATGAAGGCCGTGCCACCCGCGAGCAGATCCAGGGCTGGGTCGCCAACCGTTTCTATTACCAAGTGAATATCCCGCTGAAAGACGCCGCAATCCTGGCCAACTGCCCGGACCGCGAGATCCGTCGCGAGTGGATCCAGCGCCTGCTCGACCACGATGGCGCACCGGGTGAAGACGGCGGTATCGAAGCCTGGTTGCGTTTGGGCCAAGCGGTCGGCCTCGACCCTGACCAGCTGCGTTCCCAGGAACTGGTGTTGCCCGGCGTGCGCTTTGCGGTAGACGCCTATGTGAACTTTGCTCGCCGTGCCAGCTGGCAGGAAGCCGCCAGCAGCTCGCTCACCGAGCTGTTCGCGCCGCAGATCCACCAGTCGCGCCTGGACAGCTGGCCGCAGCACTACCCGTGGATCGATCCCACCGGTTATGAGTATTTCCGCACCCGCCTGGGCCAGGCTCGGCGCGATGTGGAGCATGGGCTGGCAATCACCTTGCAGCACTACACCACCCGTGAAGGCCAGGAGCGCATGCTGGAAATTCTCCAGTTCAAACTCGACATCCTGTGGAGCATGCTGGATGCCATGAGCATGGCCTACGAACTGAAACGCCCGCCGTATCACAGCGTGACCGAGCAGCGGGTCTGGCACAAAGGGATCACCCTATGAGTTTTGATCGCAGCAGAAAACCGACCTGGCGCCAGGGCTACCGCTACCAGTACGAACCCGCGCAAAAAGGCCATGTATTGCTCTACCCCGAAGGCATGATCAAGCTCAACGACAGCGCCGCGCTGATTGGTGGCTTGATTGACGGTGAGCGCGACGTGGTGGCGATCATCGCTGAGCTGGATAAGCAATTTCCCGGCGTGCCTGAGCTGGCGGAAGACATCGAGCAATTCATGGAGGTCGCCCGTGCTGAGCACTGGATCACCCTTGCCTGAAAAACCAGCCATCGGCCTGCCGCTATGGTTGCTCGCCGAGCTGACCTACCGCTGCCCGTTGCAATGCCCGTATTGCTCCAACCCGCTGGACTTTGCCGAGCAGGGCAAGGAGCTGAGCACCGAACAGTGGATCAAGGTGTTTCGCGAGGCCCGTGAGATGGGCGCCGCGCAATTGGGGTTTTCCGGCGGTGAGCCACTGGTACGCCAGGACCTTGCCGAACTGATCGCCGAGGCGCGCAAGCTGGGGTTCTACACCAACCTGATCACCTCGGGCATCGGCCTCACCGAGCAGAAAATCAGCGACTTCAAGAAAGCCGGCCTGGACCACATCCAGATCAGCTTTCAGGCCAGCGACGAACAGGTGAACAACCTGCTGGCCGGCTCGAAAAAAGCCTTCGCGCAAAAGCTGGAAATGGCCCGCGCAGTGAAGGCGCACGGCTACCCGATGGTGCTGAACTTCGTCACCCATCGGCACAATATCGATAAGATCGACCGCATCATCGAGCTGTGCATCGCGCTGGAGGCGGACTTTGTCGAGCTCGCCACCTGCCAGTTCTATGGCTGGGCGCAACTCAATCGCGTGGGTTTATTGCCGACGAAGGAACAGCTGGTGCGCGCCGAACGCATCACCAACGAATACCGCGCCAAGCTCGAAGCCGAAGGCCACCCGTGCAAGCTGATATTCGTCACGCCGGATTACTACGAGGAGCGCCCGAAGGCCTGTATGAACGGCTGGGGCAGTATCTTTCTGACGGTGACGCCAGACGGCACCGCCCTGCCCTGCCACGGCGCCCGACAGATGCCGGTGCAGTTTCCCAATGTGCGCGACCACAGCATGCAGCACATCTGGTACGACTCTTTCGGCTTCAACCGCTTTCGCGGCTACGACTGGATGCCCGAGCCGTGCCGTTCATGCGATGAAAAGGAAAAGGACTTCGGCGGCTGCCGTTGCCAGGCCTTCATGCTCACGGGGGATGCGAGCAATGCCGACCCGGTGTGCAGCAAGTCCGAGCAGCACGGCATCATCCTCAAGGCGCGGGAAGAGGCCGAACATGCTACCCAGACCATCGAGCAACTGGCCTTTCGCAATGAGCGCAATTCACGGCTCATCGCAAAAGGCTGAGGCCATCAGCGTTTGGCGATGATGTACACGGCGTGAATGATGCCCGGGAAGTAACCGCACAACGTCAGCAGAATATTCAGCCAGAACGCGCCGGCGAAACCCACTTGCAGGAACACACCCAGTGGCGGCAGCAGGATGGCGATGATGATACGAATGATGTCCATGGGTCAGCTCCAGAAAATCGGCTCGTGTGAGCCGTGTAGCTAATCGACCTTGGGCGTTCGTGAGGGTTCAGTGGGATCTGGCACCAGGCCATCCTTTAATGGCCAGACAAAAAAACGCCCCCAGCCGAAAAAATCAGGCTGGAGGCGCCGCGTATACCGCGAGACGGTTCAGGAATGTGGGTTAAACGGCGATGCCCTTGCGGCACTGCAACTGGGCGGTGCGCACCCGGGAAAAAGCGCGAGCCAGGCGCAGGAGCATTTCGTCGATGTTGCTTTTGCTCACCGTAAGCGCCGGGGTGAAGCGCAGGCAGTCAGGTTGCGGGGCGTTGAGGATCAGGCCTTCGTGCAGGGCGGCGTTTACCACTGCATCTGCAGAATCATCCGACAACGTCAGGCCCCACATCAGGCCGTGGCCACGTAATGGGCCCTGATCGTAGCGGTAGCCCAGGCGGGCAAGGCCTTCGCTCAGGTAAAGGCCGGATTCACGTACGTGTTCCAGGAAGCCATGCTCCAGCACCGTATCGAGCACCGCCAGCCCGGCCGACGCCATCAGCGCGTTGCCATGATGGGTGCCTTCCAACTCACCCACTTCGAAGCAACAGGCGTTGCCGCGCGCCAGCAGGGCTGCCAACGGCACGCCTCCGCCCAGGCCTTTGCCGAGGGTGATGATGTCGGCCCGCACGCCGTACTGCTGTTCGGCAAGCAAGGTGCCGCAACGACCGAGGCCGGTTTGTACCTCATCGAGGATCAGCAGGATCCCCAGTTCGCGGCACAGCCGTTCAACCCCCTTGAGGTAATGTTCCGTCGCGGGGATCACGCCGGCTTCGCTCTGGACCGGCTCCAGCAGGATGGCGACTGTCTGTGCATCGACCGCCGCATGCAGGGCCGGCAGATCGTTGAACGGCACATGGCTGAAGCCGGGCAATTGCGGTTCAAAGCGGTTTTCCAGATTGCCGGCCGACGCCGCCAGTGCGGCGAAACTGCGCCCATGGCAACCATTGCTCGCGCTGATAATGCGGTGGGCCCCGCCGCGATGCAGTTGGCCCCACTTGCGCGCCAGCTTGATCGCCGCTTCGCAGGCCTCGGCGCCACTGTTGAGCAGGTAGGCCTGGTCGCTGCCGGTACGATGGCACAGGCGGTCGACAAGATTGAGTTGAGCGCGGTTATGCAGACCCATGCCCGGATTGATCAGGGCCTGGGTCTGCTCGGCGAGGGCTTTGATCAAGACCTGCGGGCTGTGGCCGAGGCTGTTGGCGGCGTTGCCCTGGCTGAAATCCAGGTAGGCACGGTCGTCGCTGTCCCACAGCCAGGAGCCCTGGCCACGTACGAAAACCTGAGGCGGCCTCGCCACGGTGGGCATGAGCGCCTCGCTGGACAGCGTATCGGGTGAAGCCTCCAGAACCAGGTCGTCCAGGCTGGGCACGGGACGACGTATATTGAAGAGATTCACAGCTTCCCCCCGATGGCAACCGGGCCTTGGTCGGTTTCTCCTGCAATCATTGTCTGCGGGTGTGTTGCCTTGCCTATGTAAACGTCATCAACATAAACACTGTTCATTGCCCGATCCGGCCCTGTAAGCCCTGCGAATAGGCGCTAGACTAGGCGCCTCGGGGGCCATCGGCCATTTCGATTTTCCAGCTTTTTCGATAAGTAAGTCTTATGGATTTCAAGCAACTGCGTTATTTCGTCGCGGTGTATGAAGAAGGCCATGTGGGCCGTGCCGCTGAACGCCTGTCGATCTCTCAGCCGGCGCTCTCACAACAGATCCGCCAGTTGGAGCGCAACCTCGATGTGAGCCTGTTCGAACGCAGCAGCAAACGCCTGCTGCCCACCCTGGCCGCCCATACGCTGTACAACCATGCCTTGCCGCTGATCGATGGCATGCAGCAAGCCATCGAAGCCTTGCGTAACTTCAAGGGTCAGGCCATGCGCACCCTGGCCATCGGCGTGCTGCAAACCGTGCACACCAGCCTGGTCCCGCAAATGCTCGAGCGCGTGCGCAAGGCCCAGCCGCACCTGGTGGTGCAGATCTACGAATTGACCGGGCTTGAGATTGAACGGCGATTGCTTAACGGCTCGCTGGACATCGGCATCAGCTACCTGCCGCCACGCCAGCCGGGGCTGCACGGCGTGTTGCTGTATGAGGATGAGCTGAAGGTGGTCATCCCGGAAGATCATCCGCTGCGCGAATTCAAGAAAGTCTCGCTGAAGCAGGCGGCCGAGTTGCCGATGTTGCTGTTGGGGGAGGAGTTTCAAGTCAGGCAGATCTGGCAAGGCCAGCTCGCAAACCTTGGGCGACGGCCCCAGGTTCAGGCGGAGCTCAATACCATGGTGGGGATTCTCGACAGCTTGCCTAACACCCAATTGGCAACGGTGCTGCCGGGGCGCTCTCAGGACGAGCACAACAGCCAAATGCTGCTGTGGAAACCCTTGAGCGAACCGAGGGTGCCGCTGAAAGTCGGGCTGGTCTGCCGCGATGTACAACGCCAACAGGCGACGGTGGCACTGTTACGCACGTTGCTGGAAGACGTGATGAATGCGCCGCCGGCCCTGGCTTGAAATTCGGCGCCTGACTTTTTCGCTGGCAAAAGAAAACCCCGCCGAAGCGGGGCTTTGCAGACTGTTTCCCTGACATCCATTTCACTCCGCCATCCTGGCAGAATCCTACGTGTCCGTGTTGTTGCTTTGCGCTTCCTGCGCGACGTCCATGTGAAGTAGATTATCTGTGGATCCAATTTGGCGATAGAGGACGATTAGCAGTACGTCATGTAAGAGAATGCTTACACGCCCTCCAAGCCCTTAGAACAGTGCCTCATCCAGCAAAAACAGGGATTCGCTACCGGCTTTTACCGACGCACTCAGCGAGTGAATACGTGGCAACAGACGCGCAAAGTAGAAGCGCGCGGTGCCCAGCTTGCTGGCGTAGAAGTCTTCCTCCGTCTCCTTGCCCCACGCGGCCTTGGCCATACGCGCCCACATATAGGCGTAGGCCATGTAACCAAATGCATGCAAATACTCCACCGAGGCTGCGCCGATCTCGTTCGGGTTGGTCTTGGCGCGATCCAGCACCCAGGCGGTCAACTCGTCCAGGTTATCCACCGCCGCGCTCAGCGGTTGGCTGAACTCAGCCAGTTCGGGCCCCGCCGAGGCGATGAACTGGCGAATCTCGTCGGCGAACAAGGTGTAGAACGCACCGCCGCTGCCGACGATCTTGCGCCCCATCAAGTCCAGTGCCTGAATGCCGTTGGTGCCTTCGTAGATCTGGGTGATGCGTACATCACGCACCAGTTGCTCCTGGCCCCACTCACGAATGTAACCGTGGCCGCCAAACACTTGCTGGCCGAGCACGGTGGTTTCCAGGCCCAGATCGCTGAGGAACGCCTTGGCCACCGGCGTCAGCAACGCCACCAGGTTATCGGCCCGCTCGCGGGCAGCGGCATCTTCACTGAACTTGGCGATGTCCAGCTGCGTCGCCACGTAGGTGGAGAACGCGCGACCGCCTTCGTTCGCGGCTTTCATGGTCAACAGCATACGGCGCACATCGGGGTGGACGATGATCGGGTCGGCCACCTTGTCTTTGGCCTGGGCACCGGTCGGCGAGCGGCTTTGCAGGCGGTCGCGGGCATATTCAATCGCGTTCTGGTAGGAGCGCTCGCCGGACGCCAGGCCCTGGATACCCACGCCAAGACGCTCGTAGTTCATCATGGTGAACATCGCCGCCAACCCACGGTTAGGCTCGCCCACCAGATAGCCCACGGCTTCGTCGAAGTTCATCACGCAGGTGGCGGACGCCTGGATACCCATCTTGTGTTCGATGGAGCCGCAGCTCACCGGGTTACGCGCGCCCAGGCTGCCGTCGGCGTTGACCATGAACTTCGGCACCAGGAACAGCGAAATCCCCTTGGGACCGGCCGGTGCGTCCGGCAGTTTAGCCAGCACCAGGTGAATGATGTTCTCGGTGAGGTCGTGTTCACCGCCAGTGATAAAGATCTTGGTCCCGCTGATCGTGTAGGAACCGTCTGCCTGCGGCTCGGCCTTGGTGCGGATAATCCCCAGGTCGGTACCGGCGTGTGCTTCCGTCAGGCACATGGAGCCGGCCCACTCACCGGAATACATCTTCGGCAGGTAGGTGGCCTTGAGCTCTTCACTGGCGTGAGTGTTGATCGACACACAGGCGCCGGAGGTCAGCATCGGGTACAGGCCGAACGCAAGGCTCGACGAGTTGATCATCTCTTCAACCTGGGCCGATACAGCCTTGGGCATGCCCATGCCGCCAAACACGGGGTCACCGCCTACGCCGACCCAGCCACCTTCAGCGTAGGTTTTGTAGGCCTGTGGATAACCATCCGGAGTAAACACCGCCGTATTATCCCAGCGGCAGCCCTGCTCATCGCCACCGCGGCTGAGCGGGGCGATGGATTTGGCGGTGACCTTGCCGGCTTCTTCGAGGATGGCCTCTACGGTTTCGGCGTCAACGCTGTCTGCCAATGCCGGCAATTGGGCCCAAGTGGTGGCGACCTCAAAGACTTCGTTGAGGACGAAGCGCATATCACGCAGCGGCGCTTTGTAATCAGCCATGGCAAACCTCGTGAGAACGTGAAAAGTGATTCGATAGGATCGGTTTTACAGGCTCCGAGTGTACCCGAACAACTTTTCAGACACATAGGGTCCACTTGTGACTGGCTGGTATTTTTAAGTCATCACAGCGCAAACGACTCCGCAGGCAGACTCATCAGGCATTCGCTGCCCGCTTCCACGGCGGCGCGATGGGTTGCGGTACGTGGCAGCAGGCGCTTGAAGTAGAAGTCGCAGGTGGCCAGCTTGGCCTTGGCGAAGTCTGTGTCATCGTGCGCCAGCGCTGCAATGGCCATCCGCAGCCACAAGTAGGCGAGGATGATGTAACCGCTGTACATCAAGTAATCCACAGCCGCCGCGCCCACTTCATCAGGGTTTTTCATGGCCGCCATACCGACCTGGGTGGTCAGCTCGCCCCATTCCTGATTCAGTTGATTGAGCTGCACCACATAACCCTTGAGCTGCGCATGTTCGGCATTCGCCGCGCAAAACTTATGCACAATCCTGGTAAAGCCGCGCAGCAACTTGCCCTGGCTGCCCAACACCTTGCGCCCCAGCAGGTCGAGGGCCTGGATGCCGTTGGTGCCTTCGTAGATCGGCGCAATCCGCGCATCGCGTGCCAGTTGCTCCATGCCCCACTCACGAATGTAGCCATGGCCGCCGAATATCTGCATGCCGTGGTTGGTCACCTCCAGCCCGGTGTCGGTCATAAAGGCTTTGCAGATTGGGGTAAGGAAGGCCAACAGGTCTTCGGCCTCCTGGCGCTGGTCGGCGTCGCTGCTCAGGTGCGCGGTGTCGAGCAACTGTGCAGTGAAATAGGTCAGTGCGCGGTTGCCTTCGTTGAAGGCTTTCATGGTCAGCAGCATACGGCGCACATCGGGGTGCACGATGATCGGGTCGGCGGCTTTCTCCGGGGCCTTGGCGCCGGTCAGCGCGCGCATCTGCAGGCGATCGTTGGCGTACTTGATCGCGCCCTGGAAGCTCGCTTCGCCATTGCACAGGCCCTGCATGCCGGTACCCAGGCGGGCGTGGTTCATCATGGTGAACATGCAGTTGAGGCCTTTGTTCGCCTCGCCAATCAAAAAGCCCTTGGAGCCGTCGAAGTTGAGCACACAGGTAGCCGAGGCCTTGATGCCCATCTTGTGCTCGATGGAGCCACAGTGCACTGCGTTGCGCTCTGCCGAATCCGTATGGAACTTGGGCACGATAAACAGCGAGATACCTTTGGTGCCCGCCGGCGCATCCGGCAGCTTGGCCAGCACCAGGTGGATGATATTGGCGCTCATGTCGTGTTCACCGGCCGAGATGAAGATCTTGCTGCCGGTGATCGCATAGCTGCCATCCGCCTGGGGCACGGCGCGGGTCTTGATCAGCCCCAGGTCGGTGCCGCAATGGGCTTCGGTCAGACACATGGTGCCGGTCCATTCGCCGGCGGTGAGTTTGCTCAGGAACGTGGCCTTCTGCTCTTCGGTGCCGTGGGCGTGGATCGCCGACATGGCGCCGTGGGTCAGGCCCGGATACATGCCCCACGAGGTGTTGCTGGAGCCGATCATCTCGCTGAGCACCAAGCCCAACGATTGCGGCAGGCCCTGGCCACCGTAGGCCGGGTCTGCCGCCACACCGTGCCAGCCGCCCTCGACGTACTGGGCGAAGGCTTCCTTGAAGCCCTTGGGGGTGGTCACCACGCCATTGTCGAAATGGCAGCCCTCTTCATCACCACTGCGGTTGAGTGGCGAAAGCACGTTCTCGCAGAATTTCGCGCCTTCTTCCAGGATTGCACTGACCATGTCCGGGCTGGCGTCCGTGGCGCCCAGGGCAGCGTAGTGGCCGTGGAAATCAAACACGTTGTCGATCAGAAAGCGCATGTCGCGCAGGGGAGCTTTGTACTCAGGCATGGCGATGTCTCCGGCAGCAGATCCTTTCAACCTACTGCCGGCCGGCGCCCCGGACAATCATTGTAGAACCGCTGAATACACCGCCATCACTCAACCGGCAGCGCTCTGCATGCGCACCGCGCCACGGCGGGTCTGCCCGGCCGCAACCACACAGTTACGCCCCGCGCCCTTGGCGGCGTACAGCGCCTGGTCGGCGGACTTGAGCACTTCTTCCGCCGTACGCTGGTCGATCTGGCGTTCGGCCACGCCGATGCTGACCGTCACCGACACACTCGACGCGCCGCTGCCCGCCCGGCGTTGACGGCCTTGTTGATCGTCCTGGGGCCGGTCCGAGTTGCGCAGCTTGATGTCGTAGTTGGCGACGATCTCGCGGATTTCCTCCAGGTGCGGCATGCACTCATCCAGGGTCTTGCCGGCAAACACCACAGCGAATTCTTCACCGCCGTAGCGGTAGGCACGCCCACCACCATTGACCTTGGACAGCTTGCTCGCCACCAGGCGCAGCACCTGGTCGCCCACATCGTGACCATGGGTGTCATTGAAGCGCTTGAAGTGATCGACGTCGGTCATTGCCAGCACATAGTTGCGCCCCAGCCGCTGCATGCGTTCATTCAAGGCACGGCGCCCCGGCAGGCCGGTCAGTTCATCGCGGAACGCCATTTGATAAGCCTCGTGGGCCACACCGGCGGCGATCATCAGCATGACCTGGCTGCACATGATATTCAGCGTGAACGGCAGGATGAAGGTCTGCGGCAACATCCAGAACATCCCCAGCAAACCCACCAGCTGCGCTGCATGCAACGGGCGCGGCTGGTACCAGTACTGCGCCGCCAGGGTGAGGAAGCCGATCAGGAACATCGGGTATGACAGCTGGATCAGGCTCATCCAGGTCCCATGCAGGGCGGGCCAGCGGATCTCCGCCAGCCAGTTCAGCAGTGCCTGGGGATAACTTTGCTCCAGAGCCAGCGCCACGCTGCCAATTGCCAGCAGCACCGCACAACGGGCGACGAAGTCGCGGAACAGATGGGTCTTCTCCTGCCACAGCGCGTAGATGCTGAACAGCAGCGGCAATAACAGGCAACACAGGTGAAACACCACGGCCGCGTCTTCGCGCACGCGGCCATTGTCGCGGTAGTAGTCAGTCTGGGTATCGAGCAGGAAATAGGCGATGTACACCGTGATCATCAGGAACAATTCACGCTGACGGCGATACACCGCGCAGTACGAACCGCCCAGCAACAGCACCAGGGTCGGCAACACATTGAACAGTGAAGTGAAGAAGACGCTGAGGTCCTTGACGTACGCAGCCGAGAGCCCGGCCAACAGCAGCAGTAACGAAGGGAGAAAGTGACTGAAACGTAAAGCAGACACGCGTGACAAGGGTAAAACTCCGACCCGCAAAAGTAGTGGCACTGTGCCTTGATGCGGACAGTTAAGCACAACCCGCCCGTTGTGTATCACATTGCCATCACTGTAACGGCAGCCGGAAGCAATCCCTGAGCGCTGTACTGTGTTTTTTATCCCCCAATGAAAAAACCGCCGCTCCCAAGGGAAGCGACGGTTTCAGATGAACCCGGTAAGGCTTAGTAAGCCAGGCCGAAGTCTTCTTCTTTCATGTCCATCAGGTTATTGGCGCCCGACAGCATGGTGGCCACGTGGGTACGGGTACGCGGCAGGATGCGCTGGAAGTAGAAGCGCGCAGTTTGCAGCTTGGCGGTGTAGAACGCTTCTTCGCTGGTACCGGCAGCCAGTTTTTCGGCCGCCAGGCGTGCCATGTCGGCCCAGAAGTAAGCCAGGCACGCGTAACCGGAGTACATCAGGTAGTCCACCGAGGCAGCACCCACTTCTTCACGGTCCTTCATCGCAGCCATGCCGACCTTCATGGTCAACTCGCCCCACTCTTTGTTCAGTGCAGCCAGCGGCGTCACGAATTCCTTGACCGCTTCGTTGCCTTCGTTGGCCTGGCAGAACTTGTGCACGATCTTGGTGAAGCCCTTGAGCGCTTCGCCCTGGGTCATCAGCACTTTACGGCCGAGCAGGTCCAGCGCCTGGATGCCGGTGGTGCCTTCGTACAACATGGAGATGCGGCTGTCGCGAACGTTCTGCTCCATGCCCCACTCGGCGATAAAGCCGTGGCCGCCATAGATCTGCACGCCGTGGTTGGCCGATTCAAAACCGACTTCGGTCATGAACGCCTTGGCAATCGGGGTCATGAATGCCAGCAGGCCGTCGGCCTGTTTCTTGGCCTCGTCGTCGGTGCCGTACTTGACGATGTCCACTTGCTTGGCGGTGAAGTACACCATCGCACGGTTACCTTCGGCGAAGGCTTTCATGGTCAGCAGCATGCGGCGCACGTCGGGGTGCACGATGATCGGGTCAGCGGCCTTTTCCGGCGCTTTCGGGCCAGTCAGGGAGCGCATTTGCAGGCGATCGCGGGCGTATTTCAGGCCGCCCTGGAAGCCGATCTCGGCGTGGGCCAGGCCTTGCAGCGCAGTGCCCAGACGAGCGGTGTTCATAAAGGTGAACATGCAGTTCAGGCCTTTGTTCGCCGGGCCGATCAGGAAACCGGTGGCCGCGTCGAAGTTCATCACGCACGTGGCGTTACCGTGGATACCCATCTTGTGTTCCAGGGAACCACAGCTCACTGCGTTGCGCGCACCGATCGAACCATCGGCTTCAGGCAGGAATTTCGGCACGATAAACAGCGAGATGCCTTTGGTACCGGCCGGTGCGTCCGGCAGGCGGGCCAGCACGATGTGGACGATGTTGTCGGCCATGTCGTGTTCACCGGCCGAGATGAAGATCTTGGTGCCGGAGACTTTGTAGGAACCGTCGGCCTGAGGCTCGGCCTTGGTGCGCAGCATGCCCAGGTCGGTACCGCAGTGTGGCTCGGTCAGGCACATGGTGCCGGTCCATTCGCCCGACACCAGCTTGGTCAGGTAAGCCTCTTGCTGCTCGGGGGTGCCGTGCTCGGAGATGGTGTTCATCGCACCATGGGAAAGGCCCGGGTACATGCCCCACGACCAGTTGGCTTCGCCGACCATTTCGCTCACGGCCAGGCCCAGGGATTCCGGCAGGCCTTGGCCGCCGTGCTCCACGTCGTGGGCCAGGCTTGGCCAGCCGCCTTCGACGAATTGTTTGTAGGCTTCTTTGAAACCAGCAGGGGTTTTAACGCCAGACTCACTCCAGGTGCACCCTTCGATGTCACCCACGCGGTTCAACGGTGCCAGCACTTGCTCACAAAACTTGGCGCCTTCTTCGAGAATGGCGTCAACCATGTCCGGGGTAGCGTCCTGGCAAGCCGGCAGGCTCTGATAGTGCGCTTCATAGCCGAGCAGTTCGTCACGAACGAAGCGAATATCACGCAAGGGGGCCTTGTAGTCAGGCATAGCGATAAACCTCTGCTGATGTATCTGGAATGAACAACCGCGTGGATGTGTTGTGGCGGTCAAACAGGTGTTTGAAACATACGTTTACGACCTGGGGATGTCAAGCGTCGTCCAGACACCGTTTGTCATGACGCGGGTCAATGCCAGGCAGGGCGAGGCCTGCGGCGGGATGCCACAAGGTGTTCAGAAGAAAATGGAGGATTGCGCAAGACTGACCAGCCCCCAGAAAGAAGCCGGTCGTACGCAAGAGGGGTTAAGCGAAGGTGTCGATCAAGGTGCCAAGCATTTCGTCCGAAGCCTTGGCGACCTTGGCGCCCAACTCCACTTGAAACTTGCCTTGGGCCATTTCGACCATATTGCTCGCCGAATTCGTCGGCTGGGCGCGGTCATTGGCTTGCAGCCGGTCGCTCTGTGCGTCCGACGGCTGAGTGGTCGCGGTGCTGGCAATTCTGCCGGCGGCCTGGTCGACACGGCTCTGCCCGGCCTGAATAGTGCTCAGCCCCGAGTAAAACGCGCTGCTGCCAGAGATTTCCATGGCTTTAACCTGCCTTTAGAGAATCGTGAAGTTGAATTGAAGCAGACATCCTGGCAAAAAGCCCGTCAAAAACACTAATGGCATAATGCCTTGTCGATAGCCAGAATCAGTCAAGCAGGTCCAGTTGCAGGTGCTCAGCCACCGCTTCGGCGCTGGCGTGCTTGAGCTTGGGCACTCGGCCCAGGCACGGCGCGGGCAAGCGTTCGGCCAGGGTTGCGAGGTTTTCTTCCAGACGAGAGGTCTTGGGGTCGATGATATTCGCCACCCAACCGACCAAGGGCAAACCGTCCCGTGCGATGGCTTCGGCGGTGAGCAAGGCATGGCTGATGCAACCCAGGCGCACGCCCACCACCAGGATCACCGGCAGTTGCAGCGCTATGGCCAGGTCCGACAGGTTGTCCTGGTCGGCCAGCGGTACGCGCCAGCCGCCTGCGCCTTCGATTAGGGTGAAATCCGCTTGTCGCGCCAGGATCTGCTGCATGGGTTTCAACAACGACTGCACCGTCAGCGCGACGCCGGCCTCTCGCGCAGCCAGGTGCGGGGCGATGGCGGGTTCGAACGCCACCGGGTTGACCTCGGCATAACTCAACGGCAATGAACACTCGGCCAGCAAGGCCAGGGCATCGGCGTTGCGCAAGCCCTTGGGCGTAACTGCGCAACCGGAAGCCACGGGTTTTCCAGCCGCGGTGCTTTTGCCGGCAAGCCGCGCGGCGTGCAACAGGCCCGCGGCGATGGTGGTCTTGCCGACATCCGTGTCGGTGCCGGTGATGAAATAAGCGGCGCTCATAGGGGCTTCTCCAGGACGGCGTACACCACTTGATAAGTGGCAGGCAGTCCCTCGGCCTGACGGAACTGCTCGTAGGCGTCTACCAGTGCAGCAATCCGCGCACGGCCCGTCAACCCTCCCGGGCGGCCCGGATTGAGATTGTGCGCCCCCAGCGCCTTGAGCTCATGGGTCAGGCTGCGCACATCCGGGTAATGCAGCACATGGGGGCGCCGCTCCAGGCTGAGCACGCGCAAACCACTGGCCGCGCACAATTGCTGGTACGCCTCGAAGGTGCGAAATCGGTTGACGTGCACCAGGCCATCCGCCGCCCGCCAGCTTTCGCGCAGCTCATCCAGCGTCCCGACGCACAAACTGGCGAACGCCAGCACGCCACCCGGTTGCAGCACGCGATAGGCCTCGCTGAGCACCGCCTCGAAGTTCGCACACCATTGCACCGCCAGGCTGGAGAAGATCAGCCCGCAGCTGCCATCCTTCAAAGGCAGACGCTCGGCATCGCCCGCGATGAAATACTCAGCACCGCCCAAAGGCCGTGCGTGATCGAGCATGCCTTCGGCAATATCCACCGCCACACCTTGGCTCGCTGGCAACAACTCACCCAGCACGCGGCTGAAATAACCCGTACCGCACCCCATATCCAGCCAACGTCGTGGCGCACACGCTGATGGCAGACGGGACAGCAGCTCATGCCCCACCGCTCGCTGCAACTCGGCGACACTGTCGTAACTGGCCGCCGCACGGGAAAACGATGCCGCCACCTGGCGCTTGTCCGGCAAGGCGCCCGGCAGTGGGGGAAGGGATAAATCAGTCATCAACGCACTCATGCAAAAAAGCCTGGATGGCCCCCGCTACACCGTGGGGGTCTTCCAGAAGAAAAGCGTGACCAGCCTGTTCAATCAGGCCGATTTCCACATCAGGCAGCAGCGCCAGCAGGTCGCTGGCGGCTTCGGCGGGCACCAATC
This sequence comes from Pseudomonas sp. B14(2022), assembly GCF_012030485.1. NCBI lineage: Bacteria > Pseudomonadati > Pseudomonadota > Gammaproteobacteria > Pseudomonadales > Pseudomonadaceae > Pseudomonas > Pseudomonas sp. B14(2022). The sequence continues at coordinate 93,839 of NZ_JAAUVM010000014.1, forward strand.
CGTCCATGCCGGCGAACAGATGCAACTGTGGGCCACGATAGGCCAGCAAGGCGTCGCGGGTATCCAGCTGGGCCAGCAGTTCCAGTCCGGGCATCAACACACTGGACGCTGAATTCGGCGCGCCACTGACCAGCAGGCGCGACAGCCCGCGCGGGTCTTCGGCGCCTTTGGCGCACAACAGGCCGAAGCGCTTGAGGGTGACTTGGGAATCGGCATGACAACCGGCCAGGAACGCATCGAAGGTCTCGGCGGGCATCGCATTCGGCCAGCCTTCGTGGGCGACAAAACACGGGTTGCTCGCCAGGGTCAGCAAACCGCAGCAACGCTCGCCGCGCCGCGCCGCCAGTTCGGCAGCGAGCATGCCGCCCAAGGACCAGCCGCCGAGCCAGGCGTTGTCAGGCAGGGTGGCGTCGAGTTCGTCGAGCCATTCATGGAGGTCGCTGGAATCGAGCGCCGGCAACGGCTCGATCTGCACCTGCAGGTGTTCGTCCAGGCCACGCAAGGCGGCGGCCAATGGCTCCAGCGGCGATACGCCGAGGCCCCAGCCGGGCAGCAAGATCAGTCGATCACGCATGGTCGGGCTCCGTGGCACCAGACAAGCGGAAACACTCTTCCAATGCGTTTAACAATAGCTGTACCTGCGCTTCGCTGTGGGCGGCCGTCAGTGTCACGCGCAAACGCGCGCTGCCGGCAGGTACGGTGGGCGGGCGGATCGCGGTGACCATCAGGCCGCGCTCACGCAGCAGCTGCGACAGGCGCATGGCTTTGGCACTGTCGCCGATCAGAATCGGCTGGATCGGTGTAAAGCTGTCCATCAAGTCCAGGCCAAGCTGCTCGGCGCCCTGGCGGAACTGACGAATCAAGCGGTCGAGGTGCTCGCGCCGCCAATGCTCGGTGCGTAGCAGCTCCAGGCTTTTCAGAGTGGCGCAGGCCAGCGCCGGCGGTTGGCTGGTGGTGTAGATATACGGCCGGGCAAACTGGATCAGGCTTTCGATCAAATCCTCACTGCCCGCGACAAACGCCCCGGCCGTGCCGAACGCTTTGCCCAGGGTGCCCACGAGTACCGGCACGTCGTCCTGACTCAAGCCGAAATGCTCGACGATCCCGCCGCCATTAGCGCCGAGCGGGCCAAAGCCGTGGGCATCATCCACCATCAACCAGGCGCCTTTGGCCTTGGCTGCACGGGCCAATGCCGGCAGGTCGGCCAAGTCGCCGTCCATGCTGAACACACCATCGGTGACCACCAGCGTATTGCCGATGGCTTTCTCCAGGCGCTTGGCCAGGCTGGTCGCGTCGTTGTGCAGGTAGCGATTGAAGCGCGCACCGGAGAGCAAACCGGCATCCAGCAGCGAGGCATGGTTGAGACGATCTTCCAGCACCGTATCGCCCTGCCCCACCAACGCCGTGACCGCACCGAGGTTGGCCATATAGCCGGTGGTAAACAACAGCGCCCGCGGGCGGCCGGTGAGGTCGGCCAGCGCCTCTTCCAGTTCATGGTGCGGCGTGGCGTGGCCCACCACCAAGTGCGAGGCACCGCCGCCCACGCCCCAGCGGGACGCCCCGGCGCGCCAGGCCTCGATCACTTGCGGGTGATTGGCCAGGCCTAGGTAATCGTTATTACAGAATGCCAGGAGGGGTTGACCGTCAACCACCACTTCCGGGCCTTGAGGGCTCTGGAGCAGCGGGCGTTGACGGTAAAGGTGTTCGGCACGGCGGGCAGCGAGGCGCGCGGAAAGATCAAAAGACATGCAGGCCTCGGGGTGGCAGGTGCAACTCGGTCAAAACAGGTGGGAATCAAACAACGGCGTTATAGAACTGCTCGCTGCTCTTCTGCTCCACCAACGCCTGTTCAATCGCCGCCTGGTGCACTTCATCCGCATGCTCTTCACGGGCTTCCGGCAGGATGCCCAGGCGCGAGAACAGTTGCATGTCCTTGTCGGCCTGCGGGTTGGCGGTGGTCAGCAGTTTGTCGCCGTAGAAGATCGAGTTGGCACCGGCAAAGAACGCCAGGGCCTGCATCTGCTCGTTCATCGCTTCACGGCCGGCGGACAGGCGCACATGGGATTGCGGCATCAGGATGCGCGCCACGGCCAGCATGCGGATGAAGTCGAACGGGTCGATGTCCTCGGCGTTTTCCAGCGGCGTTCCGGCAACTTTCACCAGCATGTTGATCGGCACCGACTCCGGATGCTCCGGCAGGTTGGCCAACTGGATCAGCAGGTTGGCGCGGTCGTCGAGGGACTCGCCCATGCCGAGGATACCGCCCGAGCAGATCTTCATTCCCGACTCACGCACGTAGGCCAGGGTTTGCAGGCGCTCGCTGTAGGTGCGGGTGGTGATGATGCTGCCGTAGAACTCCGGCGACGTGTCGAGGTTGTGGTTGTAGTAATCGAGGCCCGCCTGGGCCAGGGCTTCGGTCTGGTCCTGGTCGAGACGGCCGAGGGTCATGCAGGTTTCCAGGCCCATGGCCTTTACGCCTTTGACCATCTGCAGCACGTAGGGCATGTCTTTGGCCGACGGGTGCTTCCAGGCGGCACCCATGCAGAAACGGGTCGAACCGATGGCCTTGGCGCGGGCAGCCTCTTCAAGGACCTTCTGCACCTCCATCAGCTTTTCTTTTTCCAGGCCAGTGTTGTAGTGGCCCGACTGCGGACAATATTTGCAATCTTCCGGGCAGGCGCCGGTCTTGATCGACAGCAGCGTCGACACCTGTACACGGTTGGCATCGAAGTGCGCGCGGTGCACGGTCTGCGCCTGGAACAGCAGGTCATTGAACGGTTGCACGAACAACGCTTTGACTTCGGCTAAAGACCAATCGTGACGCAAGGTGGCGGTGGTGCTGGCGCTCATGGGCGATTCCTTGATTATGCTTTGGCAAGCGCTGCGGGAAGGGCAATACCCACAGGCACGACACGGATGCTCGGCATATTTAAGGAAGACTCATGCACTGTCAACCAATACGAAAACACGAAGTTTACATCTGGTTAAAAAGCATACAGAAATGCTTAATCTGCGACGAGACGACTGAAACAGCCGACTGTGTCTGCAACGCCTGCGAAACCCAGCTGCCCTGGCTGATGGAGCATTGTGAAGTCTGCGCCTTGCCTTTGGCGATGGACGGCCTGGTCTGCGGCCAATGCCTGAGACAACCGCCCGCCTTTAAACAGGTGATCGCCCCCTGGACCTACAGCTTTCCCGTGGACACCCTGATCAGTCGCTTCAAGCACCAGGCACGCTGGCCCCTCGGGCATATGCTAGGGCGCTTGTTGGGGCACTACTTGCAACATCGCTTCGACAACCACCCACTCACCCGCCCGGACATTCTGTTGCCGGTGCCCATGGCCCGCAGGCGCCTGCGTGAACGGGGCTATAACCAGGCGCTGATGCTGGCGCGCTGGCTCAGTGCCGACCTGAACCTTCCCCACGATGAACATCTGTTGCTACGCCCTTATGAAACCGTCGCGCAGCAAGCCCTCGACGCCAAGACGCGCAAACGCAACCTGCTCAACGCCTTCGCCCTGGCCCCTGGCGCCGAGGTGCGCGGCCGCCACCTCGCGTTGGTGGACGACGTGCTCACCACCGGTGCCACTGCCCACAGCCTGGCGCGGCTGTTGATCAACGCCGGAGCGCGACAGGTGGACGTGTACTGCCTGGCCCGCACGCCAAAGCCTGGTACTTGACTCTCATGCCTCGCGGCCGCAACGTCCGCTCATCCCAACACAGCGTGCGCCCATGTCTCTACCGACTCTGCTCAGCCAACATATTGTCCGCCGTCCCCAGCGTATCGCCCTACTGGGGCATATCGCCGAACAGGGCTCCATCACCCGCGCAGCCAAAAGTGCGGGTTTGAGCTACAAGGCCGCCTGGGACGCCATTGATGAGCTGAACAACCTGGCGCAAAAACCCTTGGTCGAACGCAGTGTCGGCGGCAAGGGCGGCGGCGGGGCCCGACTCACGGCCGAAGGTGAACGGGTGTTGCGCCTCTATCAACGCCTGCAAGTGTTACAGGCCGAAGTACTCGGCTCGGACGAAGCCGCCAGCGACTTCAACCTGCTCGGCCGCTTGATGCTGCGCACCAGCGCCCGTAACCAGTTGCATGGCCAGGTCATTGCGATTGAACAGCATGGCCGCAACGACCTGATTCACTTGCAGCTCGCCGGTGGGCTGACCCTGGCGGCGCAAATCACCCACGACAGTACGCAACGGCTGGAGCTGGAGATCGGCGTGGAAGTCGTTGCGTTGATCAAGGCCGGCTGGCTGGAATTGCTGGCACTCGATAAGCCTGCAACACCTGGACACAATTGCGTGAGTGGAACCGTCGACGCGATTCTCGACGCCGAGGACGGCCCCAGCGAAGTGCGCATCGCCCTGCCCAATGGCCAGGTTTTATGCGCCTTGGCGCAGCCCGCCGAGCTCAAGACACTGGATGCCGCCGCAGGCCAGACACTCCAAGTGCAATTTGCCCCCAGCAATGTGCTGCTCGGCACGCCGGTCTAAGCCGAGTAGCGCTTCAAACTGCAACAATTTCGTCACGCCCGCTCCTTATGGTGTCTGCAAAAACCGCAGGGAGCCTGAGATGAGCCTATTAGAAGAAAACCAAGCCACCGACCTCGAACACATGGTCGGCCTCACCCGCCGCCGCTTCATCGGTGCCGGTGCCCTGTGCGGTGCCGCGATGTTCCTCGGTGGCAACCTGCTGAGCCGCAGCGCCCTGGCCGTCAACGCCGCCTCCGCCAGCCCGCTGCTGGGCTTTACCAGCATCGCCGCAGCCACCAGCGACGCTATCACCCTGCCGCCGGGCTACAGCGCTTCGGTGCTGATCAGCTGGGGCCAGCCGCTGCACAAGAACGCCCCGGCCTTCGACCCATCCGGCAATGGCACCGCCAAAGCCCAGGAACAACAGTTCGGCGACAACAACGACGGCATGAGCCTGTTCGCCTTCCCCGGCGACGACAACCGCGCGCTGATGGCGATCAACAACGAATACACCAACTACCGCTACCTCTACGCCCACGGCGGCGCCCCCCAATCGGCCGAAGACGTACACAAGGCCCAGGCCAGCGAAGGCGTGTCGGTGATCGAAGTGCGGCGCAAGGGCGATACCTGGCAGTTCGTCCAGGACTCGCGCTACAACCGCCGCATCCACGGCAACTCGCCGATCAGCCTGAGCGGCCCCGCCGCCGGCCACGAATGGTTGAAAACCAGCGCCGACACGTCCGGCAAAAAAGTCCTCGGCACCTTCCAGAACTGCGCCAACGGCAAGACCCCATGGGGCACTTACCTGACCTGCGAAGAGAACTTCACCGACTGCTTCGGCAGCAGTAACCCGCAGCAAGTCTTCGACGCCGGGCAGAAACGCTACGGTGTGGTGGCCGCCAGCAAAGAGATCAACTGGCACCTGCACGACCCGCGCTTCGACATGGCCAAGAACCCCAACGAACTCAACCGCCACGGCTGGGTAGTGGAAATCGACCCGTTCGACCCGCAATCCACCCCGGCCAAACGCACCGCCCTGGGCCGTTTCAAGCACGAGAACGCCGCCCTCGCGGAAACTCGTGACGGCCGCGCCGTGGTGTACATGGGCGACGACGAACGCGGCGAGTTCATCTACAAGTTCGTCAGCCGCGACAAGATCAACCACAAGAACCCCAAGGCCAACAAAGACCTGCTAGACCACGGCACCTTGTACGTGGCCATCTTCGATGCGGGCGATGGCAACGCCGATCATCCGAAAGGCAAAGGTCAATGGGTCGAGCTGACCCATGGCAAAAACGGCATTGACGCCAGTACAGGCTTCGCCAGCCAGGCCGAAGTGCTGATCCACGCACGGCTGGCCGCCAGTGTGGTGAAAGCCACACGCATGGACCGCCCGGAATGGATCGTGGTCAGCCCTACCGACGGCCAGGTCTATTGCACCCTGACCAACAACGCCAAGCGCGGCGAAGACGGCCAGCCGGTGGGTGGGCCCAACCCACGCGAGAAAAACGTCTACGGTCAGATCCTGCGCTGGAAGGCCAACGCCGATGACCATGGCGCAGCGGACTTCAGCTGGGACCTGTTTGTGGTGGCCGGCAACCCGGGCGTGCATGCCGGCACGCCAAAAGGCGGCTCGTCGAACATCAACCCGCAGAACATGTTCAACAGCCCCGACGGCCTGGGATTCGACAAGGCTGGGCGCCTGTGGATCCTTACCGACGGCGACTACAGCAACGCCGGCGACTTCGCTGGCATGGGCAATAACCAGATGCTCTGCGCCGACCCGAGCACCGGGGAAATCCGCCGTTTCATGGTCGGGCCGGTAGCGTGTGAGGTGACGGGCATCAGCTTCTCGCCGGATCAGAAAACGCTGTTTGTGGGGATTCAGCACCCAGGCGAAACCGGTGGCTCGACGTGGCCGGAGCACCTGCCGAATGGCAAGCCGCGTTCGTCGGTGATGGCGATTCGGCGCGAGGATGGCGGGATTGTCGGCGCCTGATAGACCGCTATCGGGGGCAAGCCCCCTCCCACACTGGACCGCATTCCTAAAGGATAAACGCGGTCACCTGCGGGAGGGGGCTTGCCCCCGATGACAATGGCACAGGCGCCCCCTATCTCCAGCCTGGTGCGTTACCATACCCGGCCGGACGCGGCGCCCTGCTGCGCGCAGGAGTTCGCATGGCCCATCCGTTTGAAACCCTCACACCCGATCTGGTACTCGACGCTGTCGAAAGCATCGGTTTCCTCAGCGATGCTCGCGTTCTGGCGCTCAACAGCTACGAAAACCGCGTATATCAGGTGGGCATCGAAGACTCCGAACCGCTGATCGCCAAGTTCTACCGCCCCCAGCGCTGGACCAACGAAGCGATCCTCGAAGAACACCGTTTCACCTTCGAGTTGGCCGAGTGCGACGTGCCGGTGGTCGCGCCGATGATTCATAACGGCGAAAGCCTGTTCGAACACGCGGGTTTCCGCTTCACCCTGTTCCCGCGCCGTGGCGGCCGAGCACCGGAGCCGGGCAACCTTGACCAGCTTTATCGCCTTGGGCAGCTACTCGGCCGCTTGCACGCCGTGGGTTCCACCCGCCCGTTCGAACACCGCGAAGCCTTGGGTGTGAAGAACTTCGGTCATGACTCTCTCAATACGTTGCTCGAAGGCAATTTCATTCCCAAGAGCCTGCTGCCGGCCTACGAGTCCGTGGCCCGCGACCTGCTCAAGCGTGTGGAAGAGGTGTACAAAGCCACGCCGCACAAGAACATCCGCATGCACGGCGATTGCCACCCCGGCAACATGATGTGCCGCGATGAGATGTTCCACATCGTCGACCTCGACGACTGCCGCATGGGCCCGGCGGTGCAGGACTTGTGGATGATGCTTGCCGGTGATCGCCAGGAATGCCTGGGCCAGCTGTCGGAACTGATGGACGGCTACCAGGAATTCCACGACTTCGACCCACGCGAACTGGCGCTGATCGAACCGCTGCGCGCGTTGCGCCTGATGCACTACAGCGCGTGGCTGGCACGGCGCTGGGATGACCCGGCGTTCCCCCACAGCTTCCCGTGGTTCGGCAGCGAACGGTATTGGGGCGACCAGGTGCTGGCACTGCGTGAGCAACTCTCAGCGCTCAACGAAGAACCCCTCAAACTCTTCTGATTGCTTTGTGTGGGAGGGGGGCTTGCCCCCCTCCCACACAAAGCAGACCGCATTACCAATGCCAGTCCCATTGGTTGACAAATATCCTTACAATCGCGCTTTGTTAGCTGCCTAAGCAAGGATTACGCATGCAAGCCGCCAACCCCCGCAAGGGGTACATCCTGGGCCTGAGTGCCTATGTCATCTGGGGTCTGTTCCCGCTCTACTTCAAAGCCATCGCCAGTGTGCCCGCCGCTGAAATCATCGTGCACCGGGTGCTCTGGTCGGCGCTGTTCGGTGGTTTGCTGTTGACGGTGTGGAAGCACCCGGGCTGGTTCCGCGAACTGCGCGACAACCCCAAGCGCCTGGCAATCCTGGCACTCAGCGGTTCGTTGATTGCCGGTAACTGGCTGACCTATGTGTGGTCGGTGAACAGCGGGCGCATGCTCGAAGCGAGCCTGGGTTACTACATCAACCCGCTGGTGAATGTGCTGCTGGGCATGCTGCTGCTTGGCGAGCGCCTGCGTCGCCTGCAATGGGTGGCCGTGGGGCTGGCCGCAGTGGGTGTGGCGCAACAGGTGTGGCAGGTGGGCAGCTTGCCGTGGGTGTCTTTGGTGCTGGCGCTGACCTTCGGTTTCTACGGCCTGATCCGCAAGCAGGCGCCGGTCAAGGCGCTGCCGGGGCTGGTGGTGGAGACCTGGATGCTGGTGCCGATTGCGGTGGCCTGGTTGTTGTTCAACCCGTCGGCCCACAGTGCGCAACTGGCGTTCTGGAGCACATCCGAAGCCTGGTGGCTGGTGGCGGCCGGCCCCGTAACGTTGATCCCGCTGGTGTGCTTCAACGCCGCCGCACGGCATTTGCCTTACACCGCTTTGGGCTTTTTGCAGTATGTGGCACCGACGCTGGTGTTGCTGGAAGCGGTGCTGCTGTTCGGCGAGCACCTGGCGTCGAGCACGCTGATCGCGTTTGCCTTTATCTGGGCCGGGCTGGTGGTCTACAGCGTCGATGCCTGGTTGACCGTGCGCAAACGCTGATCAAATAACGCACAAACCTCTGCAAGCCCCAGCCGGCTTGGCTTGCAGAGATCCACCCCAAGGTTATCCACAACCTGATCCCCGCCATTTGTGCACAAGCCCTTGAAACTGCTCGTTTTTTGCTCAGCCCGCGCAGAAGCCCGGTCGGCGTGGCCTGGCGCCGGGTCTCTACAGGTTATCCACAGGCCCATGCAAGATTTCCATGCATAACCTTGTGGGTTATTCCTCGCTACGCAACTCCACCATCAGGTCATCGGCCAAGGTTTCCAGCGACTCCTGCAACTTATCCAGGGACAACGTCGACGGCACCTGCAACAAAGCCTCCGCGCTGAACAGCGGGTCACCGCTCATCGGGGCCGGCCGTACATCGGTGCTCAGGCGTTCCAGGTTCACACCCTGCTTGCTCAACAGCGCGGTAATCTCACGCACGATGCCCGAGCGATCATTGCCGACCAAGGTCATCACGATGGGTTTGGACGCCGATGCCTGCCCGGTACTGCCCTCTCCTACCAGCACGCGAATGCCGTGGGTGGATAAGTCTTCCAGCGCCCCTACCAGCGCCTGACGGCTTTCCGCAGGAACGCTGACCCGCAGGATCCCGGCAAACTGCCCGGCCATATGCGCCATTCGGCTTTCCAGCCAATTGCCGCCGTGGGCCGCAATGTTCTGCGCGATGCGTTCTACCAGGCCGGGTTTGTCGGCGGCAATAATAGTGAGTACAAGATGGTCCATGGCGAAGCCCTCTGAATTCAATCTACAAGGTGGACTCGGAAGCCCGCAAAAACAAATCGTGTACCATTTTTATATTTATCTGGAACAATCTAATAGTTTTTTGAGAACATCCGATTCTCCGCTGTGACCGTACGACCAAAGTGGGTCGCTAAACGACGTATTTAGTCTAATTTTCACAACCGCAAGTCATCATGTAGTATGCCCTCCCGAGCACTACATAATGAAAATCTGAATCAGCGCATAAGCTCCGCAGAGTGAGGCAAGCAATGACTGAACACGTTCAAGTCGGTGGCCTGCAGGTCGCCAAAGTCCTGTTCGACTTCGTGAACAACGAAGCCATTCCCGGTACCGGCATCACTGCCGATCAGTTCTGGGCCGGTGCCGACAAGGTCATCCACGACCTGGCTCCGAAGAACAAAGCCCTACTCGCCAAACGCGACGATTTCCAGGCGCGGATCGATACCTGGCACCAGACTCACGCCAGCCAGGCCCACGACCCGGTGGCCTACAAAGCCTTCCTGCAAGACATCGGATACCTGCTGCCAGAAGCCGCAGACTTCCAGGCCTCGACCCAAAACGTCGATGACGAGATCGCCCGCATGGCCGGCCCGCAACTGGTGGTGCCGGTGATGAACGCCCGCTTCGCCCTCAACGCTTCCAATGCGCGTTGGGGCTCGCTGTACGACGCCCTGTATGGTACCGATGCCATCAGCGAAGCCGACGGCGCCGAAAAGGGCAAGGGCTACAACAAAGTGCGTGGCGACAAGGTGATTGCCTTCGCCCGTGCCTTCCTCGACGAAGCCGCGCCACTGAGCGCCGGCAGCCACGTCGATTCCACCGGCTACAAGATCGTCGACGGCATGTTGATCGTCAGCCTCAAGGGTGGCAGCAACAGCGGCCTGCGTGACGATGCGCAGTTGATTGGTTTCCAGGGCCCTGCGGCCGAGCCGATCGCGATCCTGCTGAAACACAACGGCCTGCACTTCGAAATCCAGATCGACGCCAGCACCCCGGTCGGCCAGACCGATGCCGCCGGCGTCAAAGACGTACTGATGGAAGCCGCACTCACCACCATCATGGACTGCGAAGACTCCGTCGCCGCCGTCGATGCCGATGACAAGGTGGTGATCTACCGCAACTGGCTCGGCCTGATGAAGGGCGACCTGGCCGAAGAAGTGGCCAAGGGCGGCAAGACCTTCACCCGCACCATGAATGCCGACCGCGTCTACACCGGCGTCGACGGCAAGGACGTGACGCTGCACGGCCGTTCCCTGCTGTTCGTGCGCAACGTTGGCCACTTGATGACCATCGACGCGGTCCTCGACAAAGACGGCAACGAAGTACCCGAAGGCATCCTCGACGGCCTGCTCACCAGCCTGGCAGCGGTCCACAGCCTCAACGGCAACAACACGCGCAAGAACAGCCGCACCGGTTCGGTCTACATTGTGAAGCCGAAGATGCACGGCCCGGAAGAAGCCGCGTTCACCAACGAGCTGTTCGGCCGCATCGAAGACGTGCTGAACCTGCCGCGCAACACCCTCAAGGTCGGGATCATGGACGAGGAGCGCCGCACCACGGTCAACCTCAAGGCCTGCATCAAGGCGGCCAGCGAGCGCGTGGTGTTTATCAACACCGGCTTCCTCGACCGCACCGGCGACGAAATCCACACCTCCATGGAAGCCGGCGCGATGGTGCGCAAGGCGGCGATGAAGGCGGAAAAATGGATCGGCGCCTACGAGAACTGGAACGTCGATATCGGCTTGAGTACCGGCCTGCAAGGCCGTGCGCAGATAGGTAAAGGCATGTGGGCGATGCCCGACCTGATGGCGGCGATGCTCGAACAGAAAATCGCCCACCCACTGGCCGGCGCCAACACCGCCTGGGTGCCATCGCCGACGGCAGCCGCACTGCACGCGCTGCATTACCACAAGGTCGACGTGTTCGCACGCCAGGCCGAACTGGCCAAGCGCGAGCGTGCGTCGGTGGACGACATCCTCACCATTCCCCTGGCCAGCAACACCGATTGGTCCGACGAAGAAATCCGCAACGAGCTGGACAACAACGCCCAGGGCATCCTCGGCTATGTCGTGCGCTGGATCGACCAAGGCGTGGGTTGCTCGAAAGTGCCGGACATCAACGATGTCGGCCTGATGGAAGACCGCGCCACCCTGCGCATCTCCAGCCAGCACATTGCCAACTGGCTGCGCCACGGCATCGTCAACGAAGCCCAGGTGATGGAAAGCCTCAAGCGCATGGCGCCGGTGGTGGACCGTCAGAATGCCGGAGATGCGTTGTACCGCCCACTGGCGCCGGATTTCGACAGCAACATCGCGTTCCAGGCAGCGGTGGAGTTGGTGATTGAAGGGACCAAACAGCCGAATGGCTATACCGAGCCGGTGTTGCACCGTCGGCGTCGGGAGTTCAAGGCTAAAAACGGCCTGTAAATGAAAAAGCCCTGATCGTGAGATCAGGGCTTTTTCTTTGGGGCTGTGGTGTGGATGTACGCGGTCAACTGTGGGAGGGGGCTAGCTCCCGATGAGGCCCGTACAGACACCGCAAAAATCAGGAAGCCAACCCCAACTCGCGCTTGACCAGCTTCGCCAACTTCACGCTGTCGATCGGCTTCAACAGAAAATCCACCACACTCAAATGCATCGCATCGATCACATCCGGCGCTTCGGCGTCCCCCGACATGATGATGATGGGCAACGCAGCGCGAGTGGATTCGCGCACTTGCTTGATCAACTCCAGACCGTTGCTGGGTTTCATGCGCAGATCGGTGATCAGCAAACCGATGGAGCTGCTGGACTTCAACAAGTTCCACGCCGCCTCGCCACTGTCGGCAGTCATGCAGCGAATACCATCCAAGCCCAGGATCTCCGCCAGCAGTTCACGCGCATCCTTGTCGTCGTCAACAATCAACACGCGTTGTGGCGGTAAATCAGGCTCCAGCATCACGGCGCTCAGCGCCTCGCGCTCGGCATCACTCAAAATATCGTGGTCGGACATACGGTTCTCAGCAATTCTCATCAATCTCCCTGCACACTCGTCAGACATCTGCGGAAGGGCGATCAATGTGCACTTCGTCGGAAAGTTTGCCTAGTGGGTGTTCTACGGGGTTTGGACGATAGTCGTGTAAGGTTTTTCCTTAGTTATGCGGCGTTTTCATCGACCTAGACTTACGTCCAATGGGCACCCGCCGCTCAGGAGTCGACCATGCAGGACGATAACGACAAAAAAATTGCGGTCATGGTTATGAGTAAAGCTGATGCTTTCGCCCAGGCGGGAAAAACTGCTGTATTGCAGAACATCCACGGCACCCTGCAGTTCCTGCAACGCTTCCCGCCGTTCAACCAGATGGAAAACGCGCACCTGGCGTTCCTGGTGGAACAGTGTCAACTGCGCTTCTTCGGCCCCGGCGAGAGCATTCTCAAGCCGTCGGGCGGACCGGTGGAACACTTCTACATCGTCAAGCAGGGCCGCGTCGTGGGTGAACGGCCGGACTCCACCCAAGCCACCTTCGAAATCACCACTGGCGAGTGTTTCCCCCTCGCGGCGCTGTTAGGTGAACGCGCCACCCGCACCGAACACAAGGCCGCTGAAGACACCTTCTGCCTGCAACTGAACAAACCGGCCTTTATCAAGCTGTTCGCGCTGTCCAGCCCGTTCCGCGACTTCGCTTTGCGGGGCGTCAGCAGCCTGCTCGACCAGGTCAACCAGCAAGTGCAGCAAAAAGCCGTGGAAACCCTCGGCACCCAATATTCCCTGAACACCCGCCTGGGCGAATTGGCCATGCGCCATCCGGTCACCTGCAGCCCGCAGACGCCGCTGCGCGAAGCGGTAACGCTGATGCATGAGCAGCAGGTGGGCAGCATTGTGATCGTCGACGAACACAAGGCGCCCCTGGGTATTTTCACCCTGCGCGACCTGCGCCAGGTGGTGGCCGACGGCACCGGTGACTTCAGCCAGGGCATTGAAGGCCATATGACCCAGGCGCCGTTCTTTTTGACCCCGGACCACAGCGCCTTCGACGCGGCCATCGCCATGACCGAGCGGCATATCGCCCACGTCTGCCTGGTCAAGGACCAGCGCCTGTGCGGCGTGGTGTCCGAGCGCGATCTGTTTTCCCTGCAACGGGTCGACCTGGTGCACCTGGCCCGCACCATCCGCAACGCGCCACGGGTGGAGAACCTGGTGGCGCTGCGCGGCGAGATCGGCCAACTGGTGGAGCGCATGCTCGCCCATGGCGCGTCGTCTACCCAGATCACCCACATCATTACCCTGCTCAACGATCACACCGTGTGCCGGGTGATCGAGTTGACCCTGGCCGAAAAAGGCGACCCCGGCGTGCCCTTCAGTTGGCTGTGTTTCGGCAGCGAAGGCCGGCGCGAGCAGACGCTGTACACCGACCAGGACAACGGCATCCTGTTCGAAGCCAAGGACGCGGTGGAAGCCGCCGAGATTCGCGGGCGGCTGCTGCCCCTGGCACAACAGATCAACCAAAGCCTGGCGCTGTGCGGGTTCAGCCTGTGCACGGGCAATATCATGGCCGGCAACCCGGAGCTGTGCCTGTCGCGGGCGGAATGGGCGCGGCGGTTTGCGGCGTTCATTCGCGAGGCGACGCCGGAGAACCTGCTGGGGTCGAGTATCTATTTTGACCTGCGCGTGGTGTGGGGCGATGAACGCGGCTGCGAGCAACTGCGCCAGGGCATTCTCGACCAGGTCGGGGATAACCGGCTGTTCCAACGCATGCTGGCCGAGAATGCCTTGCGCCAGCGCCCGCCCGTAGGGCGTTTCCGCGATTTTGTGCTGACGCGCAAAGGCGGGGAAAAAGCCACCCTCGACCTCAAGGTGCAGGGGCTCACCCCCTTTGTCGACGGCGCACGCCTGCTGGCCCTGGCCAATGGCATCCACGCCAATAACACCCTGGAGCGCCTGCGCCAGTTGGTGGTCAAGGAAGTGATCGAGCCCCTGGACGGCGCCGCCTATGAAGAGGCGTATCACTTTATCCAGCAAACCCGCATGCAGCAGCATCAGTTGCAGACCCGCGAGAACCAGCCGCATTCCAACCGCGTCGACCCCGACAGCCTCAACCACCTGGACCGCCGTATCCTGCGCGAATCCCTGCGCCAGGCCCAGCGCCTGCAAAGCAGCCTGACCTTGCGGTATCAGTTGTGAGCTTGTTTGGTTGGCTGCGCGCGGCCAAGCCCAGACTGGATGCCGCGCAACAACGGCGCCTGGAGCAACTCCCCACGCCTCTTGTATTGGGCGACAACGCGTTGCGCAGCCAGCGCTGGGTGGTGGTGGATCTGGAGACCAGCGGCCTGAATCTCAACCGCGATCAGGTGCTGTCCATCGGCGCGGTGGTGATCGAGGACGGCGCGGTGGATTTTTCCCAACTGTTCGAGCGCACCTTGCACCGCGCCGAAGCCAAACTCAGCCCCAGCGTGCTGATCCACGGCCTCGGCCCCAGCGCCATCGCGGCGGGCAGTGACCCGGTCGAGGCACTGCTGGACTTCATGGAGTTTGTCGGCGACAGCCCGCTGCTCGCCTTCCACGCGCCATTCGATCAACACATGCTCGGCCGCGCCCTCAAGGACAGCCTCGGGTATCGCTTGGCCCATACGTTCCTGGATGTGGCCGACATCGCCCCGCTGCTGTGCCCCGAGGCGCATATACGCGAGGCCGGGCTGGACGACTGGATCAACCACTTCGACCTGCAGGTAGGCGAACGCCATCATGCCAGCGCCGATGCCCTGGCCACGGCGGAGCTGATGCTGATCCTGTTCAGCCGCGCGCGTCAGCAGCAGATCGACACGCCTCAGGCGCTGCAAGAGCGCTTGAGCCAATGGAAACGGCGTAAACACGCGCCATCGTTTTAATGTCATCTCCCGACAGACGCTAATTGCGCCCGCCCCACGCCTCTGACACAATCGCGAATAATTCTCGTTAGTTTAAACCTTTTGTTTATTCGGTGATGCCTTGTCGTCGGCCCAGAACCCACACAGTGAGCTTGTTGGCGCGTTGTATCGCGACCATCGTGGCTGGCTGCTGGCCTGGCTGCGGCGCAATGTGGCCTGCCCGAGCCGTGCCGAAGACCTGAGCCAGGACACCTTCATGCGCCTGCTCGGCCGTGACGAGTTGCGCGAGCCCCGCGAGCCACGGGCGTTTCTGGTGGCCATCGCCAAGGGCTTGCTGTTCGACTACTTCCGCCGCGCGGCCCTCGAACAGGCCTACCTCACCGAATTGATGCTGATCCCGGAAAGCGAACACCCTTCGCCCGAAGAGCAGCAACTGATCCTCGAAGACCTCAAGGCCATCGACCGCCTGCTTGGCAAACTGTCGAGCAAGGCCCGCGCCGCCTTCCTCTATAACCGCCTCGACGGCCTCGGCCATGCCGAAATCGCCCAGCGCCTGGGCGTGTCGGTGCCGCGTGTGCGCCAGTACCTGGCCCAGGGCATTCGCCAGTGCTACATCGCCCTGTATGGCGAGCCGCTGTGACCTTTGTCAGCGCCAAGCCGGTGTCGGCCCGCGTGCTGGATGCGGCGATTGCCTGGCAGTTGTCCCTCGATTCGGGTGATGGCAGCGCGGTGGAGCGAGAAGAGTTCAGCAAATGGCTGGCCAGTGATGAAGAACACGCCCGTGCCTGGCGCCAACTGGGCATGCTCGACCAGCGTTTCAGCGTGGCCTCGGGCCCGGCGCGTGCGGCGTTGTTGCAGTCGCGCGAAGGCATTCGCCAGCGCGTGCGCAAGCTCGGCAGCGGCCTGGCGAGTATTGCGCTGGTGTGCGGCCTGGCGTTGTTTGCCGGCGAACGCTACGTGCCGATCCACTATTGGCTGGCCGACCAACGCACCGCCACCGGCGAGCAGCGCACGCTGAAACTGGCGGACGGCACGTTGATCAACCTCAACACCCACAGTGCCATCGACGTGCGCTTCGATGAGAAGCGCCGGCTGATCGTATTGCAGGAAGGCGAAATCCTCGTCGAGACCGGCCACAACGATGCGCGCCCGTTTTATGTGCAAACCCGCGACGGCAGCCTGCGCGCGCTGGGCACGCGGTTTATCGTCAAGCGCGAAGACGACGCCACGCGCCTGAGCGTGCTGCAATCGGCGGTGGGCGCCCAGCCCGAAGCGCTGCAGCAGGAACAGGTATTCAAGGAAGGCCAGCAAGTGCTGATGCGCAGCGACGGCCTCGGCCCTGCGCTGGCCGTCACCCCCGCCACCGATGCCTGGACGCGCGGCATGCTGGTGGTCGACAACGCCCGCCTGGGCGATGTGGTGCAGGAACTCAGCCGCTACCGCACCGGCCATCTCGGGGTGGATAAAGACGTGGCCGACCTGCGCATCACCGGCAGCTTCCCGCTGCACGACACCACCCTGGCGCTCAACGCGCTGCTGCCGACCCTGCCGGTGCAGATCGAACAGCACACACCGTGGTGGGTGACGGTCACGGGTAAGCCTTAGGTTCTGTGGGAGCTGAGCTATCGCTATCGGGAGCAAGCCCCCTCCCACATTTGAAGGTATTCGCAAATCAACCTGTGGGAGGGGGCTTGCCCCCGATGAGGCCCTCAAACCCACCACAAAAAATATTTTGATCCTGCCCTATCACTTTTCAATTCTCGTTCGGCACATAGGCAATTGCGAATTACTTCCATTCAGGAGCCGCCCATGTCCCGCACGCTAGACACCTTGTTGCGCCCCAGCCTGTTAGCCGTGGCCATTGCCCTCAGCGCCCCACTGGCCAGCACTGCGCTGATTGCCGCCGAACAAGCCTCCAGCGTGCACGCCTACAACCTGCCGGCCGCCCCGCTGGCGAGCACCCTGAACCAGATCGCCAGCCAGGCCGGCCTCGCACTGACCCTCAACCCAGCGTTGGCCTCGGGCAAGACCTCGGCCCCGGTCCAGGGCCAGTTCGATGCACCAGGTGCACTGCGTGAAGCCTTGCGTGGCACCGGGTTGCAACTGGAGCAAAGCAGCGCAGGGACGTACACGCTGGTGGCGGTTCCGGAGGGTGTGATGGCGCTGCCGGTGACCAACATTACGGGGCAGGAGGGTAACCAGGAAAGTGCCTGGGGCCCGGTACAAGGCTACCTGGCCACACGCACCGCCGCCGGCACCAAGACCGACACCGCCCTGGTGGAGGCACCGCGTTCGATCTCCGTGGCCACCCGCGAGCAAATGCAGGATCGTAACGTCCAGAACCTGGATGACGCGGTCAAATACATGCCCGGCATCGTGTCCGCCAGCTATGGCAGCGACACCCGCTACGACTGGATGCGCGTGCGCGGCTTCGAGCCCACCCAGTTCCTCGATGGTCTGCCACTGCCGCGGGGCGTGTACGCCAACCCCAAAGCGGAAACCTGGAACCTCGACCGCCTCG
The DNA here is from genome assembly GCF_012030485.1 of Pseudomonas sp. B14(2022). Lineage (NCBI taxonomy): Bacteria > Pseudomonadati > Pseudomonadota > Gammaproteobacteria > Pseudomonadales > Pseudomonadaceae > Pseudomonas > Pseudomonas sp. B14(2022). The sequence goes on from NZ_JAAUVM010000014.1 coordinate 111,595, forward strand.
CCCTGCTGCGTGGCCCGGCTTCGTCGGTGTACGGCCAGACCCCGCCGGGCGGCCTGCTGGACATGGTCAGCCGACGTCCCAGCGCAGAGTCGAGCAACGCTATCCAGGTGCAATACGGCAGTGACAACTACCGCCAGATCAACTTCGCCAGCACCGGCAAAATCGATGATGAAGGCCAATTCCTCTATGGCCTCAGCGGTGTGGTACGCGATGCCGGCACCCAGGTCGATCACATCGACAACAAGCGCTACAACATTGCGCCGAGCCTGACCTGGAACATCGATACCGACACCAAGCTGACCCTGCTCTCGCAGTTCACCCGCGACGATACCGGTACCACCAGCCAGTTCATGCCGATCCAGGGCACCAAGATCAAATCGCCGCTGGGCGAGGTCTCCCACCACAAGAACCTGGGCGACCCGGATTACGAGTTCTACGACCGCACCTACTACGCGCTGGGCTATGCCTTCGAGCATCGTTTCAACGACACCTGGCAGTTCAAGCAAAACCTGCGTTACACCAAGTCGGATTTGTCGTTCCAGCAACTGACCGTGGGTTCCTACGCGTTCTCCCCCGCGGATGCGGCAGGCAATATCAGCCGCTCGACCACCAACGTCGACGAGGACATCGGTCAGTTCGCGGTGGACAACAACTTCCAGGCAGACTTTGCCACTGGCGATGTCATCCACACCCTGCTGCTCGGCCTGGACCACCAGCGCACCGATACCTCCTATCGAGCGATATTCGGGACTGCGTCGGGCATCAATATTTTCAACCCGATCAACACCCAGCCGACGCTGCGCCCGACCGATGTCCGGCCTTTTTACGACTACAACCAGAAAACCGTGCAGACCGGTCTCTACGTGCAAGACCAGATGGCCCTGGATAAGTGGCGCCTGACCTTGGGCGGGCGTGAAGATTGGGTGCATCAGGGCACCACCTACTTCAACGACAGCGATGCGACCAACACTGACCGCATCAAACACTTCAGTGGCAACGCAGCGCTGAGCTATGTGTTCGATTCGGGCTTCGTACCCTACTTGTCCTATGCCGAGTCGTTCCAACCAGCGAGCAACGCCGATACAAACGCGCTCAAGACGTTTAAACCCACGGAAGGCAAGCAGTGGGAAATGGGGGTCAAGTATCAGCCGCCCGGCTCCAATACGTTGCTGAGTGCAGCTGTCTATGACCTGACCCAGAAGAATGTGCAGGTGACCACCCTCGGCGCTGGGGGCCAGCAGATCAACAGCCAGACCGGCGAAGTGAAGGTCAAGGGCCTGGAGCTGGAAGCCGTGTCCGACGTGACCGAGAACCTCAAGGTCATCGCCGCCTACACCTTGGCAAAATCCGAAGTGCAGAAAGGCATCTACAAAGGCAACCGTCTGACATTGATGCCCAACCAGCAAGCCTCGCTGTGGACCGACTACACCTGGCACACCGGCATGCTCGACGGTTTCGGCATCGGCTTTGGCGCCCGCTACACCGGCAACACCTACGGCGACCAGGCCAATACCTGGCTGGGCAAGGCCAATGCCTATACCGTGTTTGACGGTGCGGTGCATTACGACCTGGGCCGACTGGACAACAGTCTGAAGGGTGCGTCGGTAAAACTGAACGCCACCAACCTGTTCAACAAGGACTACCTGTCTACCTGTGACGGCAACTACTGCTACTTCGGCGACCAGCGCAGCGTCGTCGCCAGCGCCACCTACCAGTGGTAATCGGCAGAGTTAACCACCGGGCCGCCCTTGTGGGCGGCTTTGGCGTGTCCGAAGGCTAGAAAATGAAAAGCAAAACCATCCGCCGCTGGTCCTTCATCCACACCTGGACCAGCCTGATCTGCACGGTGTTCCTGCTGCTGCTCGCCCTCACCGGCCTGCCGCTGGTGTTTCACCACGAGATCGATCACCTGCTGGGCAACGAGCCCGAACTGGCGCAGATGCCCGCCGATACGCCACAGCTCGACCTCGAGCAACTGGTGACCAAAGCCCAGGCCCATCGCCCGGGCGAGGCCATGCAATACCTGGCGTGGGACGAAGACGACAAGAACGGCGTGATCGCGATCATGGCCGCCACGGCCGGCACCGAACCCAACTCATCCCACACCTTCATGATCGACGCGCGCACCGGTGATGCGGTCGAGATGCCGTCGGCCAATGGCGGACTCACCCTGTTCCTGCTGCGCCTGCATGTGGATATGTTCGCCGGCCTGCCGGGCAAGTTGCTGCTGGCGTTCATGGGTATTCTGTTTGTGCTGGCGATTGTCTCGGGCACGGTGCTGTACCTGCCGTTCATGCGCCGCTTGAAGTTCGCCACCGTGCGCCAGGACAAGTCCACGCGCCTGCGCTGGCTCGACCTGCACAACCTGATCGGCGTGGTCACCCTGACGTGGGCACTGGTGGTGGGCGTGACCGGCGTGATCAGCGCCTGTGCCGACTTGATCATCGCCGCCTGGCGCACCGACAGCCTCAGCGCGATGATCGAACCCTATAAAAACGCCCCGCCCCTGACCCAACGCGCACCCGCGAGCGAGCTGCTGAGCATCGCCGCCAAGGCCGCGCCCGGCATGCAGCCGGACTTTATCGCCTTCCCCGGCACACGCTTTTCCAGCGAGCACCATTACGCGGTGTTCATGAAGGGCAGTACACACCTGACCTCGCACCTGCTCACGCCGGTCCTGATCGACGCCAGCACCCTGGCCGTCACCGCCATCGCCGAACGACCGTGGTACATGGACGCCATGGGCATGTCGCAGCCTCTGCACTTTGGTGACTACGGCGGCATGCCGATGAAGATCCTCTGGGCGGCGCTGGATGTGCTGACCATCATCGTGCTGGTGAGTGGGATTTACCTGTGGATCGTGCGGCGCAAGGCGGGCAAGGCATGAAGCCAAGGCAGTCGAGTTTCTGGAAGGTATTTGGTATTCCGCTGGGGATTGGCCTGCTCAGCGCCACCGGGTTGTTTGCGGCGTTGCTGGGGGATGGGCTGTGGGATTCGTTGAGTTGGTTGGGGTTGGGCCTGCCGGCTGCCATTGGCATTTGGGCGTTGTTCAAGCGGCGTGGCTAAGGGTGCTATCGGGGGCAAGTCGAATCGTCGCACCGCCCCTCCCACATGTGTTACGCGGTCGTCATGACAACTCGGTCAACTGTGGGAGGGGGCTTGCTCCCGATGAGGCCCTCAAGAACACCCGCATTCCCCCTCGCCAGCCACAGCGCAACCCTCTAGGCTAGCCACAGTCAATTTTGAGGTTTGCCCATGTCCACTCCCAGCATGACCTTGTTCCACAACCCCGCGTCACCGTTCGTGCGTAAAGTCCGCGTGTTGCTGGCCGAGACCGGCCAGCAGGACCGCGTCGCCCTGCATGGCTGCATGCCGACACCGGTCAACCCCGATGCGCATCTGGTGCAAGACAACCCCGTGGGCAAGATCCCGGCCCTGCGCCTGGCCGACGGCACCGTGCTGCACGACAGCCGGGTGATCCTCGATTACTTCGACCACCAGCACGTCGGCAACCCGCTGATCCCCCGCGATGGCTCGGCCCGCTGGCGGCGCCTGACACTGGCCTCGATGGCCGACGGCATCATGGATGCCGCCGTGCTGGTGCGTTACGAGACCGCCCTGCGCCCGGCGGAAAAACACTGGGCACCGTGGCTCGACGAACAGCGCAACAAGATCCGTCGCGCCCTCGCCGAGCTGGAACAGGACGCCATCGCCGAGCTGACCAGCCACTTCGACATCGCTTCGATCAGCGTGGCCTGCGCCCTGGGCTACCTCGACTTCCGCCATCCGGATATGCAATGGCGCTCGGATAACCCCAAGCTGGCCGCCTGGTATGCCGAGGTCAGCCAGCGACCTTCGATGCTGGAGACCCAGCCGCCCGTGTGACGTTCACACCGACCCAATGTGAGAGCGGGCTTGCCCGCGATCGCGGTATGTCATTCAGCACATCTGTTTCTGAACCACCGCTATCGCGGGCAAGCCCACTCCCACATTGGACGGTGGTGGTATTGAGGAATGTAACGATCCTTGCGGCTAAATGCGCCCCCACTTGCTGATCCTCCCGCAACCCGATCATTGCACCGCCTCCAGATCGAACTGCAGCGGCTCGGCCACCTTGCGCTTGCCCACGCCATACCAATCCAGCTTACGTGTCAGCACCATCACCGTACCCAGCAGCCCGAACAGCAGCAGCGAGCCCATCAGCAGCGCGTAGTCCTCGGCACTCAACAGCCCGTACAGCAAGCCATACAACGCCGCCAACCCAGCCGAAAACCCCAGGCCATGGGCAACGCTGCGCAGCACGTGGCATACGTAGAACCCGATCAACAGCACACAGGCACTCGCCGAAATCAGGTAGGCCAAGGCAAAGCCCAGGTGCTCGGACAACGACAACAACAGCAGGTAGAAGAACGCCAAGGCAACGCCCACCAATGCGTACTGGATGGGGTGCACCGCCAGGCTCTTGAGCACTTCGAAGAGGAAGAAACCGGCAAAGGTCAGGGCGATAAACAGCAGCGCGTATTTGATCGCGCGGTCGCTCTTGAGGTACTGGTCCACCGGGTCGATGAAGTTCACGCCGAAGCTGCGGTTGTTGAAGTCGTCACAGCCTTGCTGGTCCAAACAGGATTGCAGCGCCTGCTCGAGGTTGGTGGAAAAGAACGAGGTCTGCCAGTTGGCCGTGAAGCCGCTGTCAGTCACTTCGCGCCGGGCCGGCAGGAAGTTGCCGATAAAGCTGGGGTGCGGCCAGTTGGAGGCCAGGGACACCTGACTGGTCTTGCCCACCGGTACCACTTGCAGCTGCTCGGTGCCTTGCAGGCGCAGATCGAAGGCGAAGTCCACTACGGCCGGTTTTCTGCTGTCCTGCTCTGGCAATGCCACATGCACGCCCTCCCCCAGCCAGTCCACCTGGGAGCCTGGTTCGAACTCCAGGCGCTGGCTGCCCAGCTCCAGCTTCAGCGCATTTTCGATGCCGCGAATATCGCTGATCCCCACCGCCAGAAACGCCGGTTCAAAGCGGTAATCGGCAAAGTCTTCGGTGATGCCCAACTGCGCCGGCAGCTCGAAACGCCCACTGATACGGTTGTCGGCATGGAAGAGCCGCGCCTGGTAAATACCCCGTGCGCGCAGTTCGGTCTGCACCTTGCCGTCGAGCTCAAAACGGTCCGGCAGGAAATACAGACGACCCCGCTCTTCACGGGTGACCTCGTAGCGCTTGTTGAGCTTTTCATTGAGCTTCCACTCGCGCACGGTCTTGCGATACGGCACCACCATCACCGGACCGGTGAGGCGCTGGGCGTAGCTGGAACTGCGCGCGATGTCCATCAGGACGCCGTCGCGCAGTTGCTGGCGGTCACTGATGATGCCGTTGATCATCAGCAACGGAATCAGCAACAGCAGGATCAGCAGCGCAATCGCGCCAAGTTTGAAAAGCAGGCTGCGGTTCATGGGTCTCTCCCTGTTTTGATGGGGAGAGTCTGGGCAGCCTGTGTGGGGGATTTATGTGGGCAATGTGGAGACTGTGTGGAGATGCAGCACCACGTGCACGCCGCCAGGCACATTGCCGATCTGCAGGGTGCCGCCGTGCAGCTTCATGACTTCCTCGACAAAATTGAGGCCCAGGCCGGTACTTTTGCGCCCGCTGCCGGGGCGCGGCAAGGAGTAGAAGCGCTCGCTGAGGCGCGGCAGGGCGTAGTCGGGGATCGGGGCAGCCTGATTGAACAGGCTCACCTGCACGTCGTTGTGCAGCGTCTGTGCGCTGAATCTCAACACGCCACCGGGCGGTGTGAAGTCCAGCGCGTTGTCCAGCAAGTTGCCCAGGGCCTGGCGCAACAGGAAGGGTTCGCCGACTACCTTCACTTCAGCGGCAATTGTCTGTTCGACGTGCAGCCCGGCGCCTTCGATTCGCGCACATTGGGCGTTGAGTACAGCGTCGACCAAGGCCGCCAGCGGGATACTCGTCTGCTCTTCCAAACCCTGGCGTTGTTCCACCTGCGCCAGGTTCAGCAGGCGCTCGATCAACTGTTGCAGGCGCGCGCTTTCGCTGTCGATATTGCCGACGAAGCGCTGCTGCTGTTCGCGGCTCATCTCGCCCTGCAACAGCTCGGCCGCGCCGCGAATCGCTGCCAGCGGGCTTTTCAATTCATGGGTCAGGGTGTGGACGTAATGTTCGACGTAGGCCTTGCCCTCCAGTTGCGTACGCATGTGCTCGACAGCGGTGGACAGCTGCTTCAGCTCGCCGCCGCGATAATGCGGTAGCTCGGCCCTTCGGCCTTCACTGACGGCTTCGGCGTAAGCGGTCAGGCGACGCAGTGCAACGCTCAACCACCACGACAACAGCGCGCCGAGCAACAGGCCGAGGATGACCAGGCCCGCGCCGTACCACAGCAGGCGGCGTTCAGTGCGGTCGACATACGGCTGCAGCGAGCTGTTCGGTTTAGCCACGGTGACCACGCCGATGATCTGCCCGTTATCGCGGATCGGCGCGCCCACGTGCATCACCGATGAGGTGGGGTCATCCGCTGCACTGCGAGTGGAACGCGCGCCGTACTCGCCGCGCAGGGTCAGGTACACGTCGTTCCACTTCGAATAGTCCTGGCCCACCGCTTCGCCCATGGAGTCGAGCAACACGGTGCCGTTGGCGTCGGTGACGTAGATACGATGGTTGACCTGGTTTTTCGGCAGGCCCCAGATGGTCGCGCCCGGCTGGCGATTGCCGTAGGCCTTGAGCAGCTCCGGCCAGTGACTCTGCCCGAGGGTGCCGTTCTTCACGTCTTCGCGCAGGATCTCGGCCAGCAGGTTGGCGGTGTCCACCAGGGTTTCTTCGGTGGATTGGCGCACGCCGGGGCGGATTTCCTTCATCACCGTGCTGAGCACGAAATAACCGGTGAGGCCGATAAACAGCGCATACACCAGGAAAATCCGCAGCCCCAGGCGCATCAGCCGTTGCTCGGGCTGTAGCTGTAGCCGAGGCCGCGATGGGTCTGGATCGGCTCAGCATCGGCGGCCACGCTGCGTAACTTGCTGCGCAGGCTCTTGATGTGGCTGTCGATATTGCGCTCGTAACCGGCGTCGGCCGCCACGCCCACCGCGTCCAGCAACTGCTCGCGGCTGAACACCCGCTCGGGTTGCTCCAGCAGGCTTTGCAGCAGGCGAAATTCATGCCGGGTCAGGCTCAGGGGTTGGCTGCGATAGCTGATTTGCATGCGCTCCAGGTCAACCTGGAACAGCGCCGGCGCCACACCGGGGCCGACGCGTTTGAGGATCGCCCGCACTCGCGCCGCCACTTCCCGCGGGCTGAACGGCTTGACCACGTAATCGTCGGCGCCGATCTCCAGCCCCACCACGCGGTCGATCTCGCCATCCCGCGCGCTGAGGAACATCACCGGCACTTCACTGAAACGGCGCAATTGCTTGCAGGTTTCAAAACCGCTGATGTCCGGCAGGCCGATGTCGAGGATGATCAGGTCGGCGGGGGTCTGGCGCTGATGGGCCAACGCCTCCTGGCCGAGGCTCAGCCAGGTGGTGGTAAAGCCCTCGCCCTGCAGGGCGAATATCAGCGTGTCGGCTATTGCCGCTTCGTCTTCGACAATCAGGATGTGGGGCATAGGTTCAAATCAGCAGTCCGGTTTGTCGGCAGTGTAGCGACGGGCCGGGTTTACTGCTGCGCCAAATTCACGCAAGGCCTTGGCGCCGATCAGCAACGGGTAATTGAAGCTGCTGCGGTCGGTCAGGTTGACCTCGACGGTACGCTTGACGTTGCCCAGGCACATTTCCAGGTCGATCACCGGGCGCTTGGCCACGGTGGCTTCGTCCTTGTCATCGTCTTCATCGGCGCGGCTCTTGATCTTGCTGATGCGCGACACCTTGTGCTCGTAGACCTTGTTGGTGGCGTCCTTGCCGCCGAGGCGGAAGCGCACCCAGTCGTCACCGTCACGGGTGAAGGTTTCGATGTCACGGGCCGACAGCGAAGCCGTCAGCGCGCCGGTGTCCATCTTGGCCTGGAAGGTTTCGCCGATCTCCGGCAACTGGATGTATTCATAGCGACCGTAAAGGGTCGGCTCGGCAGCCATGACAGGCAGGGCAGCCAGGGCGAGGGAGGCAAGAAGCAGTTTCACGAAGTGATTTCCTCGGAAAGAAGTAGGCGGATTCTAGACCGCAAAGACAGCACTTAGTTAGTCACGCCCACCATAACCGGCACATTGTGAAACATTCGTACGGCCATTTGCGATTTGGCCTCTAGACTCAGCTTGCTTATGATGGCCCGCCCACAAGATTCCAAGAGTTACTTATGCGCCGCCTGCTCACCGGCTGTTTTGTCTCACTGCTGCTGTTGCTCAACACCCTGGTCTTGATCGGACCGCTGATGGTATTTGCCCTGCTCAAACTGGTGGCGCCCGGGCGCTATCGGGACTACGCCTCATGGGCGGTGATGTGGATCGCCGAGACCTGGGCCGAGATCGACAAGCTGATTTTTTCCTTGTGCATCCCCACCCAATGGGACATTCGCGGCGGTGATGAGCTGCGCGGCGATACCAGCTACCTGGTGATCAGCAACCACCAATCCTGGGTGGATATCCCGGCGCTGATCCAGGCCCTCAACCGCCGCACACCGTTCTTCAAATTCTTCCTGAAAAAAGAGCTGATCTGGGTGCCCTTCCTGGGGCTGGCCTGGTGGGCGTTGGATTACCCGTTCATGAAGCGCTACACCAAGGCGTTCCTGGCCAGGCACCCGGAGCTGGCGGGGCAGGATTTGAAGATCACCAAGGAGGCCTGCGAGCTGTTCAAGCGCCAGCCAGTGACCGTGGTCAATTACCTCGAAGGCACGCGGTTCGGCGAGGCCAAGCGCAAGCAGCAGGCTTCGCCATTCACTCACCTGCTCAAGCCCAAGGCGGGCGGCGTGGCGTTTGTGCTGGCGGCGCTGGGGGAACAGCTGGACGCCGTGCTCGACGTGACCGTGGTCTATCCGCAGCAAAAGATTCCGGGATTCTGGGATTTGATCAGCGGCGCAGTGCCCAAGGTGATCATCGACATCCAGACCCGTGAGCTGGACCCGGCGTTGTGGCAAGGTGATTACGAAAACGATCCGGCGTTTCGCCAGACCGTTCAGAGCTGGGTCAACCAGCTCTGGACGCAGAAAGACGCACGCATCGAACAACTGCGCGCGGAGCGTATTTAGCTCCCGGTGCCCCAGGCCTGGGCCAGTTTACCCAGCAGCGAGCTATTGGCGCCCTGCCCGCCCAGGTATTGCAGGATCACCGGGGCAAACTGGCCGACCATGCCACTGTCCATACCCAAGGCGCTGAACGCGGTGTTCAGGTCGTTGGTGTTCTTCACGTTACCCAGCAAGCCGTCCAGGCCGCTGGTCTTGCTACCGCCGGTCTGGCCGAGCATCCCGCTCAAGGCCCCGAGGCTGCCCAATGCATTGTTGCCCGACAGTTGGTCGAGGCCCGGCACGCTGTTACCCAGTTGCGAATAGTCGTTGCCGCTCAATTTGTTCTTGGCCAGGCCCAGCATCGCGCCGGTACCGCCTACGGCTTGTTCGGGGGTGATGTTCAGTTGCGAGGTCAGGGCGCTGAGCAGGCCGGCCGTCTCGGACGACGGTGCTGCAGCTGCGGCCTTGTTATTGCCCCCTTGCATGCCGGAGATGGCATTGGCCGCGTCGCCAAGGCTGAATCCCGCGGCAAACACCGGGGTGGCGGCCAGGCTCATCAGGCAGGAAAGGGCGAAACCGCGTGAAATCTTCATTGAAACAACCTCTGGATGTAGGGGTAAACGCAGGCGTTTGACTGGGCATCCGGCACATTGTTCCGAGCGGCCCAGGAACCCAATGGCCAGATCAGAGTCCATGAAACAACGTCAAAACTTTCCAGGAAACAGCCCTATGAGCGCGACCCGCCCCCAAGTGATTGAATCCAAGCCCCCTTTTTGGAGCCGCCCCCGGATGTTTATCGGTGTGTGCATTGCCATAGTCGCCGGTCTCGGCGGCGCGTTCTACACCCAGGACAACGTCAAGTCCGCCGCCACGCTGGTGACCACCACTCAGCAGCCGGCCGCGCAAATCATGGCGCACAAGGATTACCTGAAAGTGCAACCCATCGCCATCACCGCACCCGCGTCGGATCAGAGCCTGGAACTGTGGGCGATTCCCGACGACGGCAAGCCCGTGTCACTTGGACTGATACCAGAGGATGGCGAGGGCATCATCGGCTTGAACCCGAGGCAGCAGGCCTCGATCAGCAAGCCGGTGGAATTGATGGTGAGTGCGGAGAGCAAAGGCGGCTCGGTGAGCAAGCAACCGACGGGCCCGACCGTCTATCAGGGGGCTTTGGCCAACCGCTGATGTTCCAAACACCACAACCCACTGTGGGAGGGGGCTTGCTCCCGATGGCGTTGAGTCAGCCAGTAAATAGGTAACTGACTGAACGCTATCGGGAGCAAGCCCCCTCCCACATTTGGGTTTTCGTATGCCTGGGATTTACGCCGCACTGAACAACTTATGCGGATCAATCACAAACTTCTTCGGCACGCCCGCATCGAACTCGCCGTACCCACGTGGCGCGTCATCCAGGCTGATCACCTGCACGCCGACGATCTCGGCGATGTTGATGCGGTCCCACATGATCGCCTGCATCAGTTGGCGGTTGTACTTCATCACTGGCGTTTGCCCGGTGTGGAAGCTGTGGGATTTGGCCCAGCCCAGGCCGAAACGAATGCTCAGGCTGCCCATTTTCGCGGCGGCATCCACAGCACCTGGATCTTCGGTGACGTACAGGCCGGGGATACCGATCTTGCCCGCCACGCGCACCACGCCCATCAGTGAGTTGAGCACCGTGGCCGGGGCTTCGGCCTTGACGCCGTCGTGCCCGTGGCCGCGGGCTTCAAAGCCTACGCAGTCGACGGCACAGTCCACTTCCGGCTCGCCGAGCAGCGCGGCGATTTGTTCGTGCAGGGGGGTGTCGGTGGACAGGTCGGCAATTTCGAAACCCTGGGCCTTGGCGTGGGCCAGGCGGATCGGGTTGACGTCGCCGATGATCACCACCGCCGCACCCAGCAGACGTGCAGACGCAGCAGCCGCCAGGCCGACCGGGCCGGCACCGGCGATGTAGACGGTGCTGCCAGGGCCTACGCCAGCGGTAACGGCACCGTGGTAGCCGGTCGGGAGAATGTCGGAGAGGCAGGTCAGGTCACGGATTTTCTCCATGGCCTTGTCACGGTCCGGCAGTTTCAGCAGGTTGAAGTCGGCGTACGGCACCAGCACGTACTCGGCCTGGCCGCCGGTCCAGTCGCCCATGTCGACATAGCCGTAGGCACCACCGGCACGGGCCGGGTTGACGGTGAGGCACACGCCGGTGTGTTGCTCTTTGCAAGAGCGGCAGCGCCCGCAGGCGACGTTGAAGGGGACGGAAACCAGGTCGCCGATCTTCAGGTTTTCGACGTCGCTGCCCTTCTCGATCACTTCACCGGTGATCTCGTGACCGAGCACCAGGCCGGTCTGGGCAGTAGTACGGCCGCGCACCATGTGTTGGTCGGAGCCGCAGATGTTGGTGGAGACCACGCGCAGGATGACTCCGTGCTCAATCTTCCTGCCACGGGGGTCCTGCATTTTGGGATAGTCGATTTTCTGTACTTCGACCTTGCCGTTGCCGAGATACACGACACCACGATTACCAGACATGCTTTCACCTCGCTGTTGTTTTTATGGAACTGCGTTGCCCTTTTGGGTGGGCAGCGCGTTTAAGTGCTCGGGTACAGATGCTGTTTCTTGTGTTGTTTGTGAGGGCCTCATCGGGGGCAAGTCGAATCGTCGCACCGCCCCTCCCACACTTGATTGGGTTCACACAGTCAAAATGTGGGAGGGGGCTTGCTCCCGATGGCGGCAGTCAGAGCACCACAGTCCTATTGGCGTTCAAAAACACCCGCCGCTCAATGTGATATCCAACCGCCCGCGCCAGTGTCAGCCCTTCGATGTCCCGCCCCTTGGCAATCAGATCCTCGGGGTAGTGACTGTGATCCACCACTTCCACACCCTGGGCGATGATCGGGCCTTCGTCCAGGTCGTTGTTGATGTAATGCGCCGTGGCGCCGACCAATTTCACGCCCTTGTTGTAGGCTTGGTGATACGGCTTGGCGCCCTTGAACCCCGGCAGCAACGAGTGGTGGATATTGATGGCCTTGCCGTCCAGCTTGCGGCACAGCTCCGGCGACAGCACTTGCATGTAGCGCGCAAGGATCACCAGTTCGGCGCCGGTCTCTTCAATCACTTGCCACACCTGACGCTCTTGGGACGGTTTGTCGTTAGGGTCGAGGGGGAAATGGTAGTAGGGAATTTGATGCCAGTCGGCCAAAGGTTTGAGATCGGGATGGTTGGACACCACCGCGACCACGTCCATCGACAGCTGACCGATACGCTGACGGTACAGCAGGTCGTTGAGGCAGTGATCGGCCTTGGAGACCATGATCACCACTTTTGGCCGGTAGTTCGGCGCCGTCAGCTCGAAGATCATGCCAAAGGCTTCACCCCGCGTGGCCAGGCCATCGCGGAAAGCCTGCTCGTCGAAGCCATCCGGCTGGCGAAATTCCACGCGAATAAAAAACCGACCCGAGAGGCGGTCATCGAACGAATGGTGCTCGGTGACGTAGCAGCCCTGCTCGAACAGGTAGCGGGTAACCGCGTCCACCGTGCCGAGCACGCTGGGGCAGTCGGCGGTCAAAATCCATGTATCGGGTGCGCGGCTCATGGGTCATTCCTCAGGCTTGAACGCTCAGGCCAAATTCGGCCGAGGCGTCCTGCAACCACAACCACCAGTAATCCGAAAAGCTGCGACGAATCAGCAGTTCCCAGGTGTCTTCAGCGGTGTGGCGAATCACCAGCTGCGACTTGGCGAACACCGTGCCCACCGCCTTGCCCACCGGGAAGTTGTTGGGGTGCACGTCATAGCTGGTGGATTTCATCAGCACATCGCGCACGTTCGGGCCGCTGAGTTCGAGGATCTGCTGACCGCCGCTGACGTTGACGACCTGGATATGCAAATCACCCAGGGCGGCGCGCAGGTTTTGTTCGGCGGCGAATTCCTCACCGCTTGGCACGATCAGCAACCACTCATCCGGGCCGAGCCATTGCAGGCTGGTTTCGCCTTTGACGATGACCTGCAGGGCGCCAGGCAGTTCGATGCCCAGGGCCTTGTGCACGCCGGCGGCGAAGGCGGCGTCATGGCCGTCGCCACGGATCGTGAGATGACCAAGCAATTTCTTTTCGCGCACGGTCACACCGGCGTTCTTGCGGCCCTTGCCGACCAGGCTGGCGAGGTCGGCATGGTGCAGCGACGACTCGGCCTTGGCGCCGGAGGTGGGGCGTTGTTGGTAAACATTGGCTGCTGTCATGGAGCACCTTTCCTGAATTCTGTTGTGAGGCTGATGGCCTCATCGGGAGCAAGCCCCCTCCCACATTTGAAAGTATTCACACATCAAAATGTGGGAGGGGGCTTGCTCCCGATGGCCGCGCCGCGGTCTATCAGATGTTCTGCCGATCACCCTTAGGATCAAAGAACACCGAAGACACAATCTCCGCTTCGATCACGCTGCCATCCGCCTGGGGCGAGAACACCCGCTCACCGATGCGCTTCAAGCCGCCCTTGACCACGCCCATGGCAAACGAATAACCCAGGGAGTTATGCGCGTAGCTGGAGGTGACGTGACCGACCATCTTCATCGGGATCGTCTGCTTCGGATCGAACACCAGTTGCGCGCCTTCCGGCAGCCACACGTTCGGATCGATCGGCTTCAGGCCCACCAGTTGCTTGCGCTCTTCACGCACGCAGTCTTCCCGGTTCATGCCGCGCCAGCCGATCCACGAGAACGGTTTGGTACGACCGACACACCAGCCCATGTTCAGGTCGTCCGGGGTCATCGAGCCGTCGGTGTCCTGGCCGACGATGATGAAGCCCTTCTCGGCCCGCAGTACGTGCATGGTCTCGGTGCCGTAAGGGGTCAGGTTGTACTTCTTGCCGGCCGCGACGATCTGTTCCAGCACGCCCATGGCGTAGTCGGCCTGCACGTTGACTTCGTACGACAACTCACCGGTAAACGAGATACGGAACACCCGCGCCGGAACACCGCCCACCAGGCCTTCTTTCCAGGTCATGAACGGGAAGCCGTCCTTGTCCAGGTCGATGTCGGTGACTTCCGCCAGCAGCTTGCGGCTGTTGGGGCCGGACAGGGTCATGGTCGCCCAATGGTCGGTGACCGAGGTGAAGTACACCTTGAGGTCCGGCCATTCGGTCTGTTGGTAAATTTCCAGCCACTGCAATACGCGGGCGGCGCCGCCGGTGGTGGTGGTCATCAGGAAGTGGTTGTCGGCGAGGCAGGCGGTGACGCCGTCGTCGAAGACCATGCCGTCTTCCTTGCACATCAGGCCGTAACGCGCCTTGCCCACGTCGAGCTTGGTCCAGGCGTTGGTGTAAATGCGGTTGAGGAACTCACGCGCATCCGGGCCTTGAATGTCGATCTTGCCGAGGGTCGACGCATCCAGCAGGCCGACGCTGTCGCGCACGGCCAGGCATTCGCGTTTCACCGCGGCATGCAGGTCTTCACCGTTGCGCGGGAAGTACCACGGGCGTTTCCACTGACCGACGTCTTCGAACTCGGCGCCGTTTTTCACGTGCCAGGCTTGCAACGCGGTGTAGCGCACCGGCTCGAAGATGTGCCCACAGTGTCGGCCCGCCACCGCGCCGAAGGTCACCGGCGTGTAGTTGGGACGGAACATGGTAGTGCCCATCTGCGGGATGGTCACGTTCAGCGAGCGCGCGGCAATCGCCAGGCCGTTGACGTTACCGAGCTTGCCCTGGTCGGTGCCGAAGCCCAACGCGGTGTAGCGCTTGACGTGTTCCACCGACTCGAAACCTTCGCGGGTGGCGAGTTCGATGGCGGCGGCGGTGACGTCGTTTTGCAGGTCGACAAATTGCTTCGGCGCCCGTGCGGTAGCTTTCTCGTGAGGCACTTGGAACAGCGCCAGGGTTGGCTCTTCCAGCCGGCTCAAGGCTTTTGGCAGCGTACCTTCCACCGGGGCAAAACCAGCCTCGCTGGCGGCGCGCACGCCGCCTTCAAAACCATCCGCCAGGGAATCGCCAAGGCCGTAGACGCCGTTGATGCCACCGACGCACACACGTTTCTGAGGGGCTTCGCCCGGTACAAAACCGAGGATGTCTTCACGCCAGGTCGGCTTGCCGCCCAGGTGCGAGGCCAAGTGGACCACCGGGCTATAGCCGCCGGAGCTGGCCACCAGGTCGCAGTCCAGCCATTCGCCGGGGCTGGTGACTTTATGCGCCTTGACGTCGATCGCGGCGATACGCGCAGCGGTCACGCGCTTGGTGCCACGGGCCTCGATCACAGCGCTGCCGGTGAGGATCCGAATACCTTTGGCGCGGGCCTCTTCAACCAATGCACCGCGTGGGTTGTGGCGCACATCGGCCACCGCCACGACTTGCAGGCCGGCATCGAGCCAATCCAGCGCCACGCGGTAAGCGTGGTCGTTGTTGGTCGACAGCACCAGTTTCTTGCCCGGTGCCACACCGTAGCGGCGCACGTAGGTGGACACCGCACCCGCCAGCATATTGCCCGGCACATCGTTGTTGCCGTACACCAGCGGACGCTCGCAAGCACCGGTCGCCAGGACCACACGCTGGGCACGCACGCGGTGGATACGCTGGCGCACCACGCCAATCGGCGCACGGTCACCCAGGTGATCGGTGAGGCGCTCGTGAATGGTCAGGAAGTTATGGTCGTGGTAGCCGTTGACGGTGGCGCGGGGCAGCAGCACCACGTCCGGCAGGGTTTTCAATTCGGCGATGACACTCGCGACCCATTCGGTGGCCGGTTTGCCGTCGAGGCTTTCGCGGGAATCAAGCAAGGATCCGCCAAACTCTTCCTGCTCATCGGCGATGATCACGCGGGCACCGCTGCGTGCGGCAGCCAGTGCCGCAGCGAGGCCGGCAGGGCCTGCGCCGACCACCAGGACGTCGCAGTGGCGGTTGAAGTTGTCGTAGGTGTCCGGGTCGTTCTCGGTCGGCGAACGGCCAAGGCCGGCAGCCTTACGGATGTACTTCTCGTAGGTCATCCAGAACGATTGCGGGTACATGAAGGTTTTGTAGTAGAACCCCGGCGGCATCAGCTTGCCGCCGACCTTGCCGAGAATGCCCATCATGTCGTTGTTGACGCTCGGCCAGCCGTTGGTGCTGGTGGCGACCAACCCTTGGTACAGCGCCTGTTGCGTGGCACGCACGTTAGGGATCTGCGTGGCTTCGGTAGCGCCGATCTGCAGCACGGCGTTCGGCTCTTCGGCGCCGGCAGCGAAGATGCCGCGTGGGCGCGAGTACTTGAAGCTGCGGCCAATGATGTCGACGCCGTTGGCCAGCAGGGCTGCGGCCAGGGTGTCGCCTTCAAAGCCTTTGTAGCTCTGACCGTTGAAGCTGAAGGTCAGGACTTTATTACGGTCGATGCGGCCACCGTTGGACAGGCGATTGATCTGACTCATACCTTCTCTCCAGAGGCCTTGGCGGTGAACTGAGGCTTCTCACCGATCTTGTAGGTTTCAAGAATTTCGTAGGTCACGGTGTCACGGGTCGCGTTGAAATACTGGCGGCAACCGGCGGCGTGAATCCACAGTTCGTGGTGCAGGCCGCGCGGGTTATCGCGGAAGAACATGTAGTCGCCCCACTCTTCATCGGTGCAGGCATTCGGGTCCAGCGGGCGCGGGATGTGCGCTTGGCCGGACGCGTGGAATTCCTCTTCGGAGCGCAGTTCGCCACAGTGAGGACAGAAGATATGCAACATAGGGAATTTCTCCTGTTAGTGGGCGACGGCCGCAGCGCCGTGTTCGTCGATCAACGCACCGTTGTGGAAACGGTCGATGGAGAAAGGTGCCGCCAACGGGTGCATTTCACCCTTGGCCAGGCTGGCAGCAAACACGTTGCCTGAGCCTGGGGTGGCCTTGAAGCCACCGGTACCCCAACCGCAGTTGAAGAACATGTTCGGCACCGGGGTCTTGGAGATGATCGGGCAGGCGTCCGGCGTGGTGTCGACGATGCCGCCCCACTGACGGTTCATGCGCACCCGCGACAGCACCGGGAACATCTCGACGATGGCCTGGATGGTGTGTTCGATCACCGGGTACGAACCACGCTGGCCGTAGCCGTTGTAGCCGTCGATACCGGCGCCGATCACCAGGTCGCCTTTATCGGACTGGCTGATGTAGCCGTGCACGGCGTTGGACATGATCACGCTGTCGATAATCGGCTTGATCGGCTCCGACACCAACGCTTGCAGCGGGTGGGACTCGATCGGCAGGCGGAAACCGGCGAGCGAAGCCATGTGACCGGAGTTACCGGCGGTGACCACACCGACGCGCTTGGCGCCGATAAAGCCCTTGTTGGTTTCCACACCGATGCACACGCCGTTTTCCTTGCGGAAACCGATCACTTCGGTCTGCTGGATCAAGTCCACGCCGAGTGCGTCGGCCGCACGGGCAAAGCCCCAGGCCACTGCATCGTGACGGGCCACGCCGCCGCGCCGTTGCACGGTGGCGCCGAGTACTGGGTAGCGGGTGTTTTTCGAGCAATCCAGGTACGGAATCTCGTCGGCCACTTGCTTGGCATTCAACAACTCGCCATCCACGCCGTTAAGGCGGTTGGCGCTGACACGACGCTCGGAATCACGGATGTCCTGCAGGGTGTGGCACAGGTTGTAGACGCCACGCTGGGAGAACATCACGTTGTAGTTCAGGTCCTGGGACAGGCCTTCCCACAGTTTCATCGCGTGTTCGTACAGGTGCGCCGACTCGTCCCACAGGTAGTTGGAACGTACGATGGTGGTGTTGCGCGCGGTGTTACCGCCGCCCAGCCAGCCTTTCTCGACCACGGCCACGTTGGTGATGCCGTGCTCTTTGGCCAGGTAGTAAGCCGTCGCCAGACCATGCCCGCCGCCGCCGACGATGACCACGTCGTAGACCTTCTTAGGGGTCGGCGTGCGCCACATCTTCTGCCAGTTTTCGTGGTGGCTGAGGGAGTGCTTGAAGAGGCCGAAGCCCGAGTAGCGTTGCATAGTCATTACTCCAAAACCGCGCTCAGCGATAAACCGGGAAATCAGCGCACAGGGCAGACACGTGCTTGGCCACGTTGGCCTCGACGTCGGCGTCGCCGAGGTTGTCGAGGATGTCGCAGATCCAACCGGCCAACTCGATGCACTGCGGCACTTTGAAACCGCGCGTGGTCACCGCCGGGGTGCCGATGCGCAGGCCCGAGGTCACGAACGGCGACTGCGGGTCATTCGGCACGGCGTTCTTGTTGACGGTGATGTGGGCGCGACCGAGGGCGGCATCCGCTTCTTTGCCGGTGAGGCCCTGACGAATCAGGCTGACCAGGAACAGGTGGTTATCGGTGCCGCCGGACACTACATCGTAGCCGCGTTTGATAAACACACTGGCCATGGCCTGGGCGTTATCGATCACTTGCTGCTGGTAGGCCTTGAAGCCTGGCTCCTGGGCTTCCTTGAAGCACACGGCCTTGCCGGCGATCACATGCATCAGCGGGCCGCCCTGGGCGCCAGGGAATACGGCGGCGTTGAGTTTCTTTTCAATTTCTTCGTTGGCCTTGGCCAGGATCAAACCGCCACGCGGACCGCGCAGGGTCTTGTGGGTGGTGGTGGTGACCACATCGGCGTAAGGCAGCGGGTTCGGGTACAGGCCGGCGGCGACCAGGCCGGCGACGTGGGCCATGTCGACGAACAGCAGCGCACCGACCTTGTCGGCGATCGCGCGAAAGCGTGGGAAATCCAGGGTCTTGGAGTAGGCGGAGAACCCAGCCACGACCATCTTCGGCTTGTGCTCCACGGCCAGGCGCTCGACTTCGTCGTAGTCGATCAGGCCGGTGTCGGTGTTGATGCCGTATTGCACCGCGTTGTACAGCTTGCCCGAGGACGACACCTTGGCACCGTGGGTCAGGTGACCACCGTGAGCCAGGCTCATGCCGAGGATGGTGTCGCCGGCGTTCAACAGCGCCAGGTACACCGCGCTGTTGGCGGAGGAGCCGGAGTGCGGTTGCACGTTGGCGTAATCGGCACCGAACAGTTGCTTGGCGCGCTCGATGGCCAGGGCCTCGACCTTGTCCACGTGCTCGCAGCCACCGTAATAGCGCTTGCCCGGGTAGCCTTCGGCGTATTTGTTGGTGAGGCCGCTGCCTTGGGCTTCCATCACGCGCTTGCTGGTGTAGTTCTCCGACGCGATCAGCTCGATATGATCTTCCTGACGCTGCTCCTCGGCATTCATGGCTGCCAGCAGTGCGTCGTCATACCCTTGGATCTGGTCTTGTTTGCTGAACATCGCGTCTCTCCCAGCCTTTCGTATTGTTGAGGCCCATGCAGGGCCCTTTGATGCGATGGTAGGGCTGGCGCAGACAGGCCAAATGCCTACGGACGCCACGCAAAGGTGCGTTTACGACATTGCCGAAACAACACCGAACAAATATGGGAGCAAGCCCCCTCCCACAGGGGTTAGGCGATGATGTGGCGGAGCAGTAGCAGCAGGAGGAAGTGCATGGGATACAGGGCATACGCCCAGCGGCGCATGGCTGGTGGCCCAGCGCTTTTTGCGTGTCGCAACAAGACCATACCGAGCAATGGCGCAATCAGGCAGGTCGCCAATCCCAACAACGCCACCGGCGTGCCGCTATTGAGCAGGACCTGCCATTGGTTGGCGGCCACGCAGACCAATCCCGGCAACACACTGAAATACCAAGGCCGCCGAAACACCAGCAGCATCGCCAGTGGCAGCAATACCCCAAAGAAACCGAACATTAACTGCGACGAAAATACCGCCGCCATCGTGACGGCGATCAACGCCAATCCTCGATCAATAAACGTCTTCTGCTGCCATCCTCGGGCAACCAGCAGCCCCAACGCCAAGGTGGGCAGCACGTTCAACGTATCGGCATCCTCGATAAACAGCCGATACGGCACCTCGCTGATCACGCTGAACAGCAACAGCCAGCCCAGGTAGCGCCACCGGCCGCTCACCGCCAGGTCTCTGGCCCGGTGCAGGTTCGCCGCAATCGCCAGGCAAAACCACGGGAACGCCAGGCGCCCCGGCACATACAGGCCATCCAGGTCCAGACCGACATAACGCAGGTGGTCCAGCACCATGCTCAGCAGCGCCAGCCACTTGAGCAAATCCAAAGCGCCATCACGGACGCGTCCGACAGGCATCGTTTCAGAACCGTGCATAATTCCCCAGTGACTTTGCATTTACAGTGCGTGCGCACGCCCGACAATCTTGGTTAAAGTGCGCACCAACATCGACCACAGGAATGGGCCATGACCGACAAGAGCCAACAATTCGCCAGTGACAACTATTCGGGCATTTGCCCGGAAGCCTGGGCCGCCATGGAACAAGCCAACCAGGGTCATCAACGCGCCTACGGTGATGATGAATGGACCCACCGCGCCGCCGACGGTTTCCGCAACCTGTTCGAAACCGACTGCGAAGTGTTCTTCGCCTTCAACGGTACGGCCGCCAACTCCCTGGCGCTGTCCTCCTTGTGCCAGAGCTACCATAGCGTGATTTGCTCGGAAACCGCCCACGTCGAGACCGACGAATGCGGCGCGCCGGAATTTTTCTCCAACGGCTCCAAGCTGCTCACCGCGCGCACCGAGAACGGCAAGCTGACCCCGGAATCGATCCGCGAGATCGCCCTCAAGCGCCAGGACATCCACTACCCCAAACCCCGCGTAGTGACCCTGACCCAAGCCACCGAAGTCGGCAGCGTCTACACCCCGGAAGAAATCCGCGCGATCAGCGTCACCTGCAAGGAGCTGGGCCTGAACCTGCACATGGACGGCGCGCGCTTCTCCAACGCTTGCGCGTTCCTCGGCTGCTCGCCGGCCGACCTGACCTGGAAAGCCGGAGTGGACGTATTGTGCTTTGGCGGCACCAAGAACGGCATGGCCGTGGGTGAAGCCATCCTGTTCTTCAACCGCGCGCTGGCCGAAGACTTCGACTACCGCTGCAAACAGGCGGGCCAGCTGGCCTCGAAAATGCGTTTCCTGTCCGCCCCTTGGGTGGGACTGCTGGAAAACGACGCCTGGCTCAAACATGCGCGCCACGCCAACCACTGCGCGCAATTGCTCAGCAGTCTGGTGGCGGATATTCCGGGTGTGGAGTTGATGTTCCCGGTGCAGGCCAACGGCGTGTTCCTGCAACTCTCGGAACCGGCGATTGCCGCGCTGACGGCCAAGGGCTGGCGCTTCTACACCTTCATCGGCAAAGGCGGTGCGCGGTTCATGTGTGCGTGGGATACCGACGAAGAGCGCGTGCGGGAATTGGCCGCAGATATCCGCGAAGTCATGGGCGCCTGACAATGACTTACTGATGTACATAAAACAAATGTGGGAGGGGGCTTGCTCCCGATAGCGGTGGGTCAGCTTGCACATACAGTGGCTGACACTCTGCTATCGGGAGCAAGCCCCCTCCCACATTTGGATTGTGTTGTGCCTGCTCGAGCAATTAGAAATCGATGCGCACATCCCCCTTCGGCACACTGCAGCACGAGAGGATGTAGCCTTCGGCTTCGTCTTCTTCGGTGATCCCGCCGTTGTGCTCCATCTCCACCTCCCCGCCCAGCTTCATTACCTTGCACGTTCCGCAAATGCCCATGCCGCAGGCTTTCGGGATCATCAGCCCAAGCTTGGCCGCCGCTGCGTGGACGGTCTCGCCCGGCGCGACGCGAATGCTCTTGCCGGAGGCAAGGAATTCCACCTGGTGCAAATCCGCCAGGTCGATTTCCGGCGCATCCGCCGCTTGCTCGGCCTGCTCCACCGCGTCGGCACGGGCTTCCGGCGGCGTGGCACCGAAGGATTCCTCGTGGTACCGCGCCATGTCGAAACCGGCCGCCTCCAGCAGGCGCTTCACCGCATTCATATACGGCGTAGGACCGCAGCAGAATACTTCGCGCTCAAGGAAGTCCGGCACCATCAGTTCGAGCATCTTGTGGTTCAGGTAACCGCGATAGCCGGCCCAGGGTTCACCCAGGCCGTGTTTTTCGCAGATCAGGTGCAAGCTGAAGTTGTCGATCCGCGACGCCATATGCTCCAGCTCGCGGTGGTAGATGATGTCTTTGGGCGAACGCGCGCTGTGGATAAACGTCATGTCGACATTGGCGTTGGTGTCGTAGAACCAGCGCGCCATGGACATCACCGGGGTGATACCGACACCGCCGCTGAGGTACAAGACTTTCGGACTCGGGAAGTCGATGGCATTGAACAGCCCGACCGGCCCGTGCACCGCCAATTCCTGCCCTTCGTGCAGCGTGTCGTGCAGCCAGTTGGACACCTTGCCGCCCGGCACGCGCTTGATGGTCACCGAGAAGCTGTAGGGCACCGACGGCGAACTGGAAATGGTGTACGAGCGCATGATCGGCTGGCCGTCGATTTCCAGCTCAAGGGTGACGAACTGCCCCGGCTTGAAAAAGAACAGGATCGGCTGGTCGGCCATAAAGCAGAAGGTGCGCACATCCCAGGTTTCCTGGATGACTTTGACGCAACGGACGATGTGCCGACCATTGGCCCAGGTCTGGGTGGTTACCGGATTCAGGAAGCTGTTGGACATGCTGTTCTCCACCGCCGATAGTCGGCCTTATGGTGGCAATTCTGCGTAACGCGAGAACCACCCATTTACCTATCTGCGACATTCACATACTTATCGCGACCAGCCCCCATACCACGGGGGTTGCGCGTCGGGAACAGAGTGGGCCATGTCGCTCATGGATAAGGTTCCGTGCATCAGCAGCCCCACACTCGCTCCCAACAACGACGCTTTCTTTACGCCTTGCTGCAAACCTGATCAGCCACTATTCGCCGGCCACACAGAATGGCCATGAGGACACACACGATGGACGTCACCGCAACCTTAAGCTTGGGCGATCCGCTGGAACCCGCACGCAAGGCCACCGCGCAAATGCTCCAAGAGCGCGAGCGCACCTTTTCGCTGCCGCAGCCGTTCTACTCTGATGAGCGGTTGTTTGATATCGACATGCAGGAGATCTTCCACAAAGAGTGGTTGATCGCCGGCATGACCTGCGAAATCCCCACCAAGGGCAACTACCTGACCCTGCAAGTGGGCAAGAACCCGATCATCGTGATCCGTGGCGCCGAAGGCGTGGTGCATGCGTTCCATAACGTGTGTCGCCACCGGGGTTCGCGCCTGTGCACCAGCGACAAAGGCAAAGTCGCCAAGCTGGTCTGCCCCTACCACCAGTGGACCTACGAGATCGACGGCCGCCTGCTGTTCGCCGGCACCGAGATGGGCGCCGACTTCGACATGAAGCAATACGGCCTCAAACCGGTGAATGTGAAGACCGCCGGCGGCTACATCTTTATCAGCCTGGCCGAGAACCCGCCGGCCATCGATGACTTCCTGTCGACGTTGAACCATTACATGGAACCCTACGACATGGAAAACACCAAGGTGGCGATCCAGACCACCTTGTTCGAAAAAGCCAACTGGAAGCTGGTGCTGGAAAACAACCGCGAGTGCTACCACTGCAACGCGTCGCACCCCGAGTTGTTGAAAACCCTGCTGGAGTGGGACGACGTTACCGACCCACGCGCCGACCAGGCGTTCAAGGACCACGTCGCGGCGTCGGCCGCTGCCTGGGATGCCGAGAAGATCCCTTACGCCCATGCCAGCTTCGGCCTGCGTAACCGTATCGTGCGCATGCCGCTGCTCAAGGGCACTGTGTCGATGACCCTGGACGGCAAGCAGGGCTGCGCCAAGCTGATGGGCCGGATCAAGAACCCCGACCTGGGCTCGATGCGCATCCTGCACCTGCCGCATTCGTGGAACCACTGCATGGGCGACCACATTATCGTGTTCACCGTGTGGCCGATCAGCGCACAGGAAACCATGGTCACCACCAAGTGGATCGTGCACAAGGACGCCGTGGAAGGCGTGGACTACGACGTGGAGCGCATGCGCAAGGTGTGGGACGCCACCAACGACCAGGACCGTCGCCTGGCCGAAGAGAACCAGCGCGGGATCAACTCCACCGCCTACCAGCCTGGCCCGTATTCCAAGACCTATGAGTTCGGCGTGGTGAACTTTGTGGACTGGTACAGCGAGCGCATGTTGAACAACCTCGGTGCAGCCCCGGCGCCTTACCTCAAGGGTGTGGCCGCCCACGAATAACCGATACCCACAGCTCAAAAAATGTAGGAGGGGGCCAGTCGCATCGTCGCACCGCCCCTCCCACACTTGAACCTTACACTGCTTAATATTCGATCAAATCTCTCGCAGACCTCTGCCAGCCTGCCCTCCAGCCTTTACCCAACAACTTATCCACAGAGCCACCCACAGCAATTGTGGGCAACTCCGCTACCCAACCAAAATTAATTGAAGAAAATCCGTGACTTATTCAAGTTGACGGTTCCCAAGCTACATTGATCATTTATTGATCAAAACCTTGTAAGCCACGTAAATCGTGACCTGTAGCGGTACGCAAACACCTTATCCACAGAACAGCCAACAGACTTTGGGGGCAACTTCTACAGCGCTGTGGAAAACCATGCCAAACCGTCATAAACCGAGGGTTTCAGCTGTATTCTTCGGTTTCAGGGGCAATTTGATCAATAAACAACCAAACTATTGAAAGCCTTTATCTATAAGGCCTGTAGCGGATAGCAAACATCTTATCCACAGAAACGCCAACAGACTTTGGGGGCAAGTCCAACCGTTGCTTCAAGCTTATCCACACAAAAAAGCACCAAAAAACCGTGACTTAGCTTGATCAATTTTCGTACAGCGGCTTTCAGGCCTTGATTCACGGGGCTCGTGGACACCCACGAACACCTTATCCACAGCTACGCGCACAGCGTTTGTGGGTAACCGTGCAACCTGTACAAAAACACTCAGCATCTACACTCACCCGTGCAGTCAATTCCATGGCCTGGGTTAACGCGCAAGTCCTTGGCAGCCTGATCGGGAGGTAGAACGGTGATGTGGCAGGGCAAGCCCAGCCATCACTGCGCCAAAGGTTTTACGCTGATTGAATTACTGCTGACGCTGGCCCTGCTGGCCACGCTTGCGACAGTGGCTTATCCGCTGACAGCATTGATGGGTAAACGTGATCGAGAACTGGACCTGCAACGTTCGTTGCGGGAAATCCGGCGGGCGATCGATGCGAGATCATCCTGTTGCTGACGCCGAGGATCGAACGCAACCTGGACCTGCCTTGGCAGCAGCTGCCGCCACCGCTGCCGGATCTGGTGCCCAAGCCTGCGCCAGCCCCACCTTAATCTCAGAACCTGATGGAGATAAAAATGTGGGAGGGGGCTTGCCCCCGATTGCAGTGTGTCAGTCTCAGTATCTTTAACTGAAGCACCGCTATCGGGGGCAAGCCCCCTCCCACATTGGTTTTGCAGTGTTGGTGGGTTAGCGCACGACGCCTTCTTCGATCAGCAACTTGAGAATGGCCTGGGCGCCTTCCTCGGCGCTCACACCCTTGAGCACCTGCCCACCGCCACCACTGGCCTTGGCCGTGGCGGCTTTCATGCGGTCGGCACCACTCTTGGCCTTGATCACCTTGAGGCGCTTGGGCCGAGGCTTGGCCGGTTGCAACACCGCGCCTGTGAATAACTCATCGGCTTCAACCTCGACCTCATGGGCCGCCAACTCACCGCGCTGTGCCGGGCCGTAGGCGCTCTGCCGAGGCTTCGGCGCGGCGTTGTCCACCGTGGCCAGGAATGGCAGGCGCACCTTCAAGCGCCGCCGCTGCCCACGCGGCAAGGCTTGCAGCACATGAGCGACGCCGCCGTCGATGGACTCCACCTGCGCCAGCCCGACAACCAGCGGCCAGCCCAATTGCTCGGCCAGCAGGAACGGCAACATCCCCGAGCCTTCACCGGTTTCGGCCTGGCTGCCGGTGAGCACCACCTGGGCACCTGCCTCGCGCAGATAATCACTGAGTACCGGCAAGGCATCGGCACCATCCGGTTGTTCCAGCACATGCAGTTGCGGCAACCCCATGCCCAGGTAGCTGCGCAGGGTCGGTTCGGCGATATTGCCGGCGTGGAGCACCTGCAACTTATCCCCAGCCATTTGCAGGCCCAGCTCGACCGCGCGCGCGTCCTGTTCGGCGCGGCGTGGCCGGCCGGAGGTGGGGTGGGCGCCGATGGACACCAGGCTGATTACATTCGTGGTCATGGTCATGTCCTCAAGCCGCATCGCGCTTGGCGCCGTTGCGGTAGGCCTCGACCGCATCGATCAAGGCTTGCAGAATCGCGGCGCTCTCGCCGATCACCGACAGGTCGGCACGCTTGATCATGTCGCAGCCCGGGTCGAGGTTGATCGCCACCACCTTGTCGCAGGCGCCAATGCCTTGCAGGTGTTGAATCGCCCCGGAAATCCCCACGGCCACATACACCCGCGCCGTCACCCAGGTACCGCTGGCGCCGACCTGGCGATCACGGGCCATAAAGCCGTCGTCCACCGCCACCCGCGAGGCGCCTTCGGTTGCCCCCAATGCGGCGGCGGTCTGGTGGAACAGCGCCCAGTCCTTCACGCCGTTGCCGCCGGAGAAAATGAACTCGGCCTCGGCCATGGGAATCGCCGCCGGGTCCACCGCCACCGCGCCGAGATCCTCGATACGCGGCAGACTGCGCGCCAGGCTTGTGGATAACTCCACGGGCAGCACTTCATGGCGTGTGTCGCTGACCGGATCGGCACATTCGGCAGCCGCAAGAATCAGGCGTGGCAGCGGCCGCGCCAAGTCTTCCCGGCCCGCACCGGCGCGGCCGATGCACTCGTCGCCCTTGATCTGCCACACCCGTGTGGCCGGGCGCTCCTTGAGGCTGGCGGCAAAACGCCGACCCAGCTCGCCGCCACCACTGCGGCTGTCGGGCAGCAACCAATGGCGCGGGTTGAACTGGTTATCCACAGCGCGCAAACCCTGCACGCGTTGCTCCGGTGAGTAACCGTCGAATTCGTGGCCGTCCAGCACCAGCAGGCGATCGACACCGGCCGTGGCAAACGCGCTTTCCTTGTGCTCGCCAAACACCACCGCCAGCACCGCACCGTCGCTGCCGGCGAGTTGCCGCGCCAGGCCGAGCAGGTCTCGGTCGTGGCTGCTCAAGCGGCCGCCGACCATGTCCGGCACTACGTTGATGTAGAACGCAGGCGCAGGCACCTGATGCAGCGGCAACTGCACTTCAATCGCTGCCGTACGCTTGGCCGCGCCGCCCTGCTGGGCACCGCTGCGGTCGATGCGCTTGATGCCGTTGGGGCCGATAAAACCGACGCCATGTACGTTTTTGCGGATAACACCGTTCGGCCCCATCCAGCTGTGTTGCACCGGCTGCATCGCCGCGTGCAGCGGGTGCAGGCGGTTACGGGCGATCCATTCGGCCCGTGGGTCGCGGCGGATAATGTCGCTCATCAGTGCACCTCCGCAGGTTCACGCTTGTTGGGAGCTTTGGCCGGTGCGACGTCTTCGAGCAATGCATCGGCCACCAGCTCGGCGATGTCTTTGATCAACGGGCGCGGTTCAACCACACCTTCGAGCATCGCCGTGCATTGCGGGCAACCGACCGCTACCAGTTCGGCGCCGGTCTCGCGGATGTCTTCCATGCGCATGTCGGGGATCCGTTGCTTGCCGGGGATGTCGGTAATCGGCGCGCCGCCACCACCGCCGCAGCAGCGTGAGCGGAAGCCCGAACGTTGCATCTCCTTGACCTCGATGCCCAAGGCACGCAGCACTTGGCGCGGGGCCTCGTACTCACCGTTGTAGCGGCCCAGGTAGCACGGGTCGTGGTAGGTCACGCTGTTGCCTTTGTGCTGGCCCAGGTTCAGCGCGCCTTCGCCGATCAGCTCGGCCATGAAGGTGCTGTGGTGCTGCACAAGATAGTTGCCGTTGAAGGCGCCGTATTCGTTTTTCAGCACATGGAAACTGTGCGGATCGCAGGTGACGATGCGCTTGAAGCTGTACTTGGCCAGCGTCTGAATATTGCGCGAGGCCAGCAGTTGGAACGTCGCTTCATCGCCCAGGCGTCGCGCCACGTCACCGCTGTCGCGCTCTTCCAGGCCGAGCACCGCGAAGTCGACCTTGGCCGCTTTCAGTACTTTGACGAATGCGCGCAGGGTGCGCTGGTTGCGCATGTCGAAGGCCCCGTCGCCGACCCAGAACAGCACGTCGGCACTGCCTTTTTCGCTGAGCAGTGGCAGGTTCAGATCCGCCGCCCAGTTCAGGCGGCCGCCCGGGGCAAAACCGCCGGGGTTGTCGGTGGCGATCAGGTTTTCCAGGACTTCGGCGCCCTTGTTCGGCGTGGCGCCTTTTTCCAGAGTCAGGTGGCGGCGCATGTCGACGATGGCGTCCACGTGCTCGATCATCATCGGGCACTCTTCCACGCAGGCGCGGCAGGTGGTGCACGACCACAGGGTCTCGGCGTCCACCAGGCCGTTGACGATCGGCTGATGCGGGTTGCCGCCGTGTTCGCCAATGGCTTTGCCCGGATACGGGCTGCCGGCGAACTTGGCATCCGTGCCGCCGGCCAGGCCGACCACCATGTCCTGGATCAGTTTTTTCGGGTTCAGCGGCTGGCCGGCGGCGAAGGCCGGGCACGCGGCTTCACACTTGCCGCACTGCACGCAGGCGTCGAAACCGAGCAGCTGGTTCCAGGTGAAATCCTTGGGTTTTTCCACGCCCAGGGGCGCGGTCTTGTCGCTCAGGTCCAGCGGTTTCAAACCGGTGGAGCGGCCGCCGCCGAAGCGCTCGGCACGGCGGTGCCAGGCCAGGTGCAGGGCACCAGCGAAGGCGTGCTTCATCGGGCCGCCCCAGGTCATGCCGAAGAACATCTCGGACACGCCCCACAGCACACCCACACTCAGCAGTGCAGCCAGCAACCAGCCGCCGAAGTCCGCCGGCAGAATCCCGGCCACCGGCAAGGTCACCAGGAAGAAGCTCACCGAGAACGCCATCAGGCTTTTCGGCAGGCGCATCCACGGGCCCTTGGACAGACGCGACGGCGGATTGCGCCGACGCAGGTAAACGAAGGTGGCGCCGACAAACATCAAGGTCGAGGCCAAAAGCAGCGCGTAGCCGAGGATGCGATTGTGCAGGCCGAAACCGTGCACCAGGATCGCCAGCAGCGCCGACAGCACAAAGCCCAGCGCCGTGGCGACGTGGGTGTTGGCGATGTATTTGTCGCGGGCGACCACGTGGTGCAGGTCGACCATGTAGCGCTTGGGCATGGCCAGCAGGCCGCCCAGCAGGTCGACCTTGGAGGCACGGCCACGGCGCCACATGTTCACCCGGCGCAGGGCGCCGAGGACGGCAAGGCCCAGGGCGGCGAATAAGAGAATAGGCAGCAAGGTGTTCAACATGGTGAAGCTCCCACAGACCACACAGGTCTACTGTGAAACTGGCCCGAAATTGAGAGGGGGCTTGCCCCCGATGGCGGACTGTCAGTTGATACAGCTGTCGCTGAACCACCGCTATCGGGGGCAAGCCCCCTCCCACATTTGACCGAGTTCACCTCATCAAAAGTCTTTGCAAAGGCGCAGGGCGTCATAGATGGCAGCGTGGGTATTGCGCTGGGCCACACAGTCACCGATGCGGAACAGCAAGTACCCCTCACCCGCCTCGCTCAGGCACGGCTGCGGCTTGATCGCGAACAGGGCTTCAACGTCGATCTGGCCCTTGTTGCGCGAACCTTCCTTGAGCCCGTAGTAAATGGCTTCGTCCGGACGCACACCGTTCTCGACCACCACCTGATCGACCACCCGCTCCTCTTTGGCGCCGGTGTATTCGTTCTCCAGCACCGCCACCAGCTTGTCGCCCTCGCGGTAGACCTTTTCCAGCATCATGTCGCCGGTCATGATCACTTCCTTGGGGTACATGCTGCGGTAGTAGGTCGGGAACGACGTACCGCCGATGGCTACGCCCGGTTTGATGTCATCGGTGACGATTTCCACCTGGCAGCCTTTGTCGGCCAGGAAGTCCGCCACCGACATGCCGGTGAATTCGCAAATGGTGTCGTACACCAGCACGTTCTTGCCCGGCGCGACTTTGCCGTCGAGCACGTCCCAGCTGCTCACCACCAGGCCTTCGGCAGCGCCCCAGTGTTCGTTCTGTTCGATAAACGGATGCCCGCCGACCGCCAGCACCACCACGTCCGGACGCAGGTCCAGAATCGTCTCGGCATCGGCGGCCACGCCCAGGCGCAGGTCGACTTTCAAACGCGCCAGCTCCAGCTGGAACCAGCGCGTGATACCGGCGATCTGGTCGCGTTGCGGCGCCTTGGAAGCGGTGGTGATTTGCCCGCCGATAAACTCTTTTTTCTCGAACAGGGTCACGTCGTGACCCCGTTCGGCAGCCACCCGCGCGGCTTCCATCCCGGCAGGGCCGGCGCCCACCACGACCACCTTGCGTTTCGGCCCGGTGGATTTCTCGATGATATGCGGCACGCCCATGTATTCACGGGAGGTCGCGGCGTTCTGGATGCACAACACGTCCAGGCCCTGATACTGACGGTCGATGCAATAGTTGGCGCCGACACACTGCTTGATCTGGTCGATCTGGCCCATCTTGATCTTGGCGATCAAGTGCGGGTCGGCGATGTGCGCACGGGTCATGCCGACCATGTCCACATAGCCGCCTTCGAGGATGCGTGTGGCCTGGTTCGGGTCCTTGATGTTCTGTGCGTGCAGCACCGGAACCTTGACCACTTCCTTGATACCGGCCGCCAGGTGCAGGAACGGCTCCGGTGGATAGCTCATGTTGGGGATCACGTTGGCCAGGGTGTTGTGCGTGTCGCAACCCGAGCCGACAACGCCGATGAAATCGAGCATGCCGGTGTCGTCGTAGTACTTGGCGATCTGCTTCATGTCCTCGTGAGACAGGCCGTCCGGGTGGAACTCGTCACCGCACAGGCGCATGCCCACGCAGAAGTCATCACCGACTTCGGCGCGCACGGCTTTCAACACTTCCAGGCCGAACTTCATGCGGCCTTCGAAGGTGCCGCCCCATTCGTCGGTACGCTTGTTGACCCGTGGGCTCCAGAACTGGTCGATCATGTGCTGGTGCACGGCGGACAGTTCCACACCGTCCAGGCCACCGGCCTTGGCGCGGCGCGCGGCCTGGGCGTAGTTGCCGATCACGCGCCAGATTTCTTCCGGCTCGATGGTTTTGCAAGTAGCACGGTGCACCGGCTCACGTACGCCGGACGGCGACATCAGGGTCGGCCAGTTAAAGCCATCCCAACGCGAGCGACGACCCATGTGGGTAATCTGGATCATGATCTTGGCGCCATGCTTGTGCATGGCGTCGGCCAGGTTCTGGAAATGCGGGATGATGCGGTCGGTGGACAGGTTCACCGAACTCCACCATTCCTGGGGGCTGTCGATGGCGACTACCGAGGAACCGCCGCAGATCGCCAGGCCAATGCCGCCCTTGGCTTTTTCTTCGTAATACTTCACATAGCGGTCGGTGGTCATGCCGCCGTCGGTGGCATACACCTCGGCGTGGGCAGTACTGAGTACGCGGTTGCGGATGGTCAGTTTGCCGATCTGGATCGGCTGGAACATTGCTTCGAAAGCCATGGCACGGTCCTCGGCTTACAACGGCTTGACGGTGAACAAGCCGTCATCGTGGCCCTCTTCGGAGCCTCCGTAGACTTGTTCGGCCACGGTGCGGATGTTGCTGCCACGCGCTTGCAGAATCTGGTCCATGGCGCCGGCAAACCAACCGGTGAACATGTAGTCCACTTTGCGCCCGACCTTGCCGTACACATAGACGAATGCCGAGTGTTCGAGCTTGACGCTGGCGGTGCCTTTATCCAGGTCGATGTCCTGGATCTTGAACAGGCCCCAGCCGCGCTGCGACAGGCGCTTCATGTAGTGCTCGAACACCGCGACGCCTTCCAGGCCGTGGCATTCAGCTTCTTTTTCACACCAGTGCCAGGCGGACTTGTAGCCGGCCTTGTAGAGAATTTCGGCGTAGGCGTCGGCGCCCAGCACTTCTTCGATGCCCATGTGGTTGTTGACGAAGAAATGGCGCGGTACGTACAGCATCGGCAGGGCATCGGAAGTCCAGACACCGGTTTCGCTGTCGACTTCGATAGGCAATTGAGGGGCGATCTTGGCCATGGAAACTTAACTCCAGAAAATTCGTTTGGATGCCCCAGACCTGGGTGGCCAGGGGAAAAGAAGTGTCAGCGGTGGCTTATTCGCCCCAGACGTCCTTGAGCACGTTGACCCAGTTCTCGCCCATGATCTTGCGCACCACACGCTCAGGGTGGCCGCGCTTGAGCAAGGTCTCGGTGAGGTTGGGGAACTCGCCCACGGTGCGGATGCCCAGCGGGTTGATGATCTTGCCGAAGCTGGTCAGGCGGCGGGCGTAGCCCTTGTCATGGGTCAGCATTTCAAAGAAATCCTGGCCATGGCCCTGGGTAAAGTCGGTGCCGATACCGATGGCGTCTTCGCCGACGATGTTCATGGTGTATTCGATGGCTTCGGCGTAGTCGTCGATGGTCGAATCGATGCCCTTGGCCAGGAACGGCGCGAACATGGTCACGCCGACAAAGCCACCGTGGTCGGCGATGAACTTCAGTTCTTCATCGGACTTGTTGCGCGGGTGTTCTTTAAGACCGGACGGCAGGCAGTGGGAGTAGCACACCGGCTTTTTCGATTCGAGGATGACTTCTTCGCTGGTCTTGGAGCCGACGTGGGACAGGTCGCACATGATGCCGACGCGGTTCATCTCGGCGACAATCTCGCGACCGAAGCCCGACAGGCCACCGTCGCGCTCGTAGCAACCAGTGCCCACCAGGTTCTGGGTGTTGTAGCACATCTGCACCACACCGACGCCGAGCTGCTTGAAGATCTCGACATAGCCGAGCTGGTCTTCAAATGCATGGGCGTTCTGGAAGCCGAAGATGATGCCGGTCTTGCCCTGTTCCTTGGCCTTGCGGATGTCGGCGGTGGTTTTCACCGGGATCACCAAGTCGCTGTTCTCGCGGATCAGGGTCTGGCTGGCGACGATGTTGTTGATCGTGGCCTGGAACCCTTCCCACACCGACACGGTGCAGTTCGCGGCGGTCAGGCCGCCTTTGCGCATGTCCTCGAACAGGTCGCGGTTCCACTTGGCAATGATCAGCCCGTCGATAACGATGCTGTCGGCGTGCAATTCGGCTGGGCTCATCAGGCGTCCCCTTATTGGCGATTCATGCGCCGAATCGTCTGCCGGCGCTTTGGGGCCAGCATATGCCCAGGGGACGACCGAGCCGGGTGCAAAAACGACAGGGGAATTGCCGAAAGCGTCAATCCACGACAAAGGCTGTTAAGAGGTGTCTGACTGGCAGCTGTTATTTGTCTTACGCTTGAGCCAGAATTCCCGCATCAACTGATATGAGACGGCGCAATGAAATCGATTTTCCTGGCTTTGGCACTCATCGCAACCGGCGTCCACGCGGCCGAAGACACCGACAGCACGCCATGCGATGGCATCGAAAACGACAAGCAAACCCTGGAATGCGCCACCTACAACAAAACCACTGCCGAGCAATTGCTCAAGGATAATTATCAGAGTCTGCTGGAACGTATGCATTCCACCTATGGCAGCGACAAGACCAAGCTCGCCGACATTACCGCTCGTCTGAAGGATGCTCAGCAAAAGTGGGAAAAACTGCGTGACGCCGATTGCGCGGTGGACACCTTCCCGGCAGTGACCGGCACCAAGGCCTACGCCATTGAGCAGAATGACTGTTTGGCGCGGATGAGTGATGAGCGGTCGGAGTTTTTGGAGTCGATTGGGCAGGAATAAGCGACAATCCCGCCACTTTCTCTTTGAACCAAGGCCTTTCATGACTATCTGTGGCATCGAAATCAAAGGCAGCGAAGCCATCATCGCTGTCGCTTCCCTGGACAACCAGGCGCTGACCCACGTCGCCCTGGCGACCAAGAAAATCGCTCTGGAAGACGACGATGACGCGGCCAACGTCAAAGCCTTTGCCGCCCAGGTGAAGGCATTTGTGCAGGAAAACGCCATCCAGCGCATCGCTATCAAGAAGCGCAGCAAGAAAGGCGAATTCGCCGGTGGCCCGACCACGTTCAAGATCGAAGGGGTGTTTCAGTTGCTGGAGGGGGTTGAGGTGACGCTGCTGTCGCCGCAGACCATCAACGCCCAGAACAAGAAGCACAACTTCGAACTGCCAGCGACGTTGAACAAATATCAGCATGAAGCGTTCAAGGCGGCCTGTTCGAGCCTGATGAAGAAGTAGTCCGCATCAACTTCTGACGCAGTGTTCCAACCCGTGACCGCCGCCTTCATATTCGGGGCCGTAATAATATTTGGTAAAGGCGAGTTTACCTTCCGGTGTTGGAACGACTTGCGCAACACCGACTCCATAATCTTTCAGTGC
This sequence comes from Pseudomonas sp. B14(2022), assembly GCF_012030485.1. NCBI lineage: Bacteria > Pseudomonadati > Pseudomonadota > Gammaproteobacteria > Pseudomonadales > Pseudomonadaceae > Pseudomonas > Pseudomonas sp. B14(2022). The sequence continues at coordinate 146,044 of NZ_JAAUVM010000014.1, forward strand.
CGAGTCGGTATGTGCAAAGTAAATCGCCAGCGTATCCGAGGTGCCAGCGGCAAAACCGTTATAGCGGGAGTTGTCTTCCAACGTCAGGGTGAAGATATAGGCGCCGTACTTGCCGGTACTTTGCCTGGCGTTGAGCTGCATATCGACAACCCCCTTGAAGGCGCCGATATGGCTATCACGACCAGTACACTCATAACGCCCGCTGTAATCGGCACCCGTGAAGGGGACGGAGGCGGGGGCCTTGGCAGCCCAGGCGGGGGCAGATGCAAAAGTAATGACAGCAAGCATTTTCCTGAACATACGGACCTCTTGTCGCTTAACTTAAGTAGTGAAGTGCGAACTTTAAATATCAGTTGATTAATGGTTAGTTTGGGTGTCAGCCGCAATGGACTTTTACATTAGCAGCCCCTCTACCCACGACATAGCCGACACCACAGAAAAGGATAATCCCTACATCAGATCCGCCCCTGTCAAAACACTCGACATAACAATGAAACTTGCTCAGGGCACTCCACTGGTCTGAAGCGAACCTTGAGTTTCACGCACTCACCTAGGCTGAAATCACTGTTCATTCGAGCAGTGACAAGCAACGTATTGCGAGCAATTCAAGGAGATGATCATGGCATGGTTCCCATCCCTGGCTGCCCTGGGAGGCAGCAGTGGCACACGTACAATGGCCGGTCCGCAAACGATAGGCCAACTCAAGTCAGGTACTTCACGCCTGGTGGACGCTTACCCTTATGACTACGCAAGTATCCTTCGTGCCTCCAGCCCCGAATCTGGCTGGCTGGCCCAGCCTCTGGAGGGTGTAGAGAAAGACGCGCGTATCGTAATCATTGGCGCAGGCATGTCCGGGTTGCTGACGGCAAGAGAGCTGCTGCGCGCAGGCTTGAATGTGGTGTTGTACGAACGCAACCAGCTGGAACAGGTCGATGACGACTGGCACCGCTATATCCACGGCCGCACATGCAGTTTCGTGCGCAAGCTGGAAACCGACACAGTGTGTGAACTGGGGGCCATGAGGTTCCCCGCGAAGGCCAAGGTCACCTGGGAAGTCTTCGGGGATATCCTGGGAGATGACACATTGCTCCAGCTGTTCCCCAACCCAGGCCTGGTACCCACTGTCCTGTGCCAGGACGGTATCGCCCATCGGTGGTTGGCAGGCAGCATGCAAGCGCCCGACCTGCCCCCACAGTTCATCAAAGTCTCCGCCGATGTGCGCGATGCCATCAACGACATACAAGGCGGCGGCTCCAACATTCTCCAAATTCTGCGGTTGCTTGAACAACCCCGGCTGTCCGCCGAAGAAGAAAACCGCATCCAGGCTTTCTGGACGGCGATGATCGAGCGCTTCGACAAACTGGACCTGGGCACCTGGCTGCTTGGCAACGTAGCGGAGCCCAAGGGCTGGACGCCAGAACAGTTGGCAATCTTCGTCAACGTAGGCTTCGGCACGGGTGGCATGGGTAGCATGTTTTCCATGGGGTTCCTGGAGATGCTGCGAATCTGGCTGTGGGATTACCTGGATGAATATGCTCTGCCGGCAGGCATTGGTTCGGGCATGATCGCGCATGCCATCCTGAAAAAGCTCAGGGACGAATTCGGTCCAGCCGGCAAGAACACCTTTACCGTGCATGAACGCCATGAGGTACAGGAAATGGGAATCTTCGTATCGGCCGACGGAGGGTCAGCCCAAGCCGGCCTGCTGGTACGCAACCTCAACGGAGAAGGGGCCGAAGACGTCGCATTAATACCGGTGAACACCGACCATATCGTTGCCGCCATCCCTCATACGGCCCTGCTGACGATGATGTCGCTGGCCAGCGAACTGAGCTATCCGCGTAACGGCTTACGGGTAGAAATCCCGATCAATGGCGTACCTCACGCCTTTCATAGCTACTTCGACAAAGCCTGGCCTTCGGCAATCTATAAAAGCCATATAGCGCCACTGAAAAGCGCCTTGGCGCGGCTCAATATGATGAACGCCAGCAAGTCTTTTTATGTTACGCCCCAAGCACCATGGGCACAGGGTTCCGCACTGGCCAGCACTTGGACGCACATCGACGGCAGGCCCATACGCTGCCTGATGAGCGAGGGCTGGACCCGCGCCAGCTACTTCATCCCGGCAATCGCGGAGGATCGGCCCGGCCCTGTTGCCGTATTGCTTTCGTACACGTGGAACCTGGACTCAATCATGGCACGCAGCGTGCTGGATATAGCACCCTCCCGGGAAAATGGCACGCTGGGCATTGCTGATTTCACTGAAAGCCCGGCCTGGTTCGGGCCTGGATTTCCCCAGGAGTGGTGGCGAAGCTACAGGGCGTGGGCCAGCGTACTGCCTTATGTACAGAACCCGACCCGCCAGGTTCGCACCACGGTGTACTTCCACTCTTTGTTGGGTAACAGGCAAGACGACCCCAATGCCATCGGCATCGACTGGCAAGATCAGATCGGTACAGGTGGGTTCAAGCTCGACGCACCTGGAGACTTCGCGACTTCCAATGCGTTGTGCAACCTGTACCTGTTCACCCAGGAACCCGCATTCAACTCACAGGCAAGGGACCGAGTCTATCGGCAAATATTCCTGTCTTCGGACAGCGCCAGTAACTATCCAGGTTGGTGTGAAGGGGCCTTTATGTCCGGGATGAATGCCGCCATCGGTGTATTGGCGAGTATCAATCAGGACAAACTCAAACCCGAGCCTGCACAGTTGCTGCAGGGCAATCCTTTGGCGGCCGTCAATCGACTGGTCCCCCTCAAGCCTTACGTCAGACAGCCGTAGCACACTTTTCGAATGGGATTAACGTCATGAAGGTTGTCGCTGAAGTGAGTAGTAGCCCCCACCACGCTAGCTTTTCCCTACGCCGTATCGAATAAGCCAAACCAGTCTTTGGGCTGGTTTGGCTTTTCTGTCCTCCTACCTGCTGGCCGCAATACCGGCCGCCTTGCTTCGTTTGACATGGCGCAGCCACTCGCCGAACGATTTGTCTTCGAGCGCATACCCGCCGCGACTCGACTTCCACACCAGCTCCTTATCGCGCAACGCATCGATACAGGCCTGAATGGTCTGGGTGCCCGGCACCACGTCGCTGCCCATGGCTTCCAGCGCCTTGCTGACAGCCGTGAGGGTGCTGTCGGTGAATGGCGCGAAGGGTTCGTTGTTTTGAGAACGCTCCACCATCACCTCCAGCACGGCACGCTGCGGGATGGTCAGGGCGTTCCAGGCGCTTTCGAATTCGGTCCATACACCCGCGCGCAGCAGTTCGGCGCGACTGTGCAGCAGTTCGCCCAGATTGCTGGCCTCGCCCAACTCCAACGCCACTTCGCCGATGATCGTGCGCAGCATTTCGGGACGCCGACCTACCAGCTCAAACGCCTCATCAATATCCGCCGCGTTGAACTGGTTGGTCTCGGCCAGATGCGCGTTAAGGTGCACGGTGTACGCCTGGGTGAACTCTTTGCCCAGCAGCGGAAATGGCGTGATGCTGGAGCCGAAGAACGGCTGGCTTTTGCCGAGCACCAAGTGGGCCAACTTGTCGCGGTTGGAGCCGGTAAACACCAGGCGCAAGCCGCTGCCCTCCTCGTCACGGCCTTGGTTGAGCTGATCCCGGGCAGCCTTCAACGCGAACATCGCATTGATACCCGACTCGGTGGTTAAGGCGTGCTGCGCTTCGTCAATCACCAGCACAACGGGTTTTTCTGCAGCACTGTGGAGCAATTCCAACGCTTGGGTCAGCGTCGCACCAACAGGCAATTGTGGCTTGGTAAAGTCCCAGGAGAGCGTACGCAGAAAGCTGAGTTTCTCGATGCCAATGTTCTTGGCCAGTTTGCGAATGCCCTTTTCAAACGGCACCAACGCCCCCGCAATGGCACTCGCAATCAGCTCGGCGGGGTCTTTTTCCTTATCGGCCCACAGGTCGACATACACCGCCAGCCAGCCCCGGAGCTGACATTCCGGGATCAAGTCTTCGCGCAAAAACGTGCTTTTGCCCGTGCGACGGGGTGCCGCGAGAAACAGGCCAGAGGTGAAATCCTGAATACCGGCCCCCACCAGGCCATCGGCAATACTGCTTGCCAGGGTGGGGCGGCGGAATACAAAGCCGCTGTGCTTGGACATGGTTTTATACTCAATTATTGAAAGGACTATAAATTATAGTAGCGAGTATAATTGACTATAATTGCCCGTCAAACCACCTCCCGTCGCCGATCCTCCCTCGGGCACTTGGCAAACCGCGCCCGATAACTCCGGGTGAAATACGACGGCGACTCAAACCCGCACGCAATGCTCACCTCCAGCACGCTCATATCGCTCTGGCGCAATAACTGCCGGGCTTTTTCCAGGCGCAGGCCGAGGTAGAAATTGCTGGGCGTGTCGTTCAAATGCAGGCGAAACAGCCGTTCAAGCTGGCGCCGGGTAACCTTGATCGCATCGGCCAACGCCAAGGTGCTCAGGGGCGGTTCGGTGTGCTGCTCCATCTCGCCGATCACTTGCACCAGTTTCTTGTTGTTGATGCCGTAGCGCGTGGCGATCTGCATGCGCTGGTGGTCCTTGCGCGGGCGGATGCGGCCGAGTACGAACTGTTCGGAGACCTGGATCGCCAGGTCCGCGCCGTGGGCCTGGGCGATCAGGTCGAGCATCAAGTCGATGGAGGCGGTGCCGCCGGCGCAGGTGATGCGGCGGCGGTCGATCTCGAACAGTTCCTGAGTCACGCTCAGGTGCGGGTACGACTCCTTGAAGGCGTCGATGGCTTCCCAATGCAGGGTCAGGCGGTGGCCGTCGAGCAGGCCGGCTTCGGCGAGCACGCAGGCGCCGGTGTCGATGGCGCCGAGGGTCACGCCGTCATTGTCCAGACGGCGCAGCCAGTGTTCCAGCGCCGGCGTGGCGAACTGCAGCGGTTCGAAGCCGGCCACCACCAGCAGCGTCGCGCCCTTTTTCAGCGGTTCCAGCGCGGCGTCGGCGTTGACCGACATGCCATTGCTCGCCAGCACCGCGCCGCCATCGGCGCTCAGCACATGCCAGCGGTACAGCTCGCCACGAAAGCGGTTGGCCACGCGCAGCGGTTCCAGCGCAGAAATAAAGCCAATGGCCGAGAACCCCGGCATCAGCAGAAAGTAGAAATCCTGGGACATGGTGGCGCTCTCGTAGGACGGGCAGCGTGGTCACTGTGATACGCCAGTTCAATGGGCCATTCAAGAGCACAGGTCGCTGCAGTGCAAGAGCTGGTCGCCGCCGTGCGTTTCGGCGGGCCCAAAGCTCCGTAACGTGATCCCACGGCGCACAAAGACGCCGGACCCCACAATAACGACCTGCCGAGGGATCCACCATGAACCGACTGATTCGCCACTGCGTGCTTGCACTCAGCGCCAGCGCCATCTTGAGCACAAACGTACTGGCGGCCGACGCGGCATCTTGCCAGAACGTACGCATGGGCGTGGTGAACTGGACCGACGTCATCGCCACCAGCGCAATGACCCAAGTGTTGCTCGACGGCCTCGGCTACAAGACCAAACAAACCAGCGCCTCCCAGCAAATCATCTTCGCCGGGATCCGCGACCAGCGGCTGGACCTGTTCCTGGGCTACTGGAACCCGTTGATGACCCAGACCATCACGCCGTTCGTCGACGCCAAGCAAATCAAAGTTCTCGACAAACCCAGCCTGGAAGACGCCCGTGCCACCCTGGCGGTGCCGACTTACCTGGCGGACAAGGGCCTGAAAACTTTCGCTGACATCGCCAAGTTCGAGAAGGAGCTGGGCGGCAAGATCTACGGCATCGAGCCAGGCTCGGGGGCCAACACCCAGATCAAGGCGATGATCGCCAAGAACCAGTTCGGCCTGGGCAAATTCCAACTGGTGGAATCCAGCGAGGCCGGCATGCTTGCCGCCGTGGACCGTGCGGTACGCCGCAAGGAAGCCGTGGTGTTCTTCGGCTGGGCGCCGCACCCGATGAACGTCAATATCGCGATGACTTACCTCACCGGCAGCGACGACGCCCTGGGCCCGAACGAAGGCATGGCCACCGTCTGGACCGTGACCGCGCCGACCTACGCCGAACAGTGCCCCAACGTGCACAAACTGCTGACCAACCTGACCTTCACCGCCGCCGACGAGAGCCGGATGATGCAGCCGCTGCTGGATCACAAGGACGCGCTGGAATCTGCCAAGCAGTGGCTCAAGGATCACCCGCAGGACCAAGCCCGCTGGCTGGAAGGTGTGACCACCTTCGACGGCAAACCGGCGGCGGCCAACCTGCAATTGACCAGCAAATAACCTTCTTCGAATCACCGTTTCGCGGTCACTGCCGACCGCGAACGGCATCACCACGCCTGTAAGGAACCTGCCTCATGAACCACGACGTCATCATCACCTGCGCACTCACCGGTGCTGGCGACACGACCGCCAGAAGCCCACACGTGCCGGTCACTCCCAAACAAATCGCCGCCGCCGCCGTGGAGGCCGCCAAGGCCGGCGCTACCGTGGTGCACTGCCATGTACGCGACCCCGAGACCGGCAAGTTCAGCCGCGACGTCGCCCTGTACCGCGAAGTGATGGAGCGCATCCGCGAGGCTGACATCGACATCATCGTCAACCTCACCGCCGGCATGGGCGGCGACCTCGAGATCGGCGGCGGCGAGAACCCGATGGAATTCGGCCCCAATACCGATCTGGTCGGCCCACTGACCCGCCTGGCCCATGTGGAAGAACTGCTGCCGGAAATCTGCACCCTGGACTGCGGCACCCTGAACTTCGGCGATGGGGACACGATTTACGTCTCCACCCCGGCGCAGCTGCGGGCGGGCGCCAAGCGCATCCAGGAATTGGGCGTAAAGGCCGAGCTGGAAATTTTCGACACCGGCCACCTGTGGTTCGCTAAGCAGATGATCAAGGAGGGTCTGCTCGACAACCCGCTGTTCCAACTGTGCCTGGGCATCCCATGGGGCGCGCCGGCCGACACCACCACGATGAAAGCCATGGTCGACAACCTGCCGGCCGACGCGGTGTGGGCCGGGTTCGGGATCGGCCGCATGCAAATGCCCATGGCCGCGCAAGCGGTGCTGCTGGGCGGCAACGTACGGGTCGGCCTGGAAGACAACCTGTGGCTGGACAAGGGCGTACTCGCCACCAACGGCCAACTGGTGGAACGCGCCAGTGAAATCCTCAGCCGCCTGGGCGCGCGGGTCATGAGCCCGGCGGAAGGCCGCATCAAGATGGGCCTTACCAAACGCGGCTGACCCCCTGTCGAAACCGAATTAAAAAATGTGGGAGGGGCTTGCCCCCTCCCACAGGGAATCACCGAACGCTTTAGGAATTTGCCATGCGCTTTATCACTGAGATCAAAACCTTCGCCGCCCTCGGCAGCGGTGTCATCGGCAGCGGCTGGGTGTCCCGCGCCCTGGCCCACGGCCTAGATGTGGTCGCCTGGGACCCTGCGCCGGGTGCCGAAGCGGCGCTGCGCAAACGCGTCGCCAATGCCTGGGGCGCCCTGGAAAAACAGGGCCTCGCGCCCGGCGCATCCCAGGACCGCCTACGCTTTGTCCCCACCATCGAAGAATGCGTGAAAGACGCCGACTTCATCCAGGAAAGCGCCCCGGAACGCCTGGAGCTGAAACTGGAATTGCACAGCAAGATCAGCGCAGCGGCCAAGCCCACTGCATTGATCGGCTCGAGTACCTCCGGGCTGTTGCCGAGCGAGTTCTACGAGGGCTCGACCCACCCGGAACGCTGTGTGGTCGGCCATCCGTTCAACCCGGTCTATCTGTTGCCGCTGGTGGAAGTAGTCGGCGGCAAGCACACCGCGCCGGAAGCGATCCAGGCCGCGATCAAGGTGTATGAATCCCTCGGCATGCGCCCGCTGCATGTGCGCAAGGAAGTCCCCGGCTTTATCGCCGACCGCTTGCTCGAAGCGCTGTGGCGCGAGGCGCTGCACCTGGTCAATGACGGCGTGGCCACCACCGGCGAGATCGACGATGCGATTCGCTTTGGCGCCGGCCTGCGCTGGTCGTTCATGGGCACCTTCCTCACCTACACCCTGGCGGGCGGTGATGCGGGCATGCGGCACTTCATGGCGCAGTTCGGTCCGGCATTGCAGTTGCCGTGGACCTATCTGCCGGCACCGGAGTTGACCGACAAGTTGATTGACGATGTGGTCGATGGCACCAGCGATCAACTGGGCAAACACAGCATTTCGGCGCTGGAACGCTATCGTGATGATTGCCTGCTGGCGGTGCTCGACGCGGTGAAAACCACCAAAGCCAAGCACGGCATGACCTTCGCCGAATAACGGAACCCTCACCATGCCTGCACTGACCACCTACACCACCCCAGTCCTCGCCGACTGGGTGGACTACAACGGCCACCTGCGCGATGCGTTCTACCTGCTGATCTTCAGCTACGCCACCGACGCGCTGATGGACACCCTCGGCTTGGACAGTGAAAACCGCGAAGCCAGCGGCCATTCGTTGTTCACCCTGGAACTGCACCTGAACTACCTGCACGAAGTGAAACTCGGTGCCGAAGTGGAGGTGCACACCCAACTGATCGCCCACGACGCCAAGCGCCTGCACCTCTATCACAGCCTGCATTTGGTGGGCGATGAGAAAGAACTGGCCGGCAACGAACAGATGCTGCTGCACGTTGACCTGGCAGGTCCGCATTCGACGCCGTTTACCGAGGCGACGCTGGAGAAACTCGCTGCCATCAGTACCGAGCAAGCCGATCTGCCAAGGCCCGCCCTCCTCGGCCGAGTGATTGGACTGCCACCGAAAAAATAAGGAGCCATCATGCAAACCGCCGCCGCTGTTGCCGATTTCCGTACTTACCCCAAGCTCTGCGACCTCGCCGATACGCAGGTGCTGGGCGATCAGATTCGCGTGCAATGGGCCGATGGCCGGGTCAGCCCGTTTCATCATCAGTGGTTGCGGGACAACTGTCCGTGCACGCAATGCGTGTACAGCGTGACCCGCGAGCAAGTGCTGGAAATTGTCGATGTGGATGAAAATCTCGGCGCCATCAGCGCGCGTATCGACCAGGGTTTTCTCAGCGTGGAATGGCGCGGCGGTCATCACAGCCAGTACGATCCCGGCTGGCTGCGGGCCCATGCCTATGACGATGAATCCCGCGCCGAACGCCGGGCCGCCAAACCCGAAGCCCGACTGTGGGACAGCAGCTTCGACCTGCCGGTATTCGACTACTCAGCCGTGATGCAAGACCCGAAAGCCCTGCTGCAATGGCTGTTGGCGCTGCGCGATGGAGGCCTCACCCAAGTACGTGGCGTACCCACCGAACCCGGCTCCCTGGCGTGTGTTGCCGAGCGCATTTCGTTTATCCGCGAGAGCAATTTCGGTGTGTTGTTCAACGTGCAATCCAAGGCCGATGCCGACAGCAATGCCTACACCGCTTTCAACCTGCCCTTGCACAGTGATTTGCCGACCCGGGAGCTGCAACCGGGGCTGCAGTTTCTGCATTGCCTGGTCAACGATGCCGACGGCGGCGAGAGTATTTTTGTCGATGGGTTTGCCATCGCCAATGCCTTGCGCCAGGAGGATCCCGAAGCATTTCGTGCGCTGTGTGAAATACCCGTGGAGTTTCGCAACAAAGACCGTCACAGCGACTACCGCCGCCTCGCGCCGATCATCGCATTGGACGCCTTGGGGGATGTGGCAGAGATTCGCATGGCCAATTTTCTGCGCGGGCCGTTCGAGACATCGGTGGCGCAGATGCCGTTGCTGTATCGGGCTTATCGGCGGTTTATCGCGATGACGCGCGAGGCGCGCTTTCGGCTGGTCAAGCGCCTGAACCCGGGCGAGCTGTGGTGCTTCGATAATCGCCGCACGTTGCATGCGCGCAATGCGTTTGATCCCACTTCGGGGGCGCGGCACTTTCAGGGTTGCTATATCGACCGGGATGAACTGCTTTCACGAATCCTGGTGCTGCAGCGCTAAAAAAGCCCCGGTCCAGCCGTGACTGGATCGGGGCAGAGTGCCTTGTGTGAGCCGTACATCCCGAGGGTGACCAAACCTTCAAGCTGCTTGCTGGCAACCAGTGTGCCTATTACTGCAGCGGGTAAATGACCCGAAAACGACACGTTCATAGCCATCTGAGCCATTCGTGCATTCTGCCCTTGCCGACCGGCCGGGGGCCTACCAGAATCCAAGTCAATCCCCGCTCCCTTCACCAGGATAAACGTCATGATGCATGCGGATTTGATTGATCAGGATGACCTGCTGAGCCAACTGCGCTCGCTGGGTTTCGAGGTATCCAGCGGCGCCAGCGCCGAACAGGCTTGCGAGTGCGCGGTACGCGGTTTGAGCGAAGCGCGGGCCAAGGCGCTCAAGGGTATGGTTGAGCAGATGTACACCGGCAGCGCGACGATTTTGCCGGCGGTGCGTCAGGCGATCGATAAGCAGTTGCTGCCGGCGCTGATGCAGTTCAAGCAGAACTCTGGCGCCTGACAGACCGCTATCGGGGGCAAGCCCCCTCCCACATTTGACCCGTGTTCGCGGTCAGTGTGGGAGGGGGCTTGCCCTGTC